>JBFICP010000216.1:0-5654 GCA_041581935.1 Gammaproteobacteria bacterium | reverse complement strand
GGCGAGACGTGATCGACGCGGTGTCGCGAACCGCTCCACGACTGGACGACGGGGCCGTGCGCCACTATCGCGAGCGTGGGTATGTAGTTCCGGACTACCGTCTACCGCGTGCGCTCACCAACGCGCTTCGCGCCGGCTGCGACCGGCTGATAGCCGCGGATCCCGAAACCCGGCCCGAGCACCTGATGAATCCGCACCTGGTGCCGTGGCGCGGAGCGGAAAATCCGTTCATGCGGGTAGCCGGTGAGCCCGCCATCCTCGACATGGTCGAGCAGCTCATCGGACCGGATCTCATTCTTTGGATCACGCGGATTCTGTGTAAGCCTGCGGGCGATGGCCAGGAGGTGCCCTGGCATCAGGATGGCCAGTACTGGCCAATCCGGCCGCTCGGCACGTGCTCGGTGTGGATCGCGCTCGATCCGGTCGATCGGGACAATGGATGCATGCGCTTCATACCCGGTTCCCATCGCCGCGAAGCACTCTACGATCACCGGATTTCGAGCCGAGAGAATCTCGTGCTCGACCAGGAAGTCGTCCCGGACGAGTTCGACGAGAGGCTGGCCGTCGACGTCGAGCTGGATCCGGGACAGATGTCACTGCACGACGTGCGAATGATTCACGGCTCGAAGGCCAACACCTCGGACCGTCGGCGCGCGGGACTGATTCTCCGCTATTTTCCGGCCAGTTCTCACTTCGATCGCTCGGTCCCGCAATCGCCGAACGCACAGGGATTCGCAGTCACCGACCAGCCGCTCATGCTGATGCGCGGCGTCGACCGATCCGGAAAGAACGATTTCGAGCACGGGCGCGCGTTTTGGGCGGAGCGTTTGAGCAGGCTCGAACTCGAATAGTCCGTTCCTGAATCGTTTTCGGCAATGTCGCAGCGGCTCAAGCAACCGACGCGCCGACTAGTGCTTCGCCGTTGACCACCGCCGCCGGATCCAGCGTACCGTCGAATGCCGCAAGCACGTTGCGAGCGGCGCCCGTCGCCATTTTGATCTCCGCTTCGATGGTTACGCCGGCCACGTGTGGGCTGGTGATGAGGTTATCGAGCCCGATGAGGGGGTCGTCTCCCGGCAGCGGCTCGCGGACGAAGACATCGAGGCCGGCTCCGGCAATGGCGTGGGCCTCGAGCGCGACGCGAAGCGCCGGCTCATCGATGATGCCGCCTCGGGCGCAGTTCACGACATATGCCGACCTCTTCATGACGCTGAGCTCACTGGCGCCGATCATGCCCCGGGTTTCCGCTGTCAATGGACAGTGCATGGAAATCATGTCCATATCGGGCAGCACTGAACGGTAATCCAACACGGGTGTACATCCCGCGGATACGATCGACGACTGATCGATATAGGGATCGCAAACGAAAACCTTCATGTCGAAGGCCCGGGCAAAATTCGCGACCCGCGTTCCCGTACGGCCGAATCCGATCACCAGCAACGACTTTCCGGAAAGCTCCACGCCGCGCAATGAAGTGCGAATATCGAAGTTGCCACGCTTCACGGCCCGATCGAATGCAAATCCACGTTTCGCCAATGCCAGGATCAAATACATCGTGTGCTCCGCGACGGACAGCGCGTTGGCTTCAATTGCAATGGCGAGCGGGATACGGCGTTCCGTAAGCCGCGCCACGTCCACGTTGTCATAGCCGACACCGTGGCGAGAGACGATACACAGCTCGCCGGCCGCGTCGATTATCTTACGGGTAACGGGTGTCGCACGGGCGATGATGCCGTGGGCATCACGAGCTTCACGGGCTACGACGTCCTCCGAGATCGAGCTCGCGATCGCTATATGGACGTCGCTTCGCTCCCTCAATAGCCCGATGCCGGCCTCGTGAATGGGTTGTAACAAGAGAACTTTTCTGGTCAACGTGAGTATCCCCATCAGTGAATGTCAGCGGCATTCGCGGTCGCTTTCTTCAGCTTTTCAATATCGAAATCCGGGCTGCGAGCCGCCTTTAATATGACGGCCTCCCTGCGCGTGAGCAACTCCACGGCCGCTGGGATTTCTTTCACCGCCTTCGCAGGAATGATGACCGCGCCGTGTCGGTCCGCGTGAATAATGTCATCGTGCAGCACCCGCATGCCGAACAGTGTCACCGGCGAGCCGAAGTCGACGACGTGCACGTGGGCATGACTTGGACCCACCTTGCCGGCAAGCAGCTGGAAACCGGGCGCGCAGTCGTCCAGATCGCGTATGGAGCCATTGGTGATACCGCCCAGGCATCCGAGTCCCCGGTGCACGGCGGTATTGACCTCGCCCCAGAATGCTCCGAAGCCCGGGGCAGCGTCCACGTCCTCGACGACGGCAATCGTCTTGTAGACCGAGTCGGCCACGTACTCGTAGTAGCGGCTTCGGCGCGCCTTCAACGCATCGGCGCTTTCGTCAGGGGCAGCCGTAGCGCGAATGGTTGCAGTGCGCGCGCTTCCGACCATCGGCGGCAGGCTCGGGTCGAGGCAGATGTGCGCACCCGTTGTGAATCCTGTCGCTCGCCTCTCAGGCGCGACGACTTCGAGGGCGTTGCAGATGGTGGGCGTATCCCACTTGCTGAGAAGGTCGAGATCGCTCTGGAGAATGTTGCTCATGGTCGCATTGCCACCTCATTCTGTGCCCCGCCGTAGCGGGCGGCGAGTAGCGGGACTCCTGACGAAATTCTACGTTGAATGAGCAGAATATCGAACGGACGCAGGATCGAAGCACGTGCCGTCCGGTAATCTCACGCACGTGGAAACCGAACGTCCGGGAAAGCAAGCGGCTCTGATCCCCGTTGAAGCACCGAAACCGCTCCCGTGGGCGCGGTGTGTTGCGGATAATTCCACAGCCTGTGGTGCCTGTCACCCGACAACCGCGTACAGGCGTGTTCTGGTCTGCTCTGATGCCGGCGCGCGCGAAACGATCCCGCTCGCACTCCGCGTGCGGTGCAGGCTAATCAACACCGACACGACACGGTGCCAGTCATGAAAGTACTGGAGCACTCGCTAATGAGATGAAATGATCGCGCCGCCGCCGACTGCGCTCGGCAAAAATGCGCCGAACTCAGCTCGTGCGAACTTCTCCGCGCCTTTACTCGAGCCAGCCGCCGACAGCCTGAATCGGGCGGAGATCGTCCCGCCGACTCACCCAGGCGGCGATGGCCTTGCGATCCGACGGCACGGTGACGTCGGGCAGCGCGAAGCTGGCCGTATGCATGGAGTCCTGACGCGTCGAGGCGAGGCGCCGATAGCCGAGCACGACAAAATTGTGCTCGAGCGTCCGATTTGCGTTTTCCCCCGCCTTAACATCGGTTGTCAGATCGAATCCGAGAATCGCCACGTGCACCTCGAGCGTGTCGGGCACAGGCTGGGACGGCGTGAACTCGAGGCTGCCCTGGCCGGCATTGACGCTGAGACGTAGCCTTCCGGCTTGCTTGGTGTTGTTCAGACGCAGGACCGGCAGAACGAACCACGAGCGCCACTCCTTACCGGCGAGCACGAAGCCGGGGGTGTAGACGGTGCTTACGTGTCGGCTGCGCGCGTACTCGCGCTGTCTCGCGCCGAATTCGGGCGATGCGAAGCGGTCGTTCCAGCCGATGTAGTCCCAGTAGTCCACGTGAAAGGCTACCGGTACGACCTCGCGCCAAAGTCGGGGATCGTCGCGAAGCTCGCTGATCCAGCGATCGGCGGGCGGGCAGCTGCTGCAGCCTTCCGAGGTATAAAGCTCGAGCAGGCTCACGCGTGGACCGGGGCTTTCCAGGTGCAGTGTCTGGGCAACTGCCGAAACCGTCGAGGCAAGGAACAGCGTTGTGAGAAGACCGATTCGAAAATGCATGTCAGCGCTCCTGGGCACGCCTCGACGCGGGCGGGCGATGCCTGTAATCCACGAATAGCACCTATTCATCGGCAATTCCTCACGGAAGTCTCACACCAGGGCGCGGGTGCGTGCTGGCAGGCGACATCCGGGAGCGGCTGATCTACCATTAACGCACGGCCCCGTGCCGGGCGCCATTGGCCGCACGTCGGGTCCATCGTGATGAGAGACCACTACTACCTCGATAATGCCGCCACCACCTGGCCCAAGCCGGAAGTGGTGTACACCACCATGGACCAGTTCTTCCGAAGCTACGGCGTAAATCCCGGCCGTGCCGGTCACGAGCTCGCAGTCGAAGCGGAAAAGATGATCGGGGAGACGCGGCGATTGCTGGCGTCGTTTTTCGACTATCATGGCGATCCCCAGCGGGTGGTGTTCACGCTGAATGCCACGGACTCGCTCAATATCGCCTTTCTCGGTCTGCTGGAGAGCGGAGACCATGTGGTCACGACACGTCTCGAGCACAATTCTGTCCTGCGACCCCTCGCACACTTGAAGCGCGACGCGGGCATCGATGTCACCCATGTCGGTCGGGATGCACAGGGCTACGTGGACCCGGACGATATCGCCCGGGCAATAACCGGCAAGACGCGCATGGTTGTCGTCAATCATGCGTCCAACGTGCTCGGATCGGTTCAGGATCTGGAGGCCATCGGGCGTGTCACCCGGGAGTCCGGCACGCTGCTCGTCGTCGATACGTGTCAGAGCGCGGGAGTGCTGCCGATCCGGATGGATGCCTGGGGGATCGACGTCGTGACCTTCACCGGACACAAGGGCCTGTTCGGCCCCATGGGCATAGGGGGCATGATCGTGCGCGAGGGCCTGGATGTCCGGCCGAGCCGATTCGGTGGAACCGGTGTCGACTCCATCGATCCCTATCAGCCCGAGAAATATCCCTACCATCTGGAAGCCGGGACCCTGGCTCTGCCCGGCATCGCAGGTCTCAACGCGGCGCAGAAATGGTTCGCATCCGTCGGTCGCGAACAGGCCGGAGACACCGATGACAGCCTGTCGCACACCGAGGCCTGTCATGCGGCGCTCAAGCATATATTCGAGCGTGAGCACGGACACGTCGAACGGCTGGTTTCGGCTTTCCATGATGTGGACGGCGTCAAAATCTATGGTCCGTCGGGCAACCGGCTGCGAGTGGCCACGCTTTGCATCAACGTCGGATCGCTTCCCGCGGATCAGGTCGGTGAGATGCTGGACGCCGACTACCACGTGTGCGTGCGCGCGGGGCTGCACTGCGCACCGCTGGTGCACGAGGATGAGCACACCGTCGGCCAGAACGGCGCGGTGCGTCTGTCGCCCGGCTATTTCACTGACGACGCGGACATCGAGCAGGCCATTCTGGCCGTCACCGAGATCGCCAGCTTCGCCTCGGCCGCGTGAGCAATGGCGCGCGCCCTATGCGCCAAAGTTTGGAATCCAGCACCTGTGTCGATGCGGAGCCGTTCGCACTCCAGGTGACGGATGACAGCATGGAGCCCGAGTTCCGGCGCGGATGTGTGGTCGTCATCGATCCCACCGGGGTCGTCAAGGACGGCGCCTACGTGGTTGCCGAGCTGGCCGGTGAGCTCGTTTTTCGCAGGCTGCGGCTCGACGCGGACAGCGTGCGGCTCGAGGCACTCAACGAAGAGTATCCGTCAGTGGAAGTCGATGCAGGTGTCGCGGCCGTGAAGGGCGTTGTCGTGCAGCGCGCCGGCAAGCGACGCACATACTTCAAGCGCTACGATTGAACGCGTGCTTCAGTCGCTTTTCCAGGCCGATGGGAGAACCGCAGTCTCCGAGGGCCGCTCCGGGCG
>JBFICP010000215.1:0-5673 GCA_041581935.1 Gammaproteobacteria bacterium | reverse complement strand
TCGAGCTCTTCGCCGGCGGTCAGCAATTCGAGATCGTCGACCTCGCGCGCGATGCCGTCGTCGGGCTCAGAGACCATCAGCGTGAGCGCAAGCGCGGTCGCCGCGATACTGGCGAATGCGCCGGCCGGAACCAGCCAGTCGCTCGCCGGCCGATGCGCCGCCCAGGGAGCCCGCCACCAGGACCGCTTGCCCGCCGCCGCAATCGCGCGTTGCCTGGCCCGCCGGAGCCGCGACAGGGTTTCACTATCGAAGGCCGACACGTCATCGTCGAGACGCCGGCGTACGCGCTCGACGAATCGTGCGTCGCTTGCGGGCGTTTGTCTGCTCATGCTCGTTGCCCTCCGATATGACTCACCAGCGATGATCCGCCAGTCGCTCGCGCAGCGCGTGCGTCGCCCGGGACAGATGCGTTTTCACGCTGCCTTCGGAGCACCCCATGGCACTCGCCGCCTCGGCGACGCTCAAGCCTTCCCACATACGCAGGAGAAAAGCCTGCTGCTGGCGAAATGGCAGGGCGCCGAGCGCCTGCTCCAGGGTTGCGGTCATGCTCTCGGCATCGCTGCGCCGCTCGGGTCCACCGCTGGCCGGGGCCGGCTGGTTTTCGAGCGGATCGCCGCGCTCGCCGGTATCGTCGCGAAGCCAGATACGCCAGCGTCGGCGGACGGCTTCGCGGCGATGAAAATCGGCGATGCGCGACTGCAGGACGCGGTGAAACAGCGGTCTCCACTCCTGCTCCGGCCGCTCGGCGTATCGCTGGGCGAATCGCAGCATCGACTCCTGCACGATGTCGAGGGCGTCTTCGCGGTTCCCCGACCCGAGCTCTGCGATGCGCAGGGCGCGTCGCTCGACGCCGGCTAGAAATCGATCCAGGGCGTGTGTGTCCAGCGCGTGCGTCTCCGTCGCGTTGCAGGGAATTTGCCCGGTGCATCGGCTCGCGCCTCGCGCCGGTCCCCGAGATCTTTACTAGACGGCCGTCCCGCATTTGCCAAGCTACGAAAGCCTTCCGATCAGCGGTTCTCCTGAGGATCAACGCACGGGGAGGGCATTGGTTGACAGGGATCCACCGCACCCGCTCCGCCGGCCCGGATGCCTTCGACCGCGGCTTCGATCCACGCTTCCGCGAGCCGGTTGATCTCGGCGGCGCTGCGCCCGGCGCTCTCGATGGGCGGTCCGATGACGAGCTCGATGGTGCCCGGTCGTTTGACGAAGCTGTTGCGCGGCCAGTAGTCCCCTGCATTATGGGCGACCGGCAGCACCGGATAACCCGTTTTCTCGGCAAGCGCCGCCCCGCCCGGCCGATAACGACGCCGCTCCCCGGGCGCGACCCGGGTGCCTTCGGGGAATATCACCACCCAACAGCCATCGTTCAGGCGATCGCGTCCCTGGGTCAGAATCTGATCGAGCGCGGCACGACGCGATTTTCGATCGATGGCGATCGGCCGAAGCGTCGCCAGGCCCCAGCCGAAGAATGGGATCCACAGCAACTCGCGTTTGATTACCCATACCTGGGGCGAAAAGTAAATCTGCAGAGCGAGCGTTTCCCAGGCCGACTCGTGCTTGCAGAATATGATCGTGGGCCGCGCGGGGATGTTCTCCGTGCCGATGACGATGTGGTTCAGACCGCAGATCTTTTCGAGCCACCACAAATTCCAGTGCGTCCAACGCGAAACAAGTGCGTAACGCATACGGTAGGGCAGCACCAAGGCCAGTAGGGCGGCGACCGAGAACGGCACCGAGAGCAAGGCCTGGCCGGTCGCGAAGAGCAGGGAGCGAACGATCAGCCCCGTGGCGTCGGGTTTCGCGACGTTCGTTGCCATCAGTCAGAGTTTATCGCAGTGGCGCGAGTCGTTGTGCCGGCCGTGGTTCGAACGCTCAGGTTTCGAATACGCCACGGGTCTCGAACACCGACGGAGCGAAGCCTTTTCCCTGGTATCGGAGGGTACGTTTGAGAACGAGGTCGAACAACAGTGGATTGTACGGGCGAATGGCGCGAAGGGTGTCGGCTTGCCGCTCATCGATGTAGCCGCGATTGACCATGGTCTTCATCGAGAACAGGGGGAAGACGCCCGGCAGTGGATAGTCGGATCCGTTGATTAATCTCGGATGCCAGTCGTCGCGTTCAAGCACGGTATCGAGGGCCGGGCCGATACGGTTGAGCTGAGTCATTGCGGAGATGTCGCCATAGAGCAGCTTCTCGTAACGCGCCTCGTCCATCAGTCGACTGAACAGTTCGAAGTTGCTGCGCCTGCGCGCGCCGGTTCCGGCATCCAGGTCCTCACCGTCTCCCATGGAAGCACAGTGCGCGACGATGACGCGCACGCCGTGATCGAGGGCGCGACGCAGACGTAGTGGATTGCCGAGCGCCTGCGCATCCGGAACATGCACGGCGCGCTCGAGACCGGCGTGGCTCAGTAAAGGTATGCCGAGACGTGCGAGGGCGTCGTAGAACGCGTCGCATCGCGGCGATGCGGGATCGATATTCATGGACGGTGGCAGCCATTTCACCGCGCGGGCGCCGTCGCGAACGGATTGTTCCAGGACGTTCACCGCGTCCTGCCGGTACGGGTGAATCGAGGCCGTCCATTCGAATTTCCCCGAATGCTGCTCCGCAACCTGTCGCGCATAGCCATTGGGCACGTAGAAATGACTACCGTCCAGCAGCTGTCGCCCGTTGGCGTCGTAGGCATGATCAAATGCCAAAAGCATGAGCCGTGCGCCCGGTGCAAGACCGGCGAGATGGTCGAGCAGACGCGCGACGAAATCGTTGTCCACCTGACCGGCGTCCTTCACGCACGCCGCGTTGAGGAAAAACTTGTATTGGGCGAAAAGAATCGGATGCGAGAGCTTGCGCATGTCGGGATTCACCCAAGCGCCGCCGCCACTGTCGCCGAGTCCCAGCAGGTGCACGTGGCAGTCCCAGAATTTGTTCGCATCGATGCCATCCCACGCGGTGGCAATGAGCTCATCACCGGCGATGGTGCTCGGGAGCGTCGCGCCGAGGCAGGGGTTTACGAACCCGTCCTCGGGCCAGAAGTACCAGCCGGCCGTGGCTGATGCCCCCAGGGCTGCAAGGAGTATGCGGCGTTTCAAACCTGCAGGCGCGAGATGTCCGCGGTTTCGAGAAACAAATTGCGTATGCTTTGCAAAAGCGCGAGGCGGTTTCTACGCAGACGTTCGTCCTCGTCCATGACTTTGACATTGTCGAAGAACTCGTCGACGCTTTCTCGAAGCCCCGCGAGACTGGTCATTGCCGTGGTGTAGTCGCGTTTTCTGAGCAAGTCGCGCACCCTCGGGCTCAACCCGAGAGTCTTGGCGGCCAGATTCCACTCGGCATCGGCCGCGAACAGGCTGTCGTCCACCTTTGCCGGCACATCGTCCTGGGCTTGCTTGAGGATGTTCTGAATACGCTTGTTGGCTGCCGCAAGACTTGCGGCTTCCGGCAGCTTGCGAAATGCATCCACGGCGTGAACGCGTTTTGCGAAGTCGTGGGGCTCGGTGGGCTCACGAGCCTGCACAGCCAGGAACACATCCACCGGCACGCCTTGATCGACGAAATAGGCCTTCAAGCGCTCGAGGACGAATTCCATTACCTCGTCGGCGACACCGGTGGCATCGGGGAACTGCGTGTAGCCTTCGACTGTAGTTTTCAGCAGCTTGTGTAAATCGAGCGGCAGCTCTCCTTCGATAATGATGCGCAGCGTGCCGAGCGCTGTGCGCCTGAGCGCGAAGGGATCCTTGTCGCCGGTGGGCGCTTGGCCGATGAGAAAAATTCCCGCGAGCGTGTCCAGACGATCGGCCACCGACAGTGCGCAGCCGGTGGCGGTCGACGGAATTCGGTCCCCGGAAAATCGCGGCAAATAGCTCTCGCCAATTCCGTTGGCAACCTGTTGCTGCTCGCCGCTCGTGATCGCGTACTCTCTTCCCATCAGGCCCTGGAGCTCGGGAAACTCGCCGACCATATCGGTGAGAAGATCGCACTTGTAAAGCGCGCCGGCGCGTCGTGCCAGCTTCACGTCCTCCGGTCCCTGTCCCATGGCAATTGCCACGACGCCTGCGAGCCGCGACACGCGCTCGGTCTTGTCGAAGATCGATCCGAGCTTTTCCTGGAAAACGACATCCTTCAATGCTTCGCGTCGATCTTCGAGAGGCTGCTTTCGGTCGTTTTCAAAGAAGAACGACGCATCAGCGAGTCGCGGGCGAATGACCCGTTCATTTCCGTCGCGTACTGTTTCCGGATTGCTGCTCTCGATGTTGCTGATGGCAATGAAGTGAGGCATCAAAGAGCCGTCGTCCGCCATGACCGGAAAGTAGCGTTGATGGCCTTGCATGGTGGCAGTCAGGACACAGTCGGGAAGCGACAGGAACAGAACGTCGAAGCTTCCGGTGATAGCGACCGGCCACTCAACCAGCGCGGCGTTTTCCTCCAGCAGCGCATCGTCCATCACCGCGCGGCCGCCGAGCGCCTCTGCGGCTTCCTCCACCTGCGCGCGGATCATTTCCTTGCGCGCGTCGAATTCCGCCACAACGTGAGCGGCTCCATAGAGGGCGGTGGCGTAGTTCGACGCTTTGCCTATATCGAGACTGTGTGGATGGTGAAACCGGTGGCCGTAGGTGATTCCGCCGCTCGCCAGTCCCATAACGGTAGCCTCGATCGCGTCGCTGCCGTGCAGCAGAGTCACCCAGTGCACGGGCCGCACGAACTCGACATCCAGGTCCGCCCAGCGCATGCGTCTAGCGATGGGGATGCGCGCCAGGGCCTCCTCTACGATGGCCGGCAGCAATGATTGGGTGGATTCGCCGACCTCAGTGGATCGAAACAACAGCCAGCTGCCTTCGGCGGTCTCCAGGCGTTCCAGTTGAGCGACATCGACCCCGCAGGAGCGGGCGAACCCTTCGGCCGCCTTCGTCGGGTTTCCCTGCACGTCGAAAGCGGCATCGAGTGCCGGACCACGCCGCTCCACATCGCGATCGGGTTGATTCAACGGCACGTCCGGAATCAGCACCGCGAGCCGCCTCGGCGTCGCATAAACGCTGTGGGAGGGGGCGCTTAGAATGCGCGCCTCGAGCCGTTCGCACAGTATTTTGCCAAAGGCGTCCGAGAGCACGCGCAGCGTCTTCGGTGGCAGCTCCTCGGTGCCGAGCTCGACCAGCAGATCGGCGCGATCAGGCATTGGCCCGCTCTTCGATGTCGTGCAGCAGCGGAAAGCCGAGGGCGCGGCGCTTCTGGAAATAGCATTGGGCGACCTCACGCGACATGGTGCGCACTCGCAGAATATAGCGTTGGCGCTCGGTCACGGAGACGGCGTGGCGAGAATCGAGCAGATTGAAGGTATGTGAGGCTTTGAGCACCATGTCGTACGCAGGGCGTGGCAGCTCGAGTTCCACCAATGTCTTGCACTGGCGCTCGAATGCGTCGAACTGCCCGGCCAGCACCGCGGTATCGGCGTGCTCGAAATTGTACGCCGACATCTCTGTCTCGTTCTGCCGGAACACGTCGCCATAGGTGATGGTGCCGCGCGGACCGTCGGTCCAGGTGAGCTCGAAGATACTATCCACACGTTGCAGATACATCGCGATTCGTTCCACGCCGTAAGCGATTTCCGCCGATACCGGCCGGCATTCGAGCCCCCCCACCTGCTGGAAGTATGTGAACTGCGTGATCTCCATGCCGTT
>JBFICP010000214.1:0-5674 GCA_041581935.1 Gammaproteobacteria bacterium | reverse complement strand
GGGAATGGCGGTCACGGTGGCGGACACGGCGTCGGGAATGGCGGTCGCGGCGGTGGTCATGGCGCCGTCGCGGGCGGTAAGTCCGGGCTGGGACACGCCAAAGGCCGGGGACACGGGCACGCGGCCCACGGCGCACAGGACCACGGCCACGGTAACGCCTCGCGGAACGGAGTGCGCGCATCGACACTCGGCTCACTCAATGCCGCACATGCATCAGCGAACGCGCGCGCGAACGCGGCACCCAACTCCGCTGTCGGTGCAATCGCCGCATTCGCGGCGGCGGTCGAGTCCAAAGAGCTGTCTGATAGAGAACGGATCGAAGCGGCAGCCCAGGCTCTCGCATCCCGGGCCAATAAGGACATCACCGCACCGGTCGTCAGCCGAGTGTCGACTCTGGCCGATGTCGAGGTGAGTCGCAGAGAGGCACGCGCCATTGCCCACCGGGCGGCACAGATTCAGGGTGGAGGATCGTAGCCGAAGGTTTAAGTGCCGGTTGGCGTAGCGCGATCGAACAGCTCATCGACTAGCACCCGCGAAAGCTCTCCATCGACCGGTAATCGCTCCGCGGACTGGAACGCCTCGATTGCGGCGACGGTTCTCGGGCCGGCGATGCCGTCAACAGGCCCCGCGTCGAATCCCAGCGCCCGCAAGCGCATTTGCACGTACATCACCGTTGGCCCGTCCTTGTATCCGATGCTCTCGGTTGCCGCATAGCGCGCGGCCTTTGCATCAGCGCGTGCCAGCGCCGCCGGTGTCAGTCTTGTTGCCAGTTTCTTGCGAAGCTCGCCGGCGTTCTCATGACCATTCGCATCAGCAATGGTCAGCCACAGGTAGGCCCGACCTGCGTTCTTCGGCACCCCCAGACCGGATGCGAACATGACGCCGAGGGCGTACTGCGCTTGAGCGTGTCCGCCGATCGCGGCTTTCCCGTACCAGCGCGCCGCCCACTGCGCGTTTCTCTGCACGCCGATTCCATCGACGTACGCCTGTCCCAGCAGGAACTGGGCCTTCGAATGCCCCTGCTCGGCGGCTCGTTCGAGAAACGCAATACCTCGCGGTATGTCCGGCTCGACGCCGATGCCGGCATACAGGCTCGAGCCGACCAGAAACTGCGCTCCGGGATCGCCGAGATCGGCGCTGCGATTGAGCCACATGGCGGACTGATCCAGGTCCTTGGCAACACCGCGTCCCTCGAGGTAAGCGAGTGCAAGCTCATAGGCGGCATTTCCGTGGCCGAGCTCCGCAGCCTCTCGAAACTTTGCCGCGGCTGCCGACGGGTCGCCCGAAGCGCGCGCTTCGACGGCGCGCTCGTAGGCGATGCGCGCGCGCCGCTGTTCCTCCTGCGTGGGACCGGCGGGCGAGGCTCGGAAGAGTGCCTCGAAATCGTCCCCCGCCTTGCGCCATGCGTCACCGAGCTCGGCACAGCCCGAAGCGACCAATGCTGCGGCGATCGCGAGCGCCCCGACGAATCCGCCTGGAAAACTGGCTCGACCGGTCATCTTGTGAGCATAACCTTCGACGTCGCCCATCTACGAGCACGCCGCGCCGGATTTCGAGCCCGACGAAGCGCGCCCATCGGGCGAGCGTACACCCCGGCGCAGACAACCCTACTCCCCGCGTGTTGTCAGGGATTGTACGCCCTCTCTTCGTGCTGGCTGATGTCGAGGCCGTCGGTTTCCTGCTCCTCGCTGACCCGCAGTCCGACGATGACATCGACGATTTTCAGAATGACGAAGGTCACGATGGCCGTCCACGCAACGGTGGCCCCTACCCCGACCAGCTGAGTGAACACCTGGCTGCCCATGCTCGCCCCCTCGGGGAGGCCTGCGCCTCCGAGCCCGGACGCCACGAAAACGCCGGTCAGCGTCATGCCCAGCATGCCGCCGACTCCGTGCACCGGGAACACGTCCAGGGAATCGTCGATCTTCAGCGAGCGCTTGATATAACCGGTGGCGAGAAAGCAGATGGTCCCCGCGCTCAGGCCGATTACCAGGGCACCTGCCGGTCCGACGAATCCCGATGCCGGGGTGATGGTCCCGAGGCCCGCGACCATCCCGGTAACGATGCCGAGCACGCTCGGCTTTCCGTAGCGCCACCATTCCATGAGCATCCAGGCAAGCGATCCGGCCGCCGCACTGATGTGCGTGACCAGCATGGCCATTCCCGCGTCACCGCCGGCGGCGACGGCGCTGCCCGCATTGAACCCGAACCAGCCGACCCAGAGCATGCCGGCGCCGGCGACCGACAACGACAGATTGTGGGGTGGCATGGCGGTCGTGGGGAATCCCCGCCGGCTGCCGAGCACGACCGCCGCGACGATGGCGCCTACGCCGGCGGTGATGTGCACCACGGTGCCGCCTGCGAAGTCGAGCACGCCGAGCTCACCGAGCCAGCCGCCGCCCCAGACCCAGTGACAGACGGGCAGATAGACGAATGTCAGCCACAGGGCGGTAAAGCACAGCATCGCCGAGAAGCGCATGCGTTCGGCGAATCCGCCGACGATCAACGCCGGTGTAATGATCGCGAAGGTAAGCTGGAACATGACGAAAACGGTTTCCGGAATGGAGCCGGCAACCGAGTCGCGCGCGACTCCGGCCAGAAAAACCTGGCCGAGGCCGCCGATGGCGGCCTGCGCGGCGCCACCATCGCCGAACGCAAGGCTGTAGCCGTAAACGAGCCACAGAATCGATACCAGGCAGGTGATCGCAAAGCACTGCATGAGCACCGAGAGGGCGTTCTTGGTGCGCACGAGCCCCGCGTAGAACAGCGACAAACCCGGGATGGTCATGAACAGCACGAGTGCAGTGGAGGTCAGGATCCAGGCGGTATCGCCGCTGTCGACCGTGTCTTGCGCGAAAGCGGCAAGCGGCGCGACCACGAGTATCCCGCCGGCCATCGATTGGCAGCCCAAGTTTTTCCAGTCGATATTCATAGCGCCTCACTCCCCGTTTCCCCGGTGCGGATACGCACGGCCTGCTCCACCGGGCTGACGAATATCTTGCCGTCGCCGATCTTCCCCGTGCGCGCGGCGTTGTTGATGGCCTCGATCGCCCGCTCGACGGCGTCGTCGTCGATGACCACCTCGATTTTCATCTTCGGCACGAAATCCACCACGTACTCGGCGCCCCGGTAGAGCTCCGTGTGCCCCTTCTGACGCCCGAATCCCTTCACTTCACATACTGTCATCCCGGCGACACCGACCTCGCCCAGGGCTTCGCGGACGTCGTCGAGCTTGAAAGGCTTGATGATCGCGACAATTTGTTTCATCGCCAGAGCTCCCTGTCGTTGTTCTACTCGAGAGAGTCCTGCAGAAAACATGCCACAGGCGGAACACCGCCGCGCAACGGTCGGCGGCGCATGGACCATGGATGGTTGCACCACGATGGAACCGTGCACCATTGCGTGCACAATATTGGGGCAATCGGTGAGCAACGGGGCCGGGGCCCTGCTGCCGTCTCAGTTCGGCGCGCTTTGGGCTATGACCGAGCCGACCTCGCGGAGGTATCCTGCCGCTTCCCACGCCGCGATACCGCCGCGGTACCATTTGACGTTCTTATAGCCGAGGCGCTTGGCCCGCAGCACCGCGTTGTACGCGTGCCAGCTGTAGGCGTTGCGCGCGAACAGCACGATCTCCCGCTCGGGATTGCGCTGCGTCAGCTCTGCGAGCTGGCCTGCAAGCCACGCGTCTGTTTCGTTTTCACCGGGCCCCGGCTCGCCCGCCCCTTTCAGCCACAACGAGCGCGGCAGGCTTTTCGGCCTGCCGGCCGAGCGCACGTCGATGAGCAGCGGAGGTTGCGGCTGGGCCAGGCGTGCCAGCAGCTGCCGTGTGCTTATCGTCTCGGCTCCCGGCGCCGTCGTCGGGGTCGGCGCATACAGATCTTCACTGCGGATCCGATTCGATTCGGGTACACCCCAATCGGTCCCTTCGTCGGCAAAAAGCGCCGCGTCCCGATCCACCGACCATACGAGGGTGTCGTCGCGAGCATAAATCTCGCAACGCGCCTGGGTGAGCTTCTGACAGGCCTCCAATGCCCGCGCGGCGGCATCTTCGCCGACTCGCCATCCGAATGCGCCGCTGCTTGCGATGGCGAAAGCCCTCGGGTTGTTTCGATAAAGAAAACGAACGTACTCTTTTCTGCCATTCATAAGCAGATAAGGCACGCGGCTGGCGTGCTTGAGTGCCGGAACCGGTGCGTTCGCGGCCTCGCGCATGAGGCGTTGGTGGCGCTCGCGCGCTTGCGTGGCGTGGGCGCCGCTTGGGAAGTACTTCAGGTACTTTCGGTAGTCGGCGAAAAAATCGCTCGACTCGATTGCCTGCCACAGCAGCTCCTCGCTCCATACGACCTTGCCATCCACCGCGTAGAGATGGCACGTCGCGCGGGTTCGTCCCTGACATGCCAGCACCGCGGTCTCCGGTGACGAAGAAGTGCTCCACCCGACCGCACCACCGGTGGATACGGCGAATGCACGTGGATAAGACGCGCCGAGAAACTTCTTCTCGTAGAGCATTCGACCCTTGTCACCCACTAAAGGCACCTGGTCCACGCGGTTGACATCGCGCGGCGTGTCCGGTTGAGGCTCAGTCGGCGCTGCCTCGAGCCGCGATCGCGCCAGCGGCGCGAAAATTCCATCGGGGTACTGTTCGAGATACGCCCGGAAATCACTCGCATCGTCGCTCGACTTGATACTGTCCCAAAAGATTGCCTCGGCCGAGCGGCCGACCCGGCCTGACGCTCGATTGAATATCAGCTCGCCGGTCAGTGACGAAGACTCCCACGGGATCTGAAGACCACCGCTGTGCTCGGACACACCGATGCGCACCTGCTTGAAGACCTGCTCCGCGCTAAGACCGGGTCTTGCCAGGGCCTTGAGAAGCTCCTGCGTGTACAGGCCGTTCTCGCCATCGCCGTCGGCGGCCACCGACCCGGGTGCGGTCGCATAGGCGATCAACACGCCCTGCGCGGCATCGATGGCAGCGAGACCCCGGGAGGCGCCGCGCATGCGGCGCTCGAAGGGGTTGTTGCGACAGGCGTCGAGGATGACGATATTCAGCGGGTTGTCCGCGTGGGTAAGCTCCTCGAGCACGAAGCCGACGTCGATTCCCTCGACGCGCGCCATGGATTCAGACTCGATACCGGCATCCACCGGCAGCAGGTAGTTTCGTCCCCGCACCTGGATGCCGTGGCCCGCATAGTAGAAGAGCCCTGTCCCGCCGCCAGCGAGCCGCTCCGTAAACGCGACGACGGCGAGCTCCATCTCGCGCTTGGTGGCGTCGGTGACGGTCGTAACCTCGAAATCGAGATTCTCGAGCGCCCTGGAGACAGCCCGTGCGTCATTTACCGGATTGCGCAGCGGCGCCTCATCATAGGCGGCGTTGCCGATGACGAGCGCGATGCGACTGTGTTGTGACGCATGCGCGGTCGACCCTGCGCAGAGCACCGACAGCGCCAGGAGGACGCAAGCAGGAATGCTTCGGATACGCTGGGTCATGCGAGTCAACTGGCGGGCCTATTCGAGTATCGTATTGAAGGGCTCAATTTCTCACAAGCGTCACATATTATGGGTGCAACCCCCAGGAGCAGCAGTCATGAGCAGGCAATCCGTCGAACGCTTACCGGAGCTCGCCAACGGCGATGCGTGGCTGATCCACCGTGGCCGCTTTCTCGATGTCAGC
>JBFICP010000213.1:0-5699 GCA_041581935.1 Gammaproteobacteria bacterium | reverse complement strand
GTGCTCGCCGATACGCTGCGGGTTCGCGGGCAGGCTCGCTGCCTACGAGAGGGGAGCGGGGTCGCCGGCGACTCAAGCTCTCCAAAAGGGTTTGCCGGCTTCCGCGCGTGCCGCCGAGAGGCTGACGCCGATGTCTGCGAGCATCGTCTCGGACATCTCGGCGAGTTGCCTTCGGCTGCGGGCGCGTTCGCGCCACTTCTGCACGGTTTCCCAGACTCTGGTTAACGACCCGGCGACACTCGGCGAGGCTATCGCGGCGCGGTTCTTCAATGCGGTGGTGGTCATGGCTTGACTCCTTCGATGGACCTTGGGTCCACAATGGCTATCGACAGACGCAGATTCGCCGAAGCTATACTCATTGACAAACGGATATTTTTTGGCCTATGACTTAGAAAAATTATTGCTTCGAGGTGCCCTCATGGCCCCGCGACTGCCGCCTCTCAATGCTCTGCGGGCATTCGAGGTCGCCGCCCGACGCGGCGGCTTTGCCAACGCCGCCGCGGAGCTGCACGTGACCCCTGCCGCGGTCAGCCATCAGATCAAGACGCTCGAGTCGTTCCTGAACGTGGCGCTGTTCCGGCGCCTTCCGAGAGGGCTCGAGCTCACCGAGGCCGGAAGGCAGCTGCTGCCGCAGCTCTCGCGGGGCTTCGATCACTTCGCCCGCGCCGTCGAAGGCCTGAGCGCAGGGGGGCTGGCCGGCCCGCTGGCGATCAACACCGCGCCATCCTTCGCCACCTTGTGGCTGGTGCCGCGCATCGGCAGCTTCGTGCGCGCCTATCCGGACATACAGGTGAGTGTGCTGGCAGCCGAGGTGGCGCCGGATCTGAATCGCGGCCAGGTGGACGTGCGCATCCCCTACGGCATGGGCGAGTATCCGGGACTCGCAACGCGACTGCTCATGCGCGAGCAGGTTTTTCCCGTGTGCGCACCGAGCCTCCTCAATCAGCTGAGGCTGCGCCGCTTCTCGGATCTGCGCCACCATGTGCTGCTGCACGACGTCAACACCGGTGCCGAGGAACCGACCATGACCTGGCGGCGCTGGCTGCGCGATGCGGGAGTATCCGGTGTCGATCCGGACCAGGGCGTAAAGTTCGGCAACTCGATTCTCACCACCGAAGCGGCAGTGCGCGGACTCGGCGTCGCGCTGGGCCGCATGTCGCTCGTGAGAGACAGCCTCGCGACCGGCCGCCTGGTACGTCCATTGAAAGCTTCGCGGCCCGCCGACTACGCGTACTATACGGTGACGACCCACGCGGGCGCCGAACGGCCGCGGGTACAGGCATTCCTCGGCTGGATCGAGGCGGAAGTGGAACGCGAGGCGCGCGAGCGCGAGAGCGACATCTGAGGAAAACCGTCATGGCAGAAAAATTCGATGCGATCGTCATCGGCACCGGACAGTCGGGGCCGTCGCTCGCAGCGCGACTGACCGGAGAGGGGCTCAAGACCGCGATCATCGAGCGCAAGCGCTTCGGTGGCACCTGCGTGAACGTCGGCTGCGTTCCCACCAAGGCACTGGTGGCAAGCGCCCGCGCCGCCCACATGGCACGACGCGGCGCCGACTTCGGTGTCGCCATTGCGGGCGCGATCGAAGTGGACATGCAGCGGGTCAAGGCGCGCAAGGACGCCATCGTCCGCCAGTCCAATGAAGGTGTCACCAGCTGGCTCGAGAACATGGAAAACTGCACGGTCTATCGCGGCCACGCACGATTCGAAGGTCCTCACAGCGTGCGCGTGAATGACACGCGGCTCGAGGCCGAGAGGATTTTCATCAACACGGGCGCCCGCCCCCACGTGCCCGACATGCCCGGCATTGACGCTGTCGATTATCTGACCAGCTCGAGCATGATGGATGTCGACTTTCTCCCCGATCATCTAGTCATCGTCGGCGGTAGCTACATCGGCCTCGAGTTCGCCCAGATGTATCGACGTTTCGGCAGCCGTGTCACCGTGGTCGAGATGGGCGATCGCCTCATCGCCCGTGACGACGAGGATGTGTCGGCGGCGGTCAAGGAGATCCTGGAGAACGAGGGCATCGAGGTGCGGCTGCGTGCCGAATGCATGACGCTCGCCGCGCACGACGAGGGCGTTGCCATTCAGGTCGCGTGTGACGACGGTGCACCGGAAATCACCGGCAGCCATCTCCTGCTCGCGGTGGGCCGCCGTCCGAATACCCACGACCTCGGCCTCGACGAGGCCGGAATCGAGACCGATGAGCGCGGCTTCATCGTCGTCGACGATCAGCTCCGCACCAACGTGCCCGACGTTTGGGCTACCGGCGACGTCAACGGACGCGGCGCCTTCACGCACACGTCGTACAACGACTACGAGATCGTCGCCGCCAACCTGTTCGACGACGATCCACGCCGCGTCAGTGATCGCATCACTGCATATGCTCTGTACATCGACCCGCCGCTCGGCCGGGTCGGTATGACCGAGAGCGAAGCGCGGAAAAGCGGACGCAAAACGCTGATCGGCAAGATGAAGATGTCGCGGGTGGGCCGCGCACGCGAGCGCAGCGAAACCCAGGGATTCATGAAGATGCTGATCGACGCCGACAGCGAGAGAATCCTGGGTGCCGCGCTGCTCGGCATCGGCGGCGACGAGATCGTTCACTCGATAATTGACGTCATGTATGCCGACGCGCCTTACACGGTGATTCAACGCGCCATGCCGATCCATCCCACGGTCAGCGAGCTGATTCCGACCATGCTGGGCGATCTGAAACCGCTGGATTGAGGCGCGACCCGCGAGCGCCGGCGCGGGTAGGGACGCCGAATCTCGTGGGGCTAATTACCGCTCGCCATTCTCGCGGCGTTGCGCCAGGCGCACTCGCTGCGCTCGGCCTCGGTGGTCGCATCGGCGAGGCATTTCTGCACGTATGTCTGCGCGCCGGCATTACCGCCGGCCGCGCAACCCGCGAGGGCGCCTGCGACGAGCGCGCCCATCGCGATGCCGATTCCGAACCTCATGCTCTTCTTCGCTGAATCCATCACCAAGTGCCCACCTTTACGACGTTCCAGCATCAGACACCGGTCTCGGGAATTCGTTTCCGAAACCTGCCCTCTTCGCTCGAATGTGCGTTGCGCGGACAAACGGGATGAACGATCTTCGAAACAGATCGGTATGCTGATTAACCCCGCCTAGTCCGAATCGGCTCTGCGGCCCATTCGATCCTTGAACGCCGCGATGAGGTCGATGGGAATGGGAAACAGCACTGTCGATGTCTTTTCAGTCGACATGTCGAGCAGCGTCTGCAAATAACGCAGCGTCAAAGCAGATGGCTCCTGGGACAGCACGCCGGCTGCATCCTTCAGCTTCTCGGCTGCCTGGAACTCGCCTTCCGCCGAGATGACCTTGGCGCGCCGCATGCGCTCGGCCTCGGCTTGCTTGGCAATCGCGCGAACCATGGTCTCGTTGAGATCCACGTGCTTGATTTCCACATTGGATACCTTGATGCCCCAGGCGTCGGTCTGCTCGTCGAGATTTTTCTGAATGTCGGAGTTGAGCTTGTCGCGCTCCGCAAGCAATTGGTCAAGCTCGTGCTGCCCGAGCACTGCACGCAAAGTGGTCTGCGCGAGCTGGCTCGTTGCCGCCTGAAAATCTTCCACCTGCACAATGGATTTCTCCGGGTCGAACACCCGAAAATAGACGACCGCGTTGACCTTCACAGACACGTTGTCACGGGTAATGATGTCCTGCGTGGGGACGTCGAGGACCCGTGTGCGCAGATCGACTCGCACCAGCTGTTGAACGCCGGGGATGAGAATGATCAATCCCGGACCCATCACCGATTGGAATCGGCCCAGGAAAAAAATCACACCGCGCTCGTATTCACGCAGTATGAATATGATGTAGTAGGCGAGGACGATAACCACGAATGCGGCCATCGAGTAAAGTACGAGTGTCATGTCACTTCTCCTTTCGCTCCGGCTCGACCTCGAGAATCAAGCCGTCGATTTTTCTGATTCGCAGTCGCTGTCCCTCGACAACCGGCTCGCTTGCGCGAGCGGACCATATCTCCCCATGAGCCCGGACTTGGCCTGTTTGAGAAAAAGAGTCGAGCGCCTCGGCCGTGGCACCGATCATTTCCTCTCGTCCCGATACGACAGGGCGGCTGCGCTGGCGAACCGCGAGCAGCACGGTGGCACTGAACAGCGCGGCGGCTGCGACCGCTACGGTGATCACCAGCGGCATCGAGACTTCGAAGCCCTCGACATCGGTATCCATGAGGATAATCGAGCCGATGATGAACGCCACGACGCCACCGATGCCGATGACACCGAAGCTCGGAAGAAATAACTCGGTCACGATTAGCGCGACGCCGATGAGAATCAGTGCGACGCCGGCATAGTTGACAGGCAGCACGTGGAAGGCATAGAGCGCAAGCACCAATGAGATGGCACCGACGATACCGGGGACGAGCGCGCCCGGATTGTAAAGCTCGAAGAAAAGGCCGTAGATGCCGAGCAACATGAGTATGTAGGCGACGTTGGGATTCGTAATTACCGCGAGCAGCTTGCTGCGCCAATCAGGCTCCACGGTTTCGACCGTCCAGCCGCCGGTCTCGAGGGTGAGCTCGGCATCTCGGATCGTGATCTTCCTACCGTCGAGCTTCTCGAGCAGCTCGTCGAGGTCTTCCGCCATCGCATCGATGACGTTCTTCTCGAGAGCCTCCTCTGCGCTCAGGCTCGAACCACGCCTCACCGCTTCCTCCGCCCACTCGGCGTTGCGGCCACGCAGCTCGGCGAGACCCCGAATATAGGCCACGGCATCGTTAACTACTTTGCGCCCCATGGCCCTCTGCGGTGAGACCGGCTCTTCGTCGTCCTTTGCTTCCTTGGAATCTTTTTCGGCGGGCGACTTATCGTCATCGCCCGATGGAGTCATGCCCGGACCGATGGGAACCGGCGTCGCCGCCCCGAGGTTGGTCGCCGGCGCCATGGCGGCAAAGTGACTCGCATAGAGAATATACGTCCCGGCGCTGGCCGCCCGCGCGCCGCTGGGTGCCACGTAGACGATGACGGGAACGGGCGAAGCAAGAATCGCCTTGATGATGACGCGCATGGAGGTATCGAGACCACCCGGGGTGTCTATCCTGAGGATCACGGCGCGGTTACCGTCGGCCACGGCGCGATCGATACCGCGCTCGATGAAGTCACTGACCGCCGGTCCGATGGCACCGTCGATCTCGAGCAGCAGCGCGTCGGCGCGCTCGGTCTCCTGCCCGGTGACCGGCGCACCGGCCAGCATGAGCACGCACGCGAGCGCCAGGTACTTCATAATCGCGCACTCTTTGAGCATCATCGGCATCAGGGTACTACTGAGAGCGCGCCGTGGCGAGGCGAATCACCCGCGCACGGGCACGCGGCGCGCTTCCTCGCATTGGCGGTGGCATACTTTGCTCATGGACCAGCGCGAAAAAGATGGAGCCGCGGTGGCGATCGCTCCGCCGTTTTTCTACGTGGCCGGCGTGGTCGTCGGTGTCCTCTTGCACGAGTTTGTTCAGCCCTTCAACCTCGGCCTTTCGGTAGCGGTGCGAACCGGAGCGGGAACTATCTTTGCCGTTGTAGGACTCGCTCTCATGGCCGGCGCCATGGCGCTCTTCAGGCGCACCGGTCAGGACCCCAGGCCTTGGGAGCCGACCCCGGCAATTGTTTCGACGGGCGTATACCGCCTGACGCGAAATCCCATGTACCTCG
>JBFICP010000212.1:0-5707 GCA_041581935.1 Gammaproteobacteria bacterium | reverse complement strand
GTTCCTTATAATGGCGTGACGGCCCGGCACTCACGGGTCCTACGCCGATCAAGCCGCCCACGAAGAGGCGGGAGGAGGCCGGCCTTGTCGGGCCAGCTCAGGATCCAGGGTAAACGCGTGGTCGATGCTCGGCGCAGCCTCCGGTTGCTTCGAGTTCAAACCGCCGCCTCGAAGCGCGATGGAGACCGTCTGTCGCCTACTCCCGGGGTGCAAAAAGATCCTACTGCGCGTCAAAGTATGCGTTGGTGCCCCGAATCCACGAGCGTGGCAACGAGATGGATCGGTAATAGAGAAGACGCATCGCGAATGAGGGGCGCGTTTCAGCGGTCACGAGGAGCGGCCACGCGACTTTTGCGTGGGCAACGAGAAACGACACAAGAAATAATGGCTATCAGGAGGTATATCGTGAGAAAGCACGTCAGAAATTGTATGGCCTTGCTCGGAGCCCTGGGCGCCTTGTCGATGATTGGCACCGCCAGCGCCGACGAGACCACGGGTCTCACCGACACGACGATCAAAGTCGGCGTCATGGGCCCCTTTACCGGCAATGCGTCCAGCTACAGCAAGGCGCAAATCGGCCTCATGGCCTATTTCAATCACATCAACGATCAGGGCGGAATTCACGGACGCAAGTTCGAGATCATCCAGGAAGACACCGCCTGTGAGCCCGCCAAGGGAATCGCAGCTGCAAAGAAGTTGCTTCATCAGGACGAGGTGTTCTACCTGCACGGAAACTCGTGTAGCGGCGTTGCCATGGCGGTCAAGCCGACCGTGGAGCCCACCGGCATCCCGTGGATTATCGCCCATGCGGTCAATCCGAATATTTCGATGCCGCCGACCAAAGGGATCTTCCATGGTGTTCCCGCGGGGCCGGCATACGGTTCGACCATGGGCAAATTCGTCATGTCGAAGCCCGGAACGCAGCGCGTCGGGATCATTACGCACACCAACGACTGGGCGAAGAGCTACTGTGCGCCTGCCACCGAGTACATGGAAAGCCAGGGCGTCAAGCCGGTGGTCGAGCTCGCGCTCGAGCGCGGCCAGACCGACTCCACCGCGCAGGTCCTGAAGCTCAAGGAGGCCAACCTCGACTTCATTCTCGGTTGTCTGTACGAAGCCGAGACCGTGATATTCCTGCGCGACGCCAAGAGGTACGGACTCAGAGTGCCGGTCATGGGCACTGCCGGTACGGACCTGGAGAACACTCTGGCGCGACTCGGCGATCCCGATGCGGTGAAGGACTACTTTGTGCTGCACGCTTTCGTCGACCAGGTCGATGGACCGAAAATGAAGCAGTGGAACGACATCATTCTCAAGTACTATCCGAATGAGACCATCACCGGGTTCAGCGCGGTCTCCATGGCAAGCGGCGTCGCCGCAGCAAAGGCCTTCGAGGCGGCCGGGCGCGATCTGACGCGCAGCAAGTTCATCGCCGAGCTCGAGAAGATCCAGGGTCTCGAGACCGGCATCCTCGCGTGCCCGATCACCTGGTCGGCAACGGACCGCCACGGCTGCAAGGCGTCGGCGGTCGCCGGGTTCGTCGACGGCAAGCCGACGGTGCTCTCTGGCTGGATGAAGCCCTATTAGTTTACCGAGCTTCCGGTAACGGCCGGGTCAATTGCGTGCGCCGCGCGCACGCAACGACCCGGTCGGCCCGAACTCGCACGCGAACGTAGCGGCGAATGCTCCTGCAGCTCTCCATCAGCGGCATTTCTCAGGGCGCCATCTACGCTTTGATTGCGCTTTCCATGACCGTGCTCTACCGGGCGACGACCATCGTCAATTTCGGGCATGGCGATTTCGTGATGGGCGGAGCCTTCGCGGTCTACGTGGTGGTCATCATTTTCGGTGTGCCGTTCATTCCGGCATCCGTCGCGGCGATCGGGATCATGTTCGTGCTCGGTATCGCGGTCAGTCGCGGCTTCATCGATCCCATCAAGGCAGGACCTCATATCGGGTTCGCGATGATGAGCATTTCGCTCGGCTATGTGCTGAGAGGCAGCGCCCGGACACTCTGGGGCCGCGAGGTGCTGCCCATGCCGAGAGTCTTCGACATTGAACCGGTATTCATCGGCGACCTCGTGATCACGGGCGATGCGATGATTATCTGCGCCACGGTGGCGGTGCTGTTGGTGATCTTCTTCCTGATCTTCTATCGGACCACGCTCGGAACCATCGTGCAGGCCGTGTTCCAATCCGAGCGCGGCGCTACGTTGATCGGCATCAACGTGCGTTCGTTTCACGAGACCATGTGGGGCGTGGGGCTCGCCATGGGCGCAATAGGCGGCATCTTGATCGCACCCATTTCGCTCCTGCATCCCGACCTCGGGGCCTCGTTCCTGATCCGCGGTTTTGCCGCCATGACTCTCGGTGGGTTCGGCTCACTGTGGGGGGCGGTCGTCGGCGGTCTGCTGCTAGGGCTCGCCGAGCAGTATCTGGGAGCCTATGTGAGCACGGCGCTCATCGATATCACCGCCTATCTGGTCATCATCGCGGTGCTCGTCATCCGTCCCGCGGGCCTGTTCGGCAGGGTCGTCACGGTTCGCATGTAAGGACGCAGTATGAGCGCAACCAATACACCGTCGCTGCCGACCAAGCCCCGCTGGCGGCGCGTTTATTACCTCGTTCCCGTTGTCGCGCTGGGCGTTCCATTCATTGCCAATGAATATCTGCAATTCATGGCCAACCTGATGCTGGTCTACGTCCTCGTCACGATCGGATTCAACATCGTCATCGGCAACCTCGGCCAGCTCGCGTTCGCGAATACCGCCTTTTTCGGCATCGGCGCCTATACGACCGCAATCTTGATGGTCTACGCCGGAGTGCCCTATGTGATCGCCATCGTTGCTGCCGCAATTGCGGGGGGGCTCGCCGGCTTTCTGGCGAGCGTGGCCGCGCTTCGCGGCATCCGCCTCTACTATCTCGCGATCATCACGCTTGCCTTCGGCGAGCTCATGCGCTGGGTTTATCTCCACGGTGACAGGGTAACCATGGGCTCGGACGGCCTGCTGATGCCCCAACCAAGCTTTTTCGGCATCCCGTTGGATTCAGAGACCCCCAAGTTCTATGTGTTTCTCCTGGTCACGACCCTGGTGGTCAAGGCTACTTCCAATCTGATGCGCTCGCGTGTCGGGCGCGCCATCGTGGCGATACGGGAAAACGAAGCTTCGACCGCTTCGCTCGGAATTCACACTGCGCGTTACATCGTGCTCGCATTCGTGTGGAGCGGTGCGGTGGTCGGGATCGCCGGCGCCATGTTCGCGGCATTGACCGAACGGGTGTTTCCGGAATCTTTCGGACTGACCGAGGTCATCGTGCAGTTCGGCATGGTCCTGGTCGGCGGCACCGGCAGTATCGTCGGAAGCGTGATCGGTGCCATCACCTTGACCGCGCTTCCGGAGTATTTCCGCCAGTTCCCGGGTATGGCGGAACTGTTCTTCGGCGCCATTATCGTTTTCGTTCTGCTGTTTTTGCCGAAGGGCCTGGTGAGCCTGTTGGCGCGCATCTCTCCGAGATTCAACGAGCGTTATTATCTGGACTGACCGATGGAAACGCTTCTCAGCTTGAAAAATGTTTCGGTTCAGTTCTCCGGCCTGAGTGCGCTCGACGACGTCACCTTCGACGCACACGCGGGCGAGGTGCGCGCAATCATCGGCCCCAACGGGGCCGGCAAGACCACGCTCTTCAACGCCGTCTCGGGTTACGTGCCAACCTCACACGGAGCGATTCACTTCAAGGGCGAGCCGATCCATGGTCTCGCGCCCCACGACGTGTCGGTGAAGGGTGTTCGGCGCACGTTCCAGAACGGCGGCTTGTTTCCGGAACTGACCGTGCTGGAGAACGTCATGGCCGGTCTGCATGTGCAGATCGACAGCGGTCTACTGGGGCTCGTACTGGGCTTGCGAGGCGCCCGGGAGGCGGAGCGCGAGGGCCTCGCCCGCGCCCGACGGCTCCTCGACCTCATGGACCTCGGCGCCATCGCCGATCAGCCGGTCAAGGATCTCTCCGGCGGACAGCAGCGCATGGTCGAAATCGTGCGCACGCTCGCCACCGAGCCGCCGCTGTTGCTTCTCGACGAGCCGGTGGTCGGCCTGTCGCCGCCGATGCGTGACCGGATGATGGAGATCATCCGCAGGCTGGCCGGCGAAGAGGGCATCGGGATTCTGCTGATCGAGCACGTCATCGATCTCGTGATGTCCGGCTCCGACGTCATCGTGGTGCTCAACTCCGGGCAGCTGATCGCCGAGGGACCACCCGAGGAAATTCGGCAGAACCGGGAAGTGCTGGAGGCCTACCTTGGCTACGCGTGACACGCTCCTGAACATCGAGGGACTGCACGTCTCATACGGCACCAAGGAAATCCTGCACGGCATCGGCTATAGCGTGTCGCAGGGAGAGGTGGTCGCCGTCCTCGGCGCCAACGGAAGCGGCAAATCGACGTCGCTCAATGCCATCAGCGGTTTCGTCGCGCCTTCCTCGGGCACGATCGTCTTCGATGGCACGGACATCACCGGTCTTGCGGCGCATCGAATATTCCGTCTCGGGGTCGTTCAGGTTTCCCAGTCCCGCGATTTGTTTCCCGACCTGAGCGTCGAGGAAAACCTCCGCCTGGGTGCCACGGTGCGCAACCGTCGCGAGGCCCGCACGCAGCTCGATCGCGTGTTTGAATACTTTCCCCGCCTGAGCGAGCGAAGGCGGCAGCAGACGCGAACACTCTCCGGAGGTGAGCAGCAGATGGTGGCCATCGGTCGCGCGGTCATGGCACGGCCTCGGCTGCTGTTGCTCGATGAGCCCTCCGGCGGGTTGGCGCCACAGTTCATCAACGAGATCGGAAACATCATTCAGGCTTTGAAGGACGACGGGGCGACCATGCTGATGGTCGAGCAGAACCTCGCGCTGGCCTTCAAGGTCGCGGACCGGTTCATCATTCTGCGCGATGGAGCGGTCAGCGACGGTGGATTCGTCAGATCCCTCGAAGGCAGTATCGACGACATTGTCCGAACCATCTACTTGTGAAGGCGCGGGGATCTCTACGGCCCATTGAGGCACGACACCGGCCGGGAGCATTGAGACGAGTAAGACGATGACCGATTCGACACTGCACGAGAGCGCGCTCGTCTTCGATGGGCTCATCGTCTCCAACTGGAGCCGGGAAGTTTTCGAGGACATGCGCCGCGGCGGACTGACCGGCGCCAATTGTACGTGCTCGGTGTGGGAGGGCTTCCATGACACCATGGCGAACATCGGACAATGGAACCGCTGGTTTCGGGAGTTCGATGATCTGATTGTCAAAGCGCGCACGACGGCTGACATCCATCGCGCCAAAGAGCACGACAGGACGGCGGTGGTCCTGGGCTTTCAGAATACCTCTGCGTTCGAGGACCGCCTCGAGTTCATCGAGATCTTCAAGGATGCAGGCATCGGAATCGTCCAGATGACGTACAATACTCAGAATCTGGTCGGCAGCGGTTGCTACGAATCCACCGACAGCGGATTGTCCGACTTCGGTCGCGAAGTCGTCGCCGAGATGAACCGGGTCGGCATCCTGTGCGACCTGAGTCACGTCGGCTCCGTCACCTCGCGCGACGTGATCGAGACTTCGGCCAAGCCGGTAGCCTACAGCCACTGCCTGCCCGCAGGGTTGAAGGCGCATCCCCGCAACAAGTCGGATGAGGAGCTGCGATTCATCGCCGAACGGGGTGGATTC
>JBFICP010000211.1:0-5708 GCA_041581935.1 Gammaproteobacteria bacterium | reverse complement strand
TCTATCTCCCGGATGACTGGATCGGATCGGATGGCGACGGGCCACACACCGCCCTGGTAGAGGTGCGTGGCATCATCTCCGATAACTCGGATGCGAGTGCCGATCGCATCGTGGCCGGGTTGAAAGCCGCCTTCAAGGACGAGAATACCAAGGGGGTTATCCTGCGCATCAACAGCCCAGGCGGCAGCCCGGTGCAAGCGGGCTACATCAACGACGAGGTGGTGCGCCTGCGGGAGGAGTTTCCAGAGATACCGCTGTATGCGGTCATCTCCGACATCGGTGCTTCGGGCGGATACTACGTGGCGGCCTCCGCCGACAAGATTTACGCCAATCAATCCAGCGTCGTCGGATCCATCGGCGTCCTCATGAACGGATTCGGCTTCGTCGACGCCATGGAAAAGCTCGGCGTCGAGCGCCGCCTCCTGACCGCGGGCGATCAAAAAGGATTTCTCGACCCGTTCTCTCCCGCGAAGCCCGAAGACGTCGAGCATGTGCGCAGCATGCTCGACGAGATCCATCGGCAGTTCATCGACGCGGTCAAGACTGGACGCGGAGACCGTCTTGCGAGCGACGAGAACGTTTTCAGCGGTTTGATCTGGACAGGCGAGAAGAGCATCGAGCTCGGGCTGGTCGATGAGCTCGGCAGCAGCGCCTACGTGGCGCGGGAGGTTATCGGTGCCGAGAATATCGTGGACTTCACGCCCGGGCGCTCGTACCTGGAGCAACTGACAAAGCGATTCGGCGCCGCCGTGGCCGAAGGCCTGGCAACACAGCTAGGACTCGGCGGATCGCGGTTGCAGTAGCACGTCGACGCCCTCATTGGCGAGCATCCGGGTAAGAGACTGCAGCGGCAGACCCATCAGCGCGCTCGGGTCGGCGCCTTCCATGCGCTCGAAGAGCGCGCTGCCGAGTCCCTCGCAACGAAAACCCCCGGCACAGTCGAACGCTCTCTCGCGCTCTACATAGGCGGCAATCTGCTCGCTCGTCAGAGCACGAAAGTACACCGTGAACGGCACGACTTCGACCTGCGTGCGCCCGCTCGGCGCCGCAAGCAAGCAGAGCCCGGTCAGGAACTGCACGCGCCTGCCCGCAGCGCGCGCGAGCTGGCGTCGATTGGTGACGGCGTCTCCGGGTTTGCCGACAATCTCGCCGTCGAGCACCGCCACCTGATCGGCGCCGATGATCAGCGCGTCGTCTTCGCCGTCGGCGCCGCTCGCCGCTTTCGCCTCGGCGAGCCGGGCCACCAGCGCCGCCGGGTCCTCGCGCTCGTGCGGCGTCTCGTCTATCGCCGGATCGATGACGGAAAACGCGATTCCGAGCCTTGTCAGCAGGCTTCGCCGGTAGGCGGAGGTGGAGGCGAGCACAATACGGGTCATCGGTCGCTCGTGGCACTGGTCGTGGGTCGGCGGAGGCTAACCCATGGCTTGTGGTCTGAAAAGCCGCCGGCACGCACTCTCGACACGAGCGTGGACCATGCCGGGTCCGGCGCCCTTTGACACCGTGGTTCGCGAATTATTACTATTCGCCGCTTATGCCGAAGGCCCTGCCGGAGCAAATTCTTCCGATTCGGCTCGCCCATCGGGGCGAGACATTGGAGGGCAGCGTGGCAATCGAGAAGATGCCGCGTCTCGCGGCGCTGCTCGAAGACCGCGCCGGGCATGTTCGGTTCGCGCTGCGATTCGGGCTCGACGACGATGGGCAGGCTTGCGTGCTCGGCCGCATCGACGCGACACTCGTCATGCAATGCCAGCGCTGTCTCGAGCCGATGCGGGTAGCGCTCGAATGCGATGTTGCACTCGCGCTGCTCGCGGAGGCCGCCGATGCGCCGGTCGTCGATATTCGCTACGAGCCGCTGGCCGTGGGCGACGCGCCGGTGTCACTGTCGGGCCTGATCGAGGACGAGCTTATTCTTGCCTTGCCGGGGATAGCCCGGCACGCGAGCGGCAAATGCGAGATGCCCCCGGGAGCGGATGGCGTCGGCGAGAATGCGAGCGAAGATGGCGCCGCCGCACCGGAATCCGCAGAAGCTGGAAAGGAAAACCCTTTTTCTATTCTCAAATCACTGAAGACTCAAAAATCGCCCTAGTCGCGCACAGCTCCCGTACGGGCGCCTAGAGAATCGGCCGACGCCCGCGCGGGGTCAGAGCCATCGTGGCCCAGGGCCGAACACGCTACAATGCGCGCGGCAAAAGCGGGTGGATCGAGGCTCCACGGCGCAGCCGGACGCGGTCGTTGGAAACCAACCAGGAGTACCCATGGCTGTACAGCAAAGACGAAAATCCAAATCCCGCCGAGACATGCGACGGGCGCACGACGCACTGGCGCCACCGACGCTTTCCATCGAGCCGACCAGCGGCGAGACCCATAGGCGCCACCACGTAAGTGCCGATGGGTTCTACCGCGGGCGAAAGGTGGTGCCGGCGAAGGACGAGTAAGCGTTGGATCTCACCGTCGCCCTGGATGCGATGGGCGGCGACCACGGCCCGACCGTGGTCGTGCCGGCGGCTTTTCGAGTGCTGGAAAGCCAAGCGGAGCTGCGTCTCGTCCTGGTCGGCGAACAGAGCATTCTCGAGCGGGAAATCGCGAGGCAATCTTCCGACAACTCCGATCGGATATCGATCGTGCATGCACCCGAGCAGGTGCGCATGGATGAGCTGCCTTCCCAGGCGCTGCGCAACAAGAAGAACTCGTCCATGCGCGTTGCCATCGATCTCGTGAAACGAGGCGAGGCGCACGCGTGTGTGAGCGCGGGTAATACGGGAGCACTGATGGCTACCGCGCGTTTCGTTCTGAAGACTCTGCCGGGTATCGACAGGCCGGCCATAATCGCGGCGCTGCCGTCGATCACCGGCCATACGCATGTACTCGATCTGGGTGCGAACGTCGAAACGACTCCGCAGCAGTTGTTTCAATTCGCCGTCATGGGCTCGGTTCTGGTGAGCGCAGTGGACAGCATACCGCGTCCGACGGTGGGCCTGCTCAATATCGGACAGGAAGAAATAAAAGGCAACGAAAGCGTCAAGGAAGCGGCGCGGCTACTTGCCGCCAGCGACATTCACTATATTGGATTCGTCGAGGGTGACGACATCTACCGAGGCACTGCCAACGTGATCGTGTGTGATGGTTTTGTCGGAAACGTTGCACTCAAATCCAGCGAGGGCGTTGCCTCGATGATCGGGCATTTTATTCGCCAGGAATTTCGGCGCAACGCTTGGAGCCGAATGGCCGGTCTCGTCGCGCTTCCGGTGCTCCGGACATTTCGCAATCGAATCGACCCCCGCCATTACAATGGCGCCAGCTTCGTCGGGCTTCGGGGAATCGTAATCAAGAGTCACGGTGGTGCGGATGTGATCGCCTTTTCGCGCGCGATCAGCGAGGCCGTTGCGGAGATTCGCAAAAACGTCCCGAAACGCATCAGTCAGCATCTCGAATCGGTTCTTACCCCGGCGGAGGCGGTGTGAGCTACTCGCGAATCGCTGCGACGGGGAGCTATCTGCCCGAACGCGTGATGACCAATGCCGAACTCGAGAAGCTGGTGGACACCACCGACGCGTGGATTCAAGAACGTACTGGCATACGGCAACGGCACATCGTAGCCGAAGGCGAATCGACCTGCGATCTCGCCGAACGGGCCGCCCGCTCGGCCCTCGAAAGCGCAGACCTGGACCCAGGAGAGCTCGAGCTCATTGTCGTTGGTACAACCACGCCCGACAAGATATATCCTGCGACCGCCTGCCGACTGCAGGCACGCCTTGGCGCCAATGGTTGCACCGCCTTCGACGTTCAGGCGGTTTGCACGGGATTCATATACGCACTCGGTGTGGCCGACAAATTCATAAAGTGCGGGGACATCAAGCGCGCACTCGTGGTCGGCGCGGATACACATTCGCGCTTGCTGGACTGGACGGATCGTCAGACTTGTATTCTTTTCGGCGATGGCGCCGGCGCGGTGGTGTTGGAGGCGAGCGATGCACCGGGTATCTACTCCACCCATCTGCACGCCGACGGCCGCTACGAGGACCTTCTTTATGTCGACGGCGGCGTGCCGCTCGGCGGTGGCGTCATCTCCGAGGGCAAGGCGTATACCAAAATGCGTGGAAATGAGGTATTCAAGATCGCGGTTCGCACGTTACGCCGAATCGTCACCGAGGCGCTCGACGCAAATGACATGCGACCATCCGACATCGACTGGCTCATTCCGCATCAGGCGAATATCCGCATCATCGAAGCGACTGCTCGAAAGCTCGACATCCCAGAAGATCGTGTGGTGGTGACCGTCGCAGAGCACGGGAATACCTCGGCCGCGTCGGTGCCTCTTGCGCTGGACGTGGCGGTGCGCGATGGACGCGTCAAGCGGGGAGATAATATTTTGTTAGAGGCTTTTGGTGGCGGCTTTACCTGGGGTTCGGCGTTGATTCGATATTAACAAAGGACGTTTGATGTTGCGCGCCGCGAGCGGGATATCGCGCGCTTTTTTTCTGACGCCTGTCCTCCCTCCCATCGAGGCGGGGGGACTCTGTGTTTCGGCGGCTTTAAAAGAACAGGTAATTGAGAACTATGACGCTGGCGTTTACGTTTCCGGGGCAGGGATCGCAGTCAATCGGCATGCTGGCTGCGCTTGCCGCCGACTACCCGCAGGTCGAGGAGACTTTTGCCGAAGCTTCGCAGGCGCTCGGATACGATTTGTGGGCGCTCACGCAGAACGGACCCGAGGCACGGCTCAACGCCACCGAGCAGACGCAACCGGCGATGCTGGCAGCAGGTGTGGCCGTGGCGCGTGTGTGGCAGGCGGCGGATGGCCCGGCACCGGCGCTGGCTGCCGGCCACAGTCTCGGCGAATATGCGGCGCTCGTTTGCGCCGGGAGCATGGATTTCGCCGACGCAGTATCGCTGGTGGCGGCACGCGGACGGTTCATGCAGGAAGCCGTGCCCGAAGGGCAGGGCGCCATTGCGGCACTACTCGGACTCGATGACCAGCAGGTGCTCGCTGTCTGCGACGCGGCGACCGACCGAGGGCAAGACAGTATCGTATCGGCGGTCAATTTCAATGCGCCCGGCCAGGTTGTGATTGCAGGCCACGCGGGCGCGGTCGAAAAAGCCATCGCGCTCGCCGAGCAAGCCGGTGCCAAGCGAGCCATCAAGCTGCCGATGAGCGTTCCGGTGCACTGTGAGCTGATGGAGCCGGCGCGCGCGCGGCTGGTGGCGAAGCTCGAGGAGACGCGCGTCGATATTCCGGGATTCCCCGTTCTTCACAATGCGGACAATGCCCCGCACGCTGACGCTTCGGCGATTCGCGATGCGCTCGCCGATCAGCTGACCAAGCCCGTACGCTGGGTCGAGTCGGTAATCGCATTACGCGAGCACGGCGCGACGGTGCTCGTCGAGCCGGGTCCCGGTCGCGTTCTTACCGGTCTGAACAAGCGCATCGATCGAGGCTTGAAGACCATGGCGGTGCACGACGGCGCGAGCCTCGACAAGGCGCTTGCCGAGCTCGAGGCGCTCGCATGACGCTCAAAGGCGAGATCGCACTGGTCACCGGTGCAAGTCGCGGCATCGGCATGGCTATTGCGAAAACCCTCGGAACCCAGGGCGCTTTCGTCATAGGTACCGCGACCACCGAGGCGGGCGCGGAGCGCATCAGCGAGGCGCTGGCCGGGACAGGTATCGAGGGGTTCGGTGCGGCTCTCGATGTCGCTGACAGTCATTCG
>JBFICP010000210.1:0-5709 GCA_041581935.1 Gammaproteobacteria bacterium | reverse complement strand
GCAGGCGCCGAGGGGTGTGCGGATGACAGCGAAGGGAATCGCGTCGTCTCGAAGTGCCGATGCATCTCATGAGACGCGGCGGTGAGTATCGTTGCGGACATGCCGGCAGGCCATCGATTGGCCGACCGGCTGACAGCGGGTGCGGGCGGTTCCGCGCGACGCCAGCGGGGAGCGGCATCGACAGCCTTGTGGTTTCTGCTGCTCCTGGTGCTGACGGGATCAGCGATGGTGCTCGATCGTGTGAGATTGGCGGTTACCGCAAACGTCGCGACCAGCGCGGTGACGGCGAAAGCGCTGGCCGACGCCAAGTCCGCGCTGATCGCCTGGTCCGTCACGGCGTATGCCGGGTCCGGGGGGCAGACAACGCCGGGCTTGTTGCCTTTTCCCGATCGTAACCGGGACGGCAATTACGATGGCAAAGGGGATTGCGTGACGTTCGGATTGAACCCCTCTCATCTTCTCGGCCGGCTGCCCTGGGCCGGTGATGTCAGTCCCTGTCCGCGGATCGGACTGCACATCCGTGTCCGTGACGGTGCCGGAGAGGGCATTTGGTATGCCGTTTCGCGCAACCTCGTGACACGCGGTGACGGCGGCCCGATAAACTCCGACATGGCGGATGCGGGTAGGGCGAGGTATCCATGGATAACGCTGCGCGACGGCCGGGGCAATGTCGTCGCGGACCCGGATACGGGAAAGGCGCTGCCGATTGCGGCCGTACTGATCGCACCCGGAGCGCCCATGGACGGGCAGGATCGCAGCGCGCCGGCATCGCCACCGGCAGACTATCTCGACAGCATCGCAATTGGAACCACGGTTTACAGCAATGCCGACGCGGACGGTTGCCCCGACGCATCGGCGGCGCCTTGTGGGACGTCACCGGGCGGTGAAGAGTTCATTGCGCACTTCAACAATCTTGAGGGATCCGGCACTTTCAATGATCGACTCGTGACCATCACCGTCGACGAGCTCATGCGGGCGGTGGAAAAGCGTGTGATCGGTGAAGTGACCGTCGCCCTGAACAACTATCACGACATCCACGGCAGCTACCCCTGGCTCGCGGCTTTCCGCGATCCCAGAACCGCCACCTTCAAGAGCGACTTGTCGCGTGCGGGGCTTCTCGCCGTGCACCTTCCGGGCGAGGCGTTCGCGACCGGCTTTGGCGGTCGCTGGCGCTTCGCCGATGCCACGCCGACCACCACGACCCGGCACTCGGGCGACGCAATGCTCGTGCCACCGCTCGTCGACGGGATGTCGGGCGCGATTCGGATCGCGGCCGATACCGGCCGCTGCCGGTGGAGTGATTCCACCAGGGGAACGTGTATCGGCAGCCGCATGATTCCGGCTTTTTACCGTGACGATCTCGGTGTTACGGTGACGCGTAGCGTGGAGATCGCATTCGACGTCGTCGACGATGCGCCGCGGATCACGCCGCCCACTGCCGGCGATGTTCGACGACGCTCGTTATCGATAAACGCGGCGACTCTGCCGAGATTGGCGTCATCCACGTGGAGTGTTCGAATCACGGATTACGATGGCACCAACTGGGGTCAACGGGACGTCAGCATTGACGCTGACACCGGAGGCGAGATCGTCTTGAGCGGCATTCGGTACGATCTTTCGGTCGTCTACGACGACCTCGACGACGCACGCGACGAGCTCCCGGAGTGGTTCGTCGAGAACGACTGGCATCGATTCATCTACGTGGCGATGTCGCAGGACGCGGTTCCCGGGGGCGACGTCGACGGCGATGGAGATTGCGCCTCTCCGGTCAACACCTGCCTGACATTGAAGGTCGAGGGGCGAACCGCGCGATCGGATATCCGCGCTCTGGTCATATCCGCGGGGGCCCGTTGGGCAAGCCAGGACCGCACCGTTGGCGATTGCGACGGCGATGGAATTTACGATGACTATCTTTGTGCGTATCTGGAAGGCGATAACAGCGACACGTCGACGCCGGTAGCCGTGGACACCTATGCGCGTGACCGCTACAGCCCGTGGTTCAACGATCAGCTCAGGATTGTCGAGCCGTTACCGCCTTGAGGTGCGCACCCGTGAGGGGCGCGTTCGCGATGGTTTCGCGCGCTCAAGCGGGCCTCAGATCGAAGGCGACGTCGTTCGGGCGGTTGGCGGTGAGGGTCAGCTCGTAGCCCCACTGACGGGCGAGGCGCGCGGCTTGATACAGACCGATACCGAGTCCGTCGCGTGAGCTCACCGGCGAGTTGAAAAGCTTGCGCGCCGTCTCCGAATCGATGCGGCTGCCGTCGTCGCGCACCCGCAGGTGGGCGGCACCGTTTTTTGCCTCGAGGTGCACGCTGATATGAATGCCGGGCTCGCTCAGTCGTTTGCTGCGCGCGTTCTCGAGCAGGTTCTCGGCAACGCTGTCAAAGAGATCCAGGGGAACAACGGGATCGGAACCGAGATTCGATTCGAAGCGGATGCCGGCATCCATGTTGCGCGCCTGCAAAGAATCCCACCACGCGCTCAGACGGCCCTCGACCATGGCCTCCTTTTCCGGCGCCTGCAGCTTGTCGAGCGCCAGTTGCAGGCGCTGATTGACGTGCGGTAGCTGCCTCGCGATGAGCTCCCGGAGCTCGGCTTCGTCACCCGCTTTGCCCGCCTGCATGGCGGCGGTCGTGGTGTGCAGGGATTGCAGCAGGTTCTTGATGTCATGGGTGATTCGCGCGCCCGTCTCGTAAACGGCTTGCAGGCGCGCGGTGCGGGTCAGCTCTTCCTCGTGTTGCTTGGCGCGAAAGAAATGCGCGATGAGCTGCACCAGCAACTGGCCGTGCAGCCGCAGCGCCGCGCCCATGCGACGATGCGCGTACACGGTGACCTTGAGCTCATCGTCGACGAAGTCGAAAAGCCACTGCGTGCTCTCGCCCCTCTTGCCCTGGCATTGGTGTCCCGACCAGGCGGCGCCCGACACCCACGGCAATTCGACGAGCTGTTCGACGGCCGATTCCAGAAACGTATCGGGCGTTTGCTCGTGCAGTGCCAGATCGGCCAGGCGTCCGAGCCACAGCTCGAAGGGTGTGCCGATGTTCTGCAGGTAGCGCTCCCACAGCTGGCCGAAGCCGCTGAAACCCGCGAGCGGCGTCCAAAGCCAGCTGATTGCCAGCAGAAAGAGCGCAATCGCGAGGATGGTTTGGATCACCGCGACCGGATAGTGGACGCCGGTAATGTACATGCCGAGAAGACTTCCCATGGCGAGGATGCAGGTGAGCAGCGAGACCGTCAGTCCGTAGAGAAAATCCACCGACTTTTCGACTTCACGGGGCTCTTTCGGATCGGGCACGAAGAACAGCACCATCGGCACGATGAACAGTCCGTAGCCGAGCAGGCGCCAGGCCTCGTTTCTCGCAAACTGCAATTCGATCATCGACGGGATGCAGGCGATGAGTATCTCGGAGACGAGAAACATGAGCGCCATCAAATAGGCGTAGCGACTGCCCCGGCGTGCCGTCACGCGCCCGCCGACAATCGCGGTGAGGATCAACAGCCAGAACGAGATGAGTCCCCAGCTCATCCACACGATGAATGCCAGGGTCGCGGTGACGAAGACGATGCTGCCCTGCCAGTTGAGCCGTTGCTCGCGTCGCCACAGGGGTTGCCACATGAGGAACAGCCCCAGGTGGGCGAGGATGAGGCTCCGCGAAAGCGCGCTGCCGAAATCCCACCACAGCGCGAGATGCAGGCACGCCAGCATGAGCGCCAGAATCTGGTGCTCGAATCGCTTGTTGATGAGGAATGCGAGGGGGGCCATGGTCGCGGCGTTTCCGGTCAGCTGGAACGAACTTTTTGACACGCTCGGGCGCCCGTGTCGTATTGTATATTAGCCGCCGTCGAGGCAAGCCACATGCGCAATTCAAAAATCTCCATCATTGCCTTCTACACCTTTCTCGAGGCGACCCGGAACCGTCTCGTGTGGCTGGTGGTCGGCTTCGTCGTCATCGGGTTCGGACTTTCACAGTTCGTCGCCGAGATCGCCATCGCCGAAAGCGCGTCATTCCAGTCGAGCTTTCTCGCCGCCGTGCTGCGGTTCTTCGCCGTTTTCACCATCGCGCTGTTCGTGATCAGCAGCATGGTGCGCGAGTTTGACGACAAGGGTCTCGAGCTGGTCCTGTCTCTGCCGATTCCCCGCTACCACTATTTCCTCGGCAAGTTGCTGGGGTTCTCGGTGCTGGCGATCATGACCGCCCTCTTTTGCGGGCTCGTTCTGCTCGTGCATGCGCCGCCGGCTCAGGTTGCGTTTTGGGTGTTCTCGCTTTCCTGTGAGCTGCTCATCATCACGGCCTTGAGCTTGTTGTGCCTGTTCACCCTGCACCAGGTAACGCTTGCGCTATCGGCCGTGATGGCCTTTTATCTGCTGTCGCGCAGCATCGAGGCCATGCAGCTCATGGCGCATAACCCGATCATCGATTCGGATTCGCTGACACAACGCATCATCGAGGGCTTCGTCGACGGCGTCGCTTATCTGTTGCCGGATCTCGCGCGTTTCACCTCCACGGACTGGCTCGTCTACCACACCGGCAGCTGGGAGGAGCTGGCCCCCCTCGTGGTGCAGAGCGCCGTCTATCTGGCCCTGCTCACGGGCGCGGCGCTGTTCGATCTGTATCGGAAGAATCTGTGAAGGTCTTGAAGCTCTGGCAACCCCAGACCCGGGCGCGAAGCGTCAAGTTCGTGCCCGTCCCGGTGCTGGTGCTGCTGGCGGCGGGGCTCGCTGCCCAGGTCATCTGGCACGGCACCCGAGCGCCCCCCAGCGCAACGGCCAGCGACCTGCCGGTACCGCCCGACCTCGACGCCCTGCGGCTGTCGTCCCTGGGCGATCCCGTGGCGACAGCCAAGATGCTGATGCTGTGGCTCCAGGCCCACGATAATCAGCCCGGGGTGAGCATTCCGTTTCGCAAACTTCCCTACGACAGGCTGGCGGGCTGGCTGGAGCGGATTCTGGAGCTCGATCCGAGGGGCCAGTACCCCCTGCTGGCCGCCAGTCGCATCTACGCGGCGGTCAACGACGAGGAGAAGCAACGGTTTATTCTCGATTTCGTGTATCGCAAATTTTTCGAGGACCCGAACCGACGCTGGCCGTGGCTCGCCCATGCGGCCATCGTCGCCAAGCACCGGTTCGACGACCTGCCCCTGGCGCTCACGTATGCGCGGGCCGTATCGAATCATGCGACCGGTCCTGACGTGCCGAACTGGGCCCGGGACATGCCGGTGGTGATTCTCGAGGACATGGGGGAGCTTGAGGCCGCCACGGTGATGGCCGGATACCTGCTCGAAAGCGGCCGGGTGACCGCTCCCCACGAGCGGCGTTACCTGATGCAGAAGCTCGAGGAACTCGAGCGACGCCAGGTTGGTGCGGCGCCGTGAACGGTTACCGGGCGGTGTCGTGCGGCCACAGGGGCAGGCTCGCCCGGCGGTGGGTTCAGGGTGTCGAAATTTCGACACCCTGGCGAAAGTGTGACAGATTTCAACTTCGGTCGCCGCCTATTTGACCGTGAATCGGATCTCGCCCTGCCATTCCGGTGGCGGCGGGTCTTCCCTGAACTCGTCGATGCGCGTCAGATAGTAATCGTAGAGCGGATCGTCGGGCCGCTCATCCTTTAGATTCCTGAAAATCTCGGCCGCGGCGTCCCATTCCCGGTCGTAGTAGTGCCTGAGCGCCTGGTTGTGCCGGTGCAGCTTGGCCACCATGGTGCTCTGGGG
>JBFICP010000209.1:0-5781 GCA_041581935.1 Gammaproteobacteria bacterium | reverse complement strand
TCTCGGCCATATAGCGGTAAATGAGGCTGTCGGGGCCACCCTCTACCGGAGCTTCCATATGCATTTCCGGCGCGGGAAGCTTCGCCGAGGCGAACGTCCGGTGAAGACCGAGGCCGGATTCGATATCCACGCCGGCGGCGGCGACGACTCGGCATTTCCAGCGCACGACCTCGTCGTAAAGCGCCGAACGGGGAAAGGAATGCTGCGCATCCAGTAGTGCGGCCATGTGTGACTCCAGCATCAAGATGGCGCCACCGGGCCGAACGGCGCTTGCCGCCGCGGCCAGCACGTCGGCGGGAGCGCGCTGATGCATGAGGAAAAAGCGCGCGATGACGGCATCGAAGGATTCTGGCTGCGCGAAAGATATCGCCTCGTCTACTTCGAATGCGACGTTCGAAACCCCCTGCCGCGCCGCCCGCTCTCTCGCCGAGCGCACGGCGTCCGGGTCATTATCGATACCAAGAACCGATCCCGACGGGCCCACACGACGCCCGGCGAGCCGCGTGACGTCACCGGAGCCGCAACCGATATCGAGAACACGCATGCCCGAATCGATGCCGCAACGCTCGAGAGCCCGAAGCGTGAAATCTTGGTACAGGATTCCCTGAAGCTCGAGCCGGTCGAGCTCACGGGTCGTGCGCCCGAGCACGTAATGCTGTTTCACGGACTTCGCTCGCGGCTGCGGACTCTCCAGACTGCCTCCGAACGGCCCAAGGAAGCGACTCTACAATCGCGGATCACATCCGACGATCATTCATCGAGCATCGGCAGATCGAGACCTTCCTCGTGTGCGGCCTGTATCGCAATGTCATAGCCCGCGTCGGCGTGGCGCATGACTCCGCTGGCCGGATCGTTGGTAAGCACGCGCTCGATACGACGCGCCGCATCCTCGCTGCCGTCGCACACGATGACCATGCCCGCGTGCTGGGAAAATCCCATGCCAACGCCACCACCGTGGTGCAGACTCACCCAGGTGGCGCCGCTTGCGGTATTGAGCAACGCGTTCAGCAGCGGCCAGTCGGAGACGGCATCGGTGCCGTCGCGCATGCCCTCGGTCTCGCGGTTGGGACTCGCGACGGAGCCCGAATCGAGATGGTCACGGCCGATGACGACGGGCGCCTCCAGCTCACCGCTCGCCACCATGTCGTTGAATGCCAGCCCGAGGCGGGCACGGGCACCGAGCCCCACCCAGCAGATGCGTGCCGGCAGCCCTTGGAAATGAATGCGCTCGCGTGCCATGTCGAGCCAGTTGTGCAGATGCGGATCGTCCGGGATCAGCTCCTTCACCTTGGCGTCGGTGCGGTAAATGTCGTCGGGATTACCGGAAAGCGCCGCCCAGCGAAACGGACCGACGCCGCGGCAGAAGAGCGGGCGGATGTAGGCCGGGACGAATCCGGGGAAATCGAATGCGTTGTCGACACCCTGCTCGCTCGCAACCTGGCGAATATTGTTGCCATAGTCGAACGTCGGAATCCCCATGGCATGAAACTCGAGCATGGCGCGCACGTGCGTGGCCATGGATTTTTTCGCCGCGGTAATCACGCGCTCGGGATCCCGGATGCGCAGCTCGACGGCCTGTTCCAGGGTCCAGCCGGCGGGCAGATAACCGTTCAATGGATCGTGGGCGCTGGTTTGGTCGGTGACGGCATCCGGGCGCACGCCGCGGCGCACGATCTCCGGAAGGATCTCGGCGGCATTTCCGAGCAGGCCAACGGAGACGGCCTTACCGTCCTTTCCGGCCTGCTCCATTCGCGCCAGTGCAGCATCCAGGTCGATCTCCATCTCGTCCAGGTAGCCCGTGTCGAGGCGTTTGCGGATGCGCGACGCGTCACATTCCACGGCAAGCATCGAGGCGCCTGCCATGGTCGCCGCCAGAGGCTGCGCCCCGCCCATGCCCCCGAGGCCGGCGGTGAGTATCCATCGCCCGCGAAGACTTCCGTCATAGTGCTGTCGGCCCATGGCGACGAACGTCTCGTAGGTACCCTGCACGATCCCCTGGCTGCCGATATAGATCCAGGAGCCGGCGGTCATCTGGCCGTACATCATGAGGCCCTGTTGATCGAGCGCGTTGAAGTGCTCCCAGTTGGCCCAGTGGGGCACGAGATTGGAATTGGCGATCAGCACCCGCGGCGCGTCGGCGTGGGTCTTGAATACACCGACGGGCTTGCCGGACTGCACGAGCAGGGTCTCGTCACCTTCGAGGCGCTCGAGCACCTCGACGATTTTGTCGAAACACTCCCAGTTGCGTGCCGCCCGGCCGATTCCGCCGTAAACGACCAGTTCCTGAGGCTTTTCCGCGACCTCCGGATCCAGATTGTTCATGAGCATGCGCAGCGGCGCCTCGGTCACCCAGCTCTTGGCGGTAAGCTCCGTGCCCCGCGGGGATCGGATGACGCGGTTCGAAATGCGTGTACCCTTGCTCATAGACCTGCCCGCTGCGATCTCATTATATAGACGCCACCATTCTACTTCGTCGGCGAGGAAGTAGAATGCTCGAATGGTGCAATCCATGGACACGTTCGAATTCACAGAAGGCTCGACGCCGCTGCTGGTCAGCATGCCCCATGACGGCATCGCCATCCCGCAGGATCTGGCCGCGCGCATGACCGCCCATGCGCGCACGACGCCGGATACCGACTGGCACATGGCGCGTTTGTACGATTTCGCTTCCGAGCTCGGTGCCAGCGTTCTGAAACCCGCGTATTCACGCTACGTCATCGATCTCAATCGTTCTCCGGACGGCAAACCGCTGTATCCCGGCGCCAGCAACACCGAGCTCTGCCCGACCCGCTGCTTCGACGAAACCCCGATATACGAGGAGGGCCAGGAGCCCGGCGCCGACGAAATTGCCGCGCGCCGGGAACGCTACTGGCAGCCCTATCACGAGCGCATCGCATCCACCCTCGCGAGCCTCAAACAACGCCACGGTATCGCACTGCTCTTCGACGCCCACAGCATTCGATCGGTGGTGCCGCGATTTTTCGATGGCCGACTGCCGGATTTGAATCTCGGCACCGCCAGCGGCGCGAGTTGCGACCCGTCGCTGCAGGCGGCGCTTGAAAAGGTGCTCGGGAACGCGCGCAACTACACCCACGTGGTCAACGGCCGCTTCACCGGCGGCTATATCACACGCACCTACGGCGAGCCCGCCGCGGGTGTGCACGCGGTACAGCTCGAGCAGGCACAGTCGAGCTACATGGACGAGGAATCGCCCTACGATTACCGTGAGGAGCTCGCCGCGGGCGTACGCCCGACCCTTCGCGCATTACTGGAGACGATGCTCGATTGGGGCGCGCGGCGGCCGTGAGCCCATCCCCCTGTCGCGGCACGTTTCAACCGGACAGAATTCGTCCGCGTTTCACGACCCGGTGGCAGGGGTTGAATCCGATTCGGTAGGCGAGCTCGGCGGGGTGCCCAATGTTCCAGACCACGAAGTCGGCCTGTTTGCCCGCTTCGAGGGTACCGATGCGATCCGCACGTCCCAGTGCCATCGCCGCGTGCCGCGTGGCGCCGGCCAGAGCCTCCTCGGGAGTCATGCCGAACAAGGTGCACGCCATGTTGAGCATCAACAGCATGGAAGTCACCGGCGAACTTCCGGGATTGCTGTCGGTGGCGATCGCAATCGCAACGCGGTGCCTGCGAAACGCATCCACCGGTGGCACGCGAGTCTCGCGTAGAAAGTAAAACGCCCCGGGAAGCAGCACCGCGACGGTTCCCGAAGCGGCCATGGCTTCTATGGACGATTCTGATACGTACTCGAGATGATCTGCCGACAGCGCGCGATAGCGTGCTGCAAGCGCGGCGCCGCCCAGATCCGAGAGCTGCTCGGCGTGCAGCTTGACGGGCAGGCCTAACGCGGTGGCCTGCTCGAACACGCGCTCGGTCTGCGTCGGCGAAAAGCCGATGCTTTCACAGAAGGCGTCCACGGCGTCGGCGAGACCGTCCTCGGCAACCCGGGGCATCACCCGTTCGCACACGAAGTCGATGTAATCATCGCTGCGCCCGGCGTACTCGGGCGGCAACGCGTGCGCGCCGAGAAAGCTGGTCACGACATCGACGATGCCGCTCTCTCCCAGTCGTCTGGCGGCGCGCAGCATCTTGAGCTCGGTGTCGAGATCGAGCCCATATCCGGATTTGATCTCGATGGTCGTCACCCCTTCGCCGGCGAGCGCACCGAGACGCACGGTTGCCGCCGCGACCAGCTGGTCTTCGCTGGCGGCGCGGGTCGCCGCGACCGTGGAAACGATACCGCCGCCCTGGCGGGCGATCTCCTCGTAGCTGACCCCGCTCAGGCGCTGCTCGAATTCCCGCGCCCGGTCGCCCCCGTATATGAGGTGTGTATGACAGTCGACCAGACCCGGCGTGATCCAGCGCCCGTCGACCGCATGCATGATCACGCGGTCGGGAAGTTCGGCCGGGAGTCGGGTCTGCGCGCCGACCCAGTGAATACGATCGCCCGCGACGGCGATGGCGGCGTTTTCGATGACTCCGTAGGACGTCTGCGCCGCGGATTCCATGGTGGCGACCCGCGCGCCGGTCCACAGCGCGGTGCATTGGGACAGGTCGACAGAATCGGCCAAGGGCCGGCTACCGGTTCGGGAGTTGCAAAGACATGCCCCGACACTATATATCGACGGCTTGCAGGCAGCCATGGTCGGGCCGACCCCCTTTCCAGCCGTGAAATTTCATGCAGCCACCGCCCTCCTCTCCGAAGGCTGGGCCAACGACGTGCTCCTCGAGGTAGACGGCGCGGGCTTCATTGCCGCGGTCGAGACCGGAGTGGCGGCTTTGCCTGAAAACGTCGAGCGCCTTGCGGGTCCGGCAATACCCGGCATGCCGAATCTGCATTCTCATGCGTTTCAGCGTGCCATGGCCGGACTCACCGAGTCCCGCGGTCCCGAAGAGGACAGCTTCTGGACCTGGCGCCAGCGCATGTACGCCTTCGTCGAGCGCATCGAGCCCGAGCACGTGCACGCCATCGCCTCGCAGCTGTATGTGGAAATGCTCCAGGCCGGCTACACGACGGTGGGCGAGTTCCACTATCTGCACCACCAGCGGGACGGCAACCCCTACGACACGGCGAGCGAGATGTCTGACCGTGTGATCGCGGCGGCGCGGGAAACGGGTATCGCCATTACCCATCTGCCGGTGCTGTATGCGTGCAACGGGTTCGGTGGCGTCGAGCCGCAAGTCGGCCAGCGCCGATTTATCAACGACAGCGACGGATTCGCGGCGCTGCTCGATGACCTTGTCACCAAATACCGCGGCGACCCGTTGGTACGCATCGGGTTCGCGCCGCACTCGCTGCGCGCCGTGACCCGCGAGCAGCTACTGCACGGGATCGAATCGATCACACGCCACGACTTCGCGGCACCGATTCACATCCATATCGCCGAGCAGACCCGAGAAGTCGAGGAGTGCCTCGCTTGGAGCGGACAACGTCCGGTGGAATGGCTGCTCAACAACGTCGATGTGGACCAGCGCTGGTGCCTGGTGCACGCCACCTACGCGAACGGCGCCGAGCGCAAACGGCTGGCCGGCGGCGATGCCGTCGTCGGACTGTGTCCCACGACCGAGGCGAATCTGGGAGATGGCGTGTTCCCGGCTCTCGACTTTCTCTCCGATGGCGGACACGTCGGAATCGGCTCGGACAGCAATGTCTCGGTGAGCGCCGTCGAAGAGCTGAGGCTCCTCGAGTACGGCCAACGCCTGAGCCACCGCCGGCGTGCCCTTCTCGCGAGCGCCGAATCGCCGTCGGTCGGCAGATACCTATATGATGTC
>JBFICP010000208.1:0-5794 GCA_041581935.1 Gammaproteobacteria bacterium | reverse complement strand
GTGGCGGCCTCCCTTCGGCGGGTCGCTTTCCTCGTTCGCGACCTTCATCAGTCTCGAGGGCCCGAACCTCTCATCGGTGCGCCGTGGCGGCCAAGTCGCGGTGGTTAATCCGGCACGAAGCGGCCGCGTCGACGGCGCGGTGATCGGATCCGGCCACTCGGCAAACAGGGCGACCCGAACCCCCGGACCCGGCGTGCCGACGCGCGCCGATGATTGTTTCGCCGCGCAGGCTTCGACCTTCTCGACCAGATAGTCCTGCGCGATCCGCAGTCTGGAAATCTTGTCCCTGGCGTCGTCGAGCTCGGCACGCAGCACGGCCGTATCTTCGTGCGACGATGCAGCCGCTTGCGATTCGCCAGCGCTTTGCGGGCGGGCGGTGGCTGGCGCGCTCGCGTGGGCGAGGGCATCCTCGAGCTGCGCGATTCGGCTGCGCTGCGACTCGGCCACCTCGCTCGCCGCGGCACGCAGGGTCGCGGCCTCGTTTTCGAGCGCCTCACGGGCTTGCTCGAGTGTCGCCAGCTCGGCGCTCGCCTGCTCGAGCCGTGCGCGCAGTTTTCGTTGCGCCGCTTCCGCCGCGGCCTGCTCGGATTGCACCCGTGCGGTCTCGCGCTGGGCCTCGCGGGCGGCATCCTCCAGTCGCGCGCGCGTCGCGTTGGCCTCTTCGAGCCAGGCCCGGAGATTTCCGCGCTCCTGGAGCAGAAATCCGTTGTAGCGCCTGAGCTCGTCGACCGCGCGGGCCGCGGCATTGGCACGCTGGTTCAGTTCGGCCAGGCGCCGGTGATCGGGTGATTGACGAGCCTGGAGACGGCGGATCTCGCCGTTGGCCCTCGCCAGCCTCTCGTGCAGCCCGCGGCGCTCGTTGTCGAGCTCGCGCACTTGGCGAATGCCCCGATCGCGCTCACGGCGAAGCGTCCCGAGCAAGTCTCGACTGCGCGCCAGCTCTTCCCGTGCGCCGGCAATCTGCTGCTCGAGCGTGCGGTTGCGCTGCTCGAGTCGCGCCGCGGCCGACGCGCGCTCCGCGAGCCTTTGCCGGTTGCCGGTCTGCTCTTCGAGCAGCGCGGCAATGCGCTCTTCGGCGACGGCGAGGGCGGCCTGTGATTGTTCCAGCGTCTGCGTAATCGCATTGAGCTGAGCCTGCAACTTCCCGGGTGCAGGTTCGGAGCTTTGGCCGCAGCCGGCGAGCATGACGGCCGCCATCGATGCCAGAATCGGGCGGGCTTTGAAGAGTCGACGATTGAACATGGGTTCCGGTCCGAGTGTTTGCGCGTCAGTTCGCGAGCGAGCCCGCTCCTCGAAGCGATCAGGAATACAGGGAATCGATTATACGACGGGTGCGTCTGAAGTTTCGTTGCGTTGCGAATCGAAGGCGAGCGGGTTCAGTACGGTCAGGGGATCCCGGATCGCATATACGATGACCGGTTCCTCGCGTCCACGAACCGGCGACTCGTGCATTTCGAAACACGATAGATCGACCGCGGCGTGGCGGGCCGCGTCCTCGGAAACCACCAGTGTCACGCCGTAGGTCTTGCAAAGCGCCTCCAGACGCGCAGCGACGTTGATGTTGTCGCCGATGGCGGAGAGGTTGGGCGAGGCGGGCGGTCCCATGGTGCCGACGATGGCTTCACCGCAGTGGATTCCGATGCCTATTCTCAGGGGTTCGGCGAGCTCGCCGGCGAGACGCTCGTTGAGCGCCGCCAGCCGCATTACCATCGCCGCTGCACCGCGCATCGCATCTCGGCAGCCGCTCGCCATGTCCGACTCCAGCCCGTACAACGCCATGAGTCCGTCACCCGAGAACTGCGCGTAGTGACCACGGGTCTCCTCGAGTGCCCGCGACATTTCTGCAAAGAATTGATTCAGAATGAACACCACATCGTAGGGCAGGCGTTCCTCACCGAGCTTGGTGGAGTCGCGCAGGTCGATGAACATCACCGCCACCGATTGCTCGTGGCCTCCGACGCCACCGGGTTGGAGGGCATCGGAGGCGCTGGCGCCCGCCGGCAGCAGCGGCGTGATATGGAGGTCCTTCGAAGGGCGCGTCTGACATGCGAGGCGCACGTTCTGCGCGGCACCTATTCGGCGCAGTGCCGCGGCCTCCAGAGAATTCGGCGTTGCCAGGTGCTCGGCGCCCGCGCCGACCCGTACGCGACAGGTGGTGCAGCGAGCACGGCCGCCGCAAACGGACGCATGCGCAATCCCCGCCGCGCGCAGAGACTCGAGGATGGACTGCCCCACCCGGGCGGTGACGGACCCGGCGCTTGGATGTGCCAGGGCATACAGATGCCTTCGCCGGCGCCGCAGCCGCCTGCGAGCGACGCGGGCCACTAATGTCAGCGTCAGCAACCCGCCCATGACCCAGAACGCCTTCGACTCCAGGGAAACTATGAAACGGCGATCGGCCGGCGACGCGCCGCGCCAACCTGCGGTGATTCGGCTTGCGACATCGGGATTCGTCGCCAGCGTCTGCACTTCGGCGCCGCCGCGCGCCCAACCGAGCAAGGCGAGCACCGGCAGAAGAACGGCGAGGGCGTAAAGCAGCGGGAATGCGCGCGAATACCAACGATTGATTCGCAGCCAGTAATGCAAACCCACCATGAGGTGTGCCCATACGATCAGGACAAGCAGCGGCTGCTGGAGCAGGTATCTCGTGTTGCTCCACTGCGCGTAGAGAACCCACGGATAATCGACATCGAAGCCGAGCAATGATTGACTCAAACGCGTGCCGATCATATGGACGGCAATCAGCGGGGGTATCAGCAGGCCGAAGCCGAGTTGCAGAGCTTCCCACAGTGGCATGCGAAGGGTGGTGCGACGAAACAGAGAATGAAGCGCCAGAATGGTGTGCACGATGAATGAGCCATAAAGCAAAACGGTGCCGGGATAGCTCTGCCACACGAATGCGTTGGCCCGCCGATACGCCTCCATGGTTTCCAGCGAGACCAAGCCGAGACTGTGGTTGAGAAGATGGGAGATGACGTAGGCTGCAAGAATCAGCCCCGTTGACAGGCGCAGTCGCCGTTCGAGCATCGCCAGTAGGTATCCGCCGGAATTGCCCGCTAGGGTAGCACTCGAGTACCGGCCGTATTAACCCGCTATTCGGTGCGATATTCGAGCCAGTCAGGCAGCAGCTTTCCCGGTCTCGATGCTGGCGTCCTTGCCGCTCGGGTCAAGGGTATGCATCCTCACCGGGCGCCGCCAGACGCGGTGAATGTAGTCGATCACCTTGTGAGCGCGATCCATGTCGAGCCCTCGTCCGTCGACACCATGCACGTGCTTGAGCTCGAGGGCGCCGTCGACACCCATGTCCGTGACACAGACCTTTGGGGCGCCGAAGTTGAACTTCGGTGCCAGGATCGCTTCATGCAGATGGTGAATTTCGTTGTCGGTCACTTTTATCTCACCGTTCTTTTTCGCATCGTAGACGAAAATATTAAGCTCGTCGGCGAGATCGGCGGTCAGATGATTTCTTACGAAGCCAAAATCATCCTCGGATTGCATGATCGCCCTGGCATGCTCGATTCCATGGGCTTCGATGAGTCGATCCCAGATCGAGAACCCGAGATGATAGGGGTTTATGTTGAGAGCAATCTGCCGATCGCCGGCGGTGGGGCGAACGACGTCGGAATGTGTCTTCATGGCGTCTACGTAAAGGTCATGAGGTAGAAACGAGGCCTCTCGCAGCAGCCGTGCATGCCAATAGGACGCCCAGCCCTCGTTCATTATTTGGCACGCGAAGACAGGGTAGAAATAGAATGACTCCTCGCGAACGGCAAGGAATATGTCCCGCTCCCAGTCCTCCATATCCGGTGCGTACTGTGCGATGAACCACAGCAAATCCTGCTCTGGATAGGGCGGAATCGGTGCTCTTATCTGTTCCTCGTCCGGGGGCTCGTCCGTGTCCCCCGCTCCGGGCAAGGTATCGAAACGCCTCACGAATGTGTTGCTGAGCGGATCGTCGCAGTCATTATCGGCATCACTGTACCGGGCTCGACTCAGCGATTGATTGATGTCGATATGCTGCTCGAGTGAAAGTGCCGCGTCGAGCACGAATTCCACGTGCTCCTGGCCATGTCGCTCTATGGCTTGCTCGATACGCCGCGCGTGGTTGGCGGCCATGTCGACTATGCGCGCCCCAACCTGCTTGTGGACGCGACGGAACAGCTCGTTATTCTTGGAGAAATCGGCGTGGCCGAGGACGTGGGCGCACACCAGCGTGTTGTCCATGTCGGAGTTGTTATTGGCAAGGAATGCATGGCCGGGGTCGCCGGGGTAAACGACCTCGAATATGCGTGAGTGCCCCATCTCGTGCTGAACGAGCTGATGGATATAGCGAACCCCGAATGACCAGTGCGGCATGCGCACTGGAAGCCCGTACACGGCCACTTCCGTCATGAAGCTCGGCGGCACGACTTCAAACTCGACCGGGTAGAAATCGAGTCCGAAGCTGCGCGCGAGCTCTTCGATCTCTATGCGGAAGAAACGACTGTCGCCGGCCATGGGCTCAGTCCTCTTGGGTCGCCTGCTGCGTGAAAAAGCGCCGAATGGCGTTCCAGACGTCTTCCTGGCCGCCGAGGGCGAAACTGTCAGCAGGCGAGTCATCCGAAAGCTCGGCGAACAGGCGACCCATTTCGGTGTTCAGGCGATCGCTCGAGCGCCGCGTGGTTTCGACATAGCCCATGAAATTGCAAACCGAAGATAGCTCGTTCAGTTGCTCGCGGGAGGCGTCCCTGTCCGCGGCGAAATTGTCGCCGTCCGACGCGTAAAAAACATAGACATTGTATTGCGACGGATCGAATCGCTCCCGAATGACATCGAGCGACAGGGCGAACGCACGTGACGCCTCGGTGCCCCCGGTTGCGCGGACCGCAAAAAACTCTTCCTCCGAGAACTCCCAGGCGTTGACCGTGTGCCCGATGAACGCGGTTTCGATGCGCGTATGCTGGCGGCGAATGCCCTGAAGCGCCCAGAAGAAGAACGACTTGGCAAGCTGCCTCGACGCGTCGTCCATGCTCGACGATACGTCGAGTATGAAGACCACGGCTGCCTGGGTCAGCGGCTGCGGACGCCGGGCCAGCTGTCGAAAGCGCAGGTCGTCATCGGTAAAGGGGATCGGGTTCGTTTGAATGGCACGTCGCTTCACGGCTTCCTTGACCGTGCGTCGGCGGTCTAGTCGTGCGCGAGGGCCCCGTCGGTCGATGCCTTCACGCACGTAGTCCGAGTGCTCGAGGCTGTCGGCGGTCTTCGGCTCGAGGTTGGGGAGCTCGAGCTCTTCCCACAGCCAGTCGAGTATGTCGTCGACCTTGAACTCGAGGACGAATTCCACGCCGCCCTCTCCCGTGCCGGCGCCGCCGTCGCCTCGTCCTCCCGGGGCCGCCGGACGCAGCACGTCGCCCGGTTTCGCGCCTTCGCCCTGTCCAACGCCGGTTTGCGAATCAGCATCCGAAAGGCGGAACCGATAATGCTCGAGAAACTTGATGGGAACCTTGACAGTGCGGTTCTCGGGCTGAGTGAGCACATCCGGGCCCGAAACCAGCTCGGGCAGGGATTCCTTCACGGACTCGCGAACTTTCTCGTTATGGCGCAGCCAGTCACGGGCGCCGCGCGAAAAGAGGTCATACCAGCGCGTCGACTGGACGATCGCAGACCGATGGTGGCTATCGGATGGCATGATACCTTTCGATTCCTCGCGAACTCACTCCTGGCTCAACAGTGTCGTTACGTAGCTCAAGGCCTCCTTTGCGCTATGGCTGTCGTATCCGTACTCGCTCACTAGTCGCTCCTCGACTGCCGAAAT
>JBFICP010000207.1:0-5886 GCA_041581935.1 Gammaproteobacteria bacterium | reverse complement strand
CGCACCAGTGACGGATGGGCGACGGTTTCGCCGCCGTACTCCGGCGCGTTGTTATTGCGGCCACCGGCGAGCACCACGATGGCGCCTACTTCCGCCGCCAGCGCCGCCCCGGGAAGCCGCGAGGGATAGGCCTCGACCGCTTCGAACAGCGCATCGCTCACCCTGGGCATGCTGAAAACGTAGAGAGTAAGGAATGACACAATCAGCAGCGACAACGCGACCAGCCTCGCGCGTCGCCACAGCGCGAGTCCGGCAACACCCAGCACCACGTTGCCCCCGGGTGGAAGAATCAGTGCGGCGGCGATTTTTGTCAGCAGTATTCCCACCCGGGCTCAGGCCATTCCGACTCAGGTCACCGAACCGCCGGCGGCCTGAAGATCGGCATGGTAGGAAGAGCGCACCAGGGGACCGCTCGCGACGCTCGAGAACCCGAGGGCACGGGCGTACTCACCGAGAGCATCGAACTCGGCGGGTTCCCAATAACGGGCCACCGGTAGATGATGGCGGCTCGGCTGCAGGTACTGCCCCAGCGTCAACATATCGCAATCGTGCGCGCGCAGATCGCGTAGCACCTCCTCGACCTCATGGCGTTCCTCACCGAGTCCGAGCATCAATCCCGATTTGGTCGGAATTTGCAGGTGCCTCTGCTTGAACTGGCGCAGAAGTTCGAGCGACCACTGGTAGTCGGCGCCCGGGCGCGCCATGCGATACAGCCGTGGCACCGTTTCCAGATTGTGATTGAGCACATCGGGAGGCGCCTCGGCGAGCGCCGCCAGGGCGCGATCCAAGCGGCCGCGAAAATCGGGCACCAGAATCTCAATACGGGTCTCAGGACAACGTTGCCGCAGTCGCGACACGCAGGCGGCGAAATGACCGGCACCGCCGTCGCGCAGGTCGTCGCGATCCACCGACGTGATCACCACGTACTTGAGCGCCATGACTGCGACGGCTTCGGCAAGATGCTCCGGCTCTTCGACGTCGAGCGGTTTCGGACGGCCGTGGGCCACGTCGCAGAACGGACAGCGGCGCGTACACAGATCGCCCATGATCATGAAGGTCGCCGTTCCGTGGTTGAAGCACTCGGCCAGATTGGGGCATGAGGCTTCCTCGCAGACCGTGTGCAGCCGCTGCTCGCGAAGGAGATTCTTGATGCGGCGAACGCCGGGCCCGAGCGGCGCTTTGACCCGAATCCAGGCGGGCTTGCGCGGCAACGGCCCCTCCACCGGGATGATCTTCACGGGATTACGCGCCGTTTTCGCGGCGCCGCGCTGAGCCCGGTCGGGCTTGCTCGGTGGTTCGACGTCAGGCATTTAATGAGTATCGCACATTCTCAAATAGTAGCGTGCGTGCGCACGAGCCCTTCGCTGCCCCGTATGACACCTTGTTCGCCGGCACGCTCGCTTCTACAGACACTTTCAAATTTTCGTCTCGGCGAACGGTCCGCGCGAGCCGTTTCACGGGTTGCCGCCATTGAGCTCGGTCCAGCGGTTGACGATGGCGCAAAAAAGCTCGGCCGTCTTCTCGGCATCGTAGACCGCGGAGTGGGCATCGCGACCATCCCACTCGATTCCGGCTGCCTCCACGGCACGCGATAACACAGTCTGACCGTAGGCGAGACCGCCGAGGGTGGCGGTGTCGAAGGTCGAGAACGGGTGGAAGGGGTTGCGTTTGTAATTCGTGCGCTCGACGGCCGCGTTCACGAAACCCAGGTCGAACGACGGATTGTGTCCGACCAGCACCGCGCGCGTGCAGCCGGCTGCTTTCACCGCTTTGCGTATGGGATGGAAAATGGTCGCGAGCGCCTCGCGCTCCGGCACCGCGAATCGCAGTGGATGATCCGGATCGATGCGATTGAACTCCAGCGCCGAGGGCTCCAGATTCGCGCCGGGAAACGGCTGTACGTGGCACGCGTGAGTTTCGCCGAGATGCCAGACGCCGTCGGCGTCGACGTCGAGGAGCACCGCGGCAATCTCGAGCAGCGCATCGCTCTGCGCATTGAATCCCCCGGTCTCGACGTCGACGACCACCGGTAGAAAACCGCGGAACCGCGCCGCAAGCGGCGATGCGGTCGATACATCGCTCATGGTTCGACGAGCTTCCAGCCAAGCTGCTCACCGGCCGCATAGGGGACGATCGCGGCCCCGGCGTAGTGCAGCTCCCGGGGCACTTCCCAGCTCTTCTTCTCGAGAGTGATACGCGAAGCGTTGACCGGCAATCCGTAAAACGCCGCGCCGTTCAACGATGCGAAGCGCTCCAGGTTCTCGAGACGCCCGGCCGACTCGAACGCCTGCGCATAGAGCTCGATGGCGGCGTGCGCCGTGTAGATGCCCGCGCAGCCGCAGGCCGATTCCTTGCGCGAGCGCGCGTGCGGGGCCGAGTCGGTGCCGAGAAAAAACCGGCTGCCGCCGGCGGTGGCCGCTTCGACCAGGGCCAGGCGGTGGTGTTCGCGCTTCAGCACGGGCAAACAATAACGATGTGGCCGCAGTCCACCGGCGAACAGCGCGTTGCGGTTCAGCAGCAGATGATGGGCGGTGATGGTTGCCGCCAGGTTCTCGGGGCCATCACGAACAAAATCGACCGCCTCGCTCGTCGTCACGTGCTCGAAGACGACGCGCAGCTCCGGAAAGCGCTCGAGCAGCGGATCGAGCACCCTCTCGATGAAAACCCGTTCACGATCGAACACATCGACCGACTCATCGACGACCTCGCCGTGCACCAGCAACGGCAGCCCGGATTCCTGCATCGCCGCGAGCGCTGCGTAGGTACGTCGCAAATCGGTTACGCCATCGGCCGAGTTTGTCGTGGCACCGGCCGGGTAAAGCTTCACCGCGTAGACCCGGCCGCTTTGCTTCGCACGTAAAATTTCATCGGCGCTCGTATCGTCGGTGAGGTACAGGGTCATCAACGCTTCGAATCCGCTCTCCGGCGACACCGCGGCCTGAATGCGATCACGGTAAGCGAGCGCCTGGCCGGTGGTGGCGACGGGCGGCGCAAGATTGGGCATGGCGATGGCGCGCGCGAAGCATCGCGCCGTGTCGGGAACCACGCCCGCGAGCAAGTCGCCGTCACGAAAATGCACGTGCCAGTCGTCGGGTTGGATGATGTTCAGTCGCTGCATACCGCATCCGAAAATTTGCCTGCTTCGCCGCCGGGAACCCCTGGGAGCTTTGGCAGGCAGTGAGGGTGTACGGTATCGAGGGTGCTCCGTGCCCGCAAGCGACTCTAATCGAGGCCGTTATCCTACGCATAGCCCAATTGCGGTAATATGCTGAACCGCGAGGGGAGAAAAAAGATTGCTTGAACTCACCGGGGGCACACTCATGGCCGCGAATCCCAACGTAATCGATATCGACCAGCAGGAAACCGATGAGTGGATCGAGTCCCTGCACTCGGTTCTCGAGCGTGACGGTGTCGACCGCGCACATTATCTATTAGAGACTCTGATAGAGGAGGCCCGCCGCTCCGGTGCCTATCTCCCCTACTCGGCCAACACGGCCTATCTGAACACCATCCCCTCAACCGGCGAGGTGCACACGCCGGGCGATCCGGCCATGGAATGGCGCATCCGTTCGCTGATTCGCTGGAACGCGCTGGCAATGGTGGTGCAAGCCAACCGCATCACCTCGGAGCTCGGTGGGCATATCGCGAGCTTCGCCTCCTCCGCGACGCTCTATGACGTTGGCTTCAATCACTTCTGGCACGCACCGAACGAGAATCACGGCGGCGATCTGGTGCTCATCCAGGGTCACTCGGCACCGGGAATCTACGCACGCGCATTTCTCGAAGGACGGTTGAGCGAGGCGCAACTGCACAAGTTCCGCCAAGAGGTCGACGGCGGAGGCCTCTCGTCATATCCGCATCCGTGGCTGATGCACGATTTCTGGCAGTTCCCCACCGTGTCCATGGGCCTCGGCCCGATCATGGGCATCTATCAGGCGCGCTTCATGAAGTATCTGCACAACCGCGGCATCATCAACGCCGATAACCGCAAGGTCTGGGCCTTCATGGGTGACGGGGAGATGGATGAGCCGGAGTCCATGGGCGCGTTGACGCTCGCATCACGCGAAGAGCTCGACAATCTCATCTTCGTCATCAACTGCAATCTGCAGCGACTCGACGGACCGGTACGTGGCAACGGCAAGATCATCCAGGAGCTGGAAGCGGCCTTTCGGGGGGCCGGCTGGAACGTCATCAAGGTCATATGGGGCTCGTACTGGGATCCGTTGTTGCAGCGCGATACCAAGGGACTGCTGCGCAAGCGCATGGAGGAATGCGTCGACGGCGAGTACCAGAACTTCAAGTCCAAGGACGGCGCGTACGTGCGCGAGCATTTCTTCGGCAAGTATCCAGAGCTGAAGAACATGGTTTCGAACCTGAGTGACGAGGACGTATGGCGGCTGAATCGCGGCGGCCACGATCCACACAAGGTGTACGCGGCATACCACGCCGCCGTCAACCACACCGGGCAGCCAACCGTGATCCTGGCAAAAACGGTCAAAGGCTACGGCATGGGTGAGGCCGGCGAGGGTCAGAACATCACCCATCAGCAGAAAAAAATGGGCGAGGAGGCGCTCAAGGCCTTCCGCGATCGCTTCGACATTCCCATTTCCGACGACGAGATCGCCGATGCCCCGTTTTACCGCCCTGCCGAGGACAGTCCCGAGATCAAGTACATGCACGAGCGGCGCGCGGCGCTCGGCGGCTACCTGCCCGCCCGACGCACCCACGCCGAACCCCTCGAGATACCCGAGCTCTCCGCGTTCGAGAGCCAGCTAAAGGACAGCGGCGATCGCGAGGTATCCACGACCATGGCGTTCGTGCGCATACTTACCGCACTCATCAGGGACAAGAAACTCGGCCCGCACATCGTTCCCATCGTCGCCGACGAATCGCGCACCTTCGGAATGGAGGGACTGTTCAGGCAGCTCGGCATCTACTCGATCAAGGGGCAGCTGTACGAGCCGGAAGATGCCGATCAGCTCATGTATTACCGCGAGGACAAAAAGGGGCAGATTCTGCAGGAGGGCATCAACGAGGCCGGCGCCTTCTCATCGTGGATTGCCGCGGGAACCGCGTACAGCAACCACGGCATCGCCATGATTCCGTTCTACATCTTCTATTCGATGTTCGGCTTCCAGCGAATCGGCGATCTCGCCTGGGCGGCGGGCGACATTCAGGCGCGGGGATTTCTGCTCGGTGGCACGTCGGGTCGCACGACGCTCGCCGGCGAGGGGCTCCAGCACGACGACGGGCACAGCCACCTTTTTTCGGCGAACATTCCCAACTGCATCTCATTCGATCCGACGTTCGCGTACGAGCTCGCGGTGATCATTCACGACGGACTGCGCCGCATGTATAAAGATCAAGAGGGAATCTTCTACTACGTCACCGTGATGAACGAGAATTACCACCAGCCGGCGATGCCGGCCGGCGTCGAGGAGGGCATTCTCAAGGGCATGTACCTGTTTCGCGAGGGCGCAAAAGGCGGCAAGGGAAGCAAGAACAAGAATGCCGTTCAGCTCATGGGATGTGGAACGATTCTCCGCGAAGTTATCGCGGCCGCCGAGCTGCTGGAAGAGGATTTCGGCGTAGCGGCCACCGTGTGGAGCGTGCCCTCGTTCACGGAGCTGCAACGCGACGGAACCGATACCGAGCGCTGGAACATGATGCATCCGGACAAAAAACCACGACAGAGCTATGTGGCGCAGTGCCTGAGTAAGCACGAAGGCCCGGTGATTGCCGCAAGCGACTACGTGCGCATGTTCGCCAACCAGATCCGGCCGTTCATCGATCGGCGCTACGTCGTGCTCGGCACCGACGGTTACGGACGCAGCGATACACGAAAGGATCTGCGCCGCTTCTTCGAAGTCGATCGCCACTACGTGG
>JBFICP010000206.1:0-5931 GCA_041581935.1 Gammaproteobacteria bacterium | reverse complement strand
GGCGATCTTCACGACGCGAGCCCTGCGAGCGCCCCGGCGAGCGCGCGCGGCGAGAGCACCTTGAATCGGCCGGGCTGGTCGGCCGTTGGCCCGGGGTCCGGAGACGGCACCGGCGTAGCGTCGTCGAGAACCAACACCAGCAGCGGCACCTCCATGCGGCGCAGGGTCGCCACTAGCGCGCGGCGCTCATCGTCCCAGGCGAGCAGCACGCACACGCAGGCGCTCAGCTCACCGGCGCGCTCGTTCACGCAGTCCATGAGCATCGGAAAATTCCGCTGTGGCTGCGCCTCGACACAGGCCAGCGCTTCCAACACGCTGTCGAGCGAACCCACGCCGGCGCCGGCAGAGACGCGATGCACGCTGGTGCCGACGAAGATCAGATCGAGAGCGCCGCGCAGTACCGCTGGCCCGGACGCGACGAAGGATGCCGCAACCGATACGGCCGCTTCGAAGCGCGCCGCGGGTGCCTCGGGCGGCATCCACGTATCGAGTATCAGAGCCTGGCGCACGAAGCACGTCTCGAAGTACTCCTTGACGATGGGCACGCCGAGACGCGCCCACCCCTTCCAGTCGATGTGGCGCAACGGATCTCCGGGCCGGTACTCCCTGAGTGCCGCGAACTCTTCGACGCCCGAGGTCGAGGCGGCCTGGCTCAAGCCCCCGGGCTTGTCGCGCAGCTCGCCGGTCCATGCGCTCCAGTTCACCGGATAGCGCTTCGGAATCACCAGCAGCGAATCGCGAAGCGGGACGCGCTTGCAGGCGTGAAACAGGCCGAGGGGATCGGCACGCATCACGGTGCATCCGGCCAGACGCACGTAGCCGCGACGAAGCGGCCGCCACGTCACGTTCACCTCGACGCGGCCGCCGGCCGGCACGTCCGGCACTGCGACCGGCATCGGGTGGGCACCGGCGCGTCTACGCAACGCGGCGACCCAGTTGCTGTAGCCGACGATCTTCGCATCGGCACCGGCTTCGGAGAGTGTCGACAGGCGCACCTGCTCCTGGAGCAGTAATCCGCGCTGCACGTGCTGCGAATGATTCTCCACCTCTATCACGTAGTGCACGGTGTCACCGTCGCTTGCGTGGCGCGGCAGACGGCGGCGCAGAGTGATGGGCGGGCGGAACCGCGCCGTGCCGAGCATTGCAACGGCGATGAGCGCAACCGAGAGCAAGGCAAGCTGGTAGGCGAAATTGGCACGCGTATTGACACCGAAGACGCCGGCCAGCACCAACAGACCCACCAGCAGCATGCCGCTCGTAGTGAAGCGCTGCTTGAACCAGCCGTCGATCCGGTGAACGAATGCGTGGGTACGATAAAGCGGGCGTTTCAGCACGAAAAATCGGCCGCTGCGGCGAGAGCGGTCCTCAGGCGGGAACCGGCACGCGGTCGAGCACCTGGGTGACGACCCGGTCGGCATCGTGACCCGAGTAGCGGGCTTGGGGATCCATGACCAGACGATGTGCGATGACAGGCGCCGCGATCTCCTGAATGTGCTCCGGGGTGACGAAATCCTCACCGTCGAAAAGCGCAAGAGCCTGGGCACATTTCATGACAGCCAGAGAGGCGCGTGGACTCGCTCCGATGAGCACGCCGTCGGCCTCGCGCGTGGCGACGATCAAGTTCACCACGTAGTGCTTAAGCTCATCGGTGATGGCGACGGCGCGCACGCTCTCGCGCAGGCGTTCGATGTCGGCATGGCTGCACACGGCCTCGAGCGTCCCGAGCGGGTGCTCGCTGCTCTGGTCGGAAAGAATTTGCACCTCTTCGGAAGCGGCCACGTAACCGAGACTGAAACGCAGCGCAAATCGATCCATTTGCGCTTCGGGCAGTGGATAGGTGCCCTGGAACTCGATGGGATTCTGAGTAGCGATGACGAAGAACAGACTGTCCAGCGGGCGCCTGACGCCGTCGAGGCTCACCTGGCCCTCGCCCATGGCTTCCAGCAGCGCCGACTGTGTACGCGGCGAGGCGCGGTTGATCTCGTCGGCGAGCAGAATGTTGGTGAACACCGGTCCGCGGTGGAACTCGAAGGCCTGCTCGCGCTGATTGAACAGCGACACGCCGAGGATGTCCGCGGGTAACAGGTCGGGCGTGAACTGAATGCGCTGGAAGTCCGCGTCGATGGAACGGGCAAGCGCCTTGGCGAGCGTCGTCTTGCCGGTGCCGGGAACGTCTTCGAGCAGGACGTGCCCGCCCGCGGCGAACGCTGCCAGGAGTTTGCGCATGGCTTGCGACTGCCCGCGCATGACCTTGCCGATATTGTCCCGGATACGCTCGTAGGTATCGGCGGCGCGACCCCACAGGGGTTTCGGATCGGGTGTGCTCATGTCACGAGAAAGTATGGGCCTAGTTGCTATCGATTTCTGCAAAGACCATGATCTTTTTAAGATGCGCGAAAAAATTATCCATGCCGTCAGACCCTTGAGCGACGCTGACGACGCGGACATCCTGTCGGCCCCGGCGCCGGTCGGCGATCACGATCTGAACGGCGCGCGGCGCGTCATGACGCGGCTCACACCGGCGGCCGTGCTGGTGCCGCTGGTGGCGCGGCCCCGGGGGCTGCAGGTGCTGCTCACCCAGCGAACCGACCACCTCGCCGACCATGCGGGTCAGGTGAGCTTCCCCGGAGGCCGGCGCGAGCGTGGCGACGCGAGCCTCATCGACACCGCATTGCGTGAAACCCACGAGGAGATCGGCCTCGCCGAGGATTTCATCGAGATCGTCGGCTTACTCGACGATTACGAAACCGGCACCGGATTCCGGGTCAGGCCGGTGGTCAGCTTCATCTCCGAGGGCTTTTCCCTGGATCTCGATCGCTTCGAGGTCGCGGACGCCTTCGAAGTGCCGCTCGACTACCTCTTCGACCCGGCCAATCAGCAGACCCGCAGCCGCGAATTCAACGGCCGCCGGCGCAATTATTACGTCTTCGAGTACCGCGACCGGGTAATCTGGGGCGCTACCGCCGGCATGCTGATGAATCTGTATCGACGCGTCACGGGCAACCCTTGAGCCGGTTGTCCCCCGGGAGCCGACCGGCGTCTGGCGGAAAGCCCCTGGACCCGTCGCCCAACGCTAATAGCCCACCGCTGCGCCGTCGGCACGGGGCTCGCTTCCCGCCGCATATACGCCGTCCTCGCCGCGTACGATAATCTGGCCGCGGCCAAAGCGCAGGGAATCGGCGGCCACCGCCACGCGGTGCCCGCGCGCGGTGAGCGCAGCGACGAGCTGCGCATCGGTGCCGGGCTCGACACTGACGTGCAGGCCGCCCTCGACCCGCCAGCGGGGCGCGTCCAGAGCTGCCTGGGGATTGAGGCCGTGATCGAGCATCGCGCTCACCACCTGCAGATGGCCCTGGGGCTGCATCTCGCCTCCCATGACGCCGAACGGACCAACGGGCTCGCCGTCGCGGGTAATGAAGCCGGGAATGATGGTATGCCGCGGCCGCTTGCCGCCGGCGGCCTCGTTGGCATGCCCCGCCTCCAGGGTGAAGCCGGCGGCGCGGTTCTGCATGGCGATGCCGAGCTCCGGCACCACGACGCCGCTGCCGAAGCCGTGGTAGTTCGACTGGATGAAGCTCACCATCATGCCGTCCCGGTCGGCCGTGCACAGATACACCGTTCCGCCCCCCGGCGGCCGGCCGGGCTCGGGGACCCGCGCGCGCTCGCCGATGAGGCCGCGGCGCTTGGCGAGATAGGCCGCATCCAGCAGCCCCGCCGTCGGCACTGCCGCCTGCTCGGGATCGGCGACGTAGCGGTACGCATCGGCGAACGCCAGCTTCATGGCCTCGATCTGCAGGTGCCAGTCCTGCTCGCCGCCGTGGGCAAGCGCCCCCATGTCGGTGTCCGCAAGAAGCCCCAGAGCGATGAGCGCGGCGATGCCCTGGCCGTTCGGCGGGATCTCCCAGATCTCGTGGCCGCGATAGGCAATGCGAATGGGATCGACCCACTGGCTGTGGTGCGCCGCCAAGTCGTCGGCATCCATGAGACCACCCGTGGCCTCGGCATAGGCGACGATGTGGCGCGCCACTTCGCCTTCATAGAAGTCGCGCCATCCGCGCTCGGCCAGGCTGCGCAGGCATGCGGCGTGACCCGGGCTATACCAGCGCTCGCCCGCCGCCGGGGGCGTCCCGTCACGGGTGAACACTTCCCGCCAGCCGGCCATGGCCGGATCCTCGCCGATGAGGAACGCCGGGGCGGCATTGCGCCAAAGCTGTGAGATGACCGGCGATACCGGGTATCCCTGCTCGGCATAGGCAATCCCCGGCGCCGTCAGCTCGGCGACGGACAGACGCCCGAATCGCGCGTGCAGATCGTGCCAGGCCGCGGGTGCACCCGGAACGCTGACGCTCGACCAGCCGTGCTCCGGGACCGCCGTGTGCCCGCGCTCGCGCAACGCGTGCGCGGAGCAGGCCTTCGGCCATCGGCCCGAGCCGTTCAACCCGTGCAGCTTCTCGCCGTCCCAGACGATGGCGAAAACGTCGCTGCCGATGCCGTTCGACGTCGGTTCGAGGACCGTGAGCGCGATGGCCGTTGCAAGTGCCGCGTCCATCGCATTGCCGCCCTTCTCGAGCACCGCGAGACCGGCGCTGGCCGCCAGCGGCTGGCTCGTTGCCACGACGCCGTTCAACGCCAGCAAGGCGCTTCGCCGGGATGCATAAGGGTAGTCGGTCAATGCCATGGGGCGTGGATTCTATCATCTGCTCGGCGCACGGGGCGGCGACGAATGCCTTCCCCCGCACACGCCAAGCGGGTACGGTCATCCGCGGCCCGCGACATTGTGGAACCAACAGCAGGCATCGGTGCAAATACGGTGCGCTCTCGACGTCCGCGTACCGAACAGGAACGGCATTCCCCGCACCCGGAGAAAACATGAAGAGACTGACGAGGAATCTGTTCGAAGCCGTTGCCGCGATCGGCGCCCTCGGTCTGCTGGTCATCGGTATGACCGAGGCCAAGGTTGAAGGTGACACCATCGTTCTCGGCGCGGCTATCTCGCTCACCGGCAGGTATTCCACCAACGGCATCCACGTCAAGAACGGTTACGAGCTTGCGGTAAAAAGAATCAACGCAACGGGCGGCGTCAAGGTCGGCGGCAAATCCTACAAGCTCGAGGTCGTTTACTACGACGACGAGTCGACACCGGTTCGCAGCGCACAGCTCACCGAACGGCTGATCAACCAGGACGGCGTGAAGTACATGCTCGGCCCCTACAGCTCGGGCCTCACCAAGGCCGTGGCAGCCGTAACCGAGAAGCACAAGATTCCATTGGTGGAAGCCGGGGGTGCCGCGCGCTCGCTGTTCATTCAGGGGTACAAATATCTGTTCGCGGTGCTTTCGACTACCGAGCAGTATCTCGCGAGCTCCGTTGATCTGGCCGCCGAAATCGCCAAGAAAAACGCCAAGAAACCCGCCGACCTCAAGATCGCCATGGCGTTCGAGAACGATCCCTCCTCGCAGGACGTTCGCGCCGGCGTTGTCGAGCGCGCCAAGAAGCACGGCATGACCATCGTCATCGACGACAAGCTGCCGAGGGACTTGCGCGATATGTCGGCGACTCTGACCAAGGTCAGAGCCATGAAGCCGGACCTGCTGGCAATTTCCGGGCACTCGATGGGCGCCACTACCGCCGCTCGCCAGGTCACGCAGATGAAGATCGACGTGCCGATGATCGCCATGACTCACTGTGAATCGGCCAATGTTGTCGACAAGTTCGGACCGTCGGTGAACGGATTCCTTTGTCCGACGCAATGGGCCGCGACCTTGTCCTACAAGGACGACAAGTTCGGTACCGCCGCCGATTACGACAAGCTGTTCAAGGCCACCTATGCCGGCTACAAGAACGTGCCTTATCAGTCGGCGCAGGCCTCCGCCGCCGTCATGGTGTGGAAGGACGCTTTCGAGCGCGCCAACTCGTTCGATACCGAGAAGCTG
>JBFICP010000205.1:0-5959 GCA_041581935.1 Gammaproteobacteria bacterium | reverse complement strand
CGGCTTGAAATAGCCCGCTTCCTCGACAGAAATCACGGCATCGAATTCAAAACCCACATAGCGAGCGGCATTACTCAGCATATCGCGATCACCGTTCGACAGAATGGCGAGACCGTACCGGGTCTTCAGCCTGCCAAGCGCTTCCAGAACGTCGGGAAATGGGCGCAGTTTTTCAATCTGCGCTACGAGCCAAAAAACGTCGTCGCTCGAATAGGCAATCTCAGCGCGATCCATCACGTGGGAAACGGATCGGTGACCGATTTCTCTGTACTGGGTATGGCCACGATCGCATAGCGCATCGATCATGGAATTTTCGAAGTGCGTGCGTCGCCACCAGGTGACGAACTGATGAGGACGCCCTCCCCATCCCTTTTCTTTCAGAAACGGCGTCACCGCCTCGGTCAGCCCGCGCTGCATGTCGACGACGGTGCCGTAAAGGTCGAATGTCAGGAACTTCATATCAGTCATGAATCGATATTCCGAGTCATCGTCTTCATTCAGCCGGGCGTCGGAGCGTCCTTGCGCAGCAGTGAATCCTCCTTGAGCTCGGCCCACAGGTCACGAGGAATGGGGTGATTCATGTGGTTGAGGTTCTGTTTCACCTGCTCGGGCGCGTTCGCGCCTGGAATGACGGACACGACCTGGGGATGAGCAAGGGGAAACTGGAGCGCGGCCGCGCCCAGCGGAACTGCGTGTCTGCGGCAAACGGTCTCCATGCGCCTCACTTTTTCGATTGCCGTTGCGTCTGCCGGCTGGTAGCCGTAAAGGGCTCCAGGTCGCCCACCCGTGGCCAGTATGCCCGAAGCGAACACGGCGCCGATGATGATGCTGATGCCACGTTGCCGGCAGAGGGGCAGCTCGTCATCCAACGCGCTCTGATCGAGGAGCGTATAGGGCATGGCGATCAGAAAGTAATCCATGTCGAAATGCTCGAGAAATCTGGGAATCATGCCGACGTGATTCACGCCAGCGCCGATCGCCGAGATCTCACCCCGATTCTTCATCGCCTCGAGCACCGAGAATCCTCCGCCATCAGTCAGCTGGCGAAACCCGCGCTCAACACCTTCTGCGTTTTTCTGATGCTTGAAATCGAGATCGTGAATGGACAATGCGTCGACGCGGTTCAACCCGAGACGCTGCAGGCTGTCCTCGTAGGATCGCGTGATGCCTTCTGCCGTGTAGTCGAAACGCAAGTCGAACGACAAGCCGCCGCGCCAGCGCGCCGCCCAAGGCGAAGTCGCGAAGGCATGGGTATTTTCCGGGCGGACGTAAACCCGACCGACCTTGGTGCTCAAGGTGAACGTGTCCCTGGGACGGGAGCGTAGAAAACGACCTATCCGGTGCTCGCTTTTGGTGTTGCCATACCAGGGTGCGGTGTCGAAGTAAGCGACCCCGGAATCGTAAGCGACCCTCAAAGTCGCATCCGCCTCGGCATCTTCGATTACCTCATCAGGATCGCCGAGGGTACCGCCGCCGAAACCCAGGCGCGTGACCTGAAATGCCGTTTTACCGACCGGGACGCGATCAAAAACGGTCACTGAAAACCTCATCTATCGGCGCGAGCACGAACGCACCTACCTGTTCCTTTCTACACTTTCGCGAAAACCGGGACCGGCATAGTAGGTTCCGCGGCCTTCGAGCTTCTCGATTCCCTTGCGGTTTTTGTGGCCGCGCACCGCCGCAACGGCTGGTCGTTCATCGTCGACCAACCACAACCGCAATAGGTGACGTTTACGCGCGGGGTCCTCGTGGTCTTCGAATTCGGATCGTCGATGCAGGAGAAAGCAATTGTTGGTGATGGTCGCGTCACCGGCCTCGAGCAACAGGTCGAGCCGAAAATTCGCGCGGTTGGCGATCTCGTCGAATACGTCGAGGGCCTCCAGTGCCTCGGGGCTCACTTCGCAGAGCCCTTCCTCCAGGGCCAGATCCACGTATCCGCGAATGTAGACGACGTTGAAAAAGCCGTGCAGCGTGGAGAAAACGGGCACCGGTGATCGCGTGATCGGCGGCTCACCGCGCGGCTGCTCGCCGAATCGGTGCAGGTGGTATCCGGCATAGAGCGGTTCCAGGAGCTCGGGGCGGGTCGCGAGTATCTCGTTATGCACCGCCATGGCGCTCGCGTATCCGCTCACACCGCCGGCGCGTGCCTCGTGCAGACACAGCATGCCGATGTAGTCGCAGCGATCGGTGTGCAAGTTGAGCCCACGGCTGTTGCGGTATGCCCTCTCGCGCCGGTCCCTGTTTCCCACATTGATCACGTGGCCGAGCTTCTCGCCCAGGTTGTTCTGAGAAACCGGCGTGCCGAAATGGGCGCCCAGCCCCATGAACATGCGGCCCATGTCTTCGACAGAGTATTCGGTGATCGGAAAGCCCCGCAGCAGCAGCAATCCCCGGCCCTGGGTGATTTCACGTCGCCAGGCCTCGATATCGCTATCGATGGAATCCAGCGGAAACGACTCTCGGGTCAACGATTCGACCGGTACACCGTCGGTTTTCGATTTTCGAACCGCGGCATCCAGGGCATGCAGATGGCGGGTATCGAGCGGTAGTGCGAAATCGCCGGGATCACCGAGCTCGTCGGCATGCCAGGCGGCGGGGTGATCGATTCTACCGATGCGTGTTTCGGCCATCAAAGACTCTCGAGCGCCGCCACCTGCTCGGGTGTCAGGAAACGTGGGTTACGGCCATGCAGCAAAAGATAAAGCTTCGCCGTTTCCTCCAGCTCTTCCGTCGCATAGAGCGCCGCCTCGAGCGTCTTTCCGGCAACAACGGGACCGTGATTCGCGAGCAGCACCGCGCTGTGCTTGCCGGCAAGCCCGCGTACTGCTTCCGCCAGCGCCCTGTCCCCCGGCGGATAATAAGGTACCAGCGGCAGCGTGCCCACGCGCATGACGTAGTAAGCGGTCAACGGCGGCAGAACATCCCGCGGATCGACATCGGGCAGACACGAGACTGCCACCGAGTGCGTCGAATGCAGATGCACGATGGCGCCGGCATCGGCACGTTGCTCATAAACCGCGCGATGCAAGAATCCTTCCTTCGAAGGAGGATCTCCGGAAATGTGCTGTCCGTCATCGTCGAGCTTCGCGATGGCGTCCGGTTCGAGTCTGCCGAGGCAAGCGTTTGTCGGCGTCAGCAGCCAGCCGCCATCGACGCGCACGCTGATGTTACCGGAGCTCCCCATCGTCAGGCCGCGGTCGAACAGGGACTTTCCGAACAGAGTAATTTGCTCGCGAAGCCGCGACTCGTTCATGGCTGTTTCATTCGATGCATTTGAGAGCCTTCTCGAAAAAATCCGGCGCGCCGAAGTTGCCGGATTTGAGTGCAAGTGCCAGCTTAGGGTCCCCGATACTCGCCGTCCAGGGCACGCCGGGGTCGATCTGGGGGCCGATCCGAAGCGCGGTGACCCCGAGGGCGCCGACGACCGCGCCGGAAGTCTCGCCACCGGCCACCACGAGCCTGCGCACTCCGCGTTCCACCAGTCCCCTGGCGACCCGCGCCATGGCGTCCTCCACCAATGCGCCCGCGCGATCCCGTCCGAGCTTCACCTGCACCTCGCTCACCGTTTCGGGAGCCGCGCTCGCATAAATGAGCACCGGACCATCGTCGATACGCTCGCTGGCGAACTCGATGGCCTCTCTTGCACCGTCGCGGCCTTCGGCCACGGCGCCCGCGAGTGCCACCGGGTCGATGCGAAACGCCGGCCACAGCTTTTTGGCGCATTCCACCTGCTCGAGCGTAGCGCTCGAGCAGCTGCCCGAAAGCACCGCCGAAAGTCCTCCGATCAACGGCAGGCTGTCGGCGGCCGAGTGCTCAGCGAGCACGCCCTCGCGACGGTAGTTTTCCGGCAACCCGACGGCAACCCCCGAGCCCCCGGTAACGAGGCGCAGATCCGCAACCGCTTCCCCGATGGCCATCAGATGTTCATCGCTGGTTGCGTCGACAATGGCATGGCGGAAACCGTTTGTTCGCAGCCTCGCGAGCGCGTCGACGATGGCCTGCGCACCGCGATTTACCGTGTCGAACGCCACCAGACCCACCCTGCCTTGGCACTGCTTCGCCAGAACCCTCACCAGATTGGCGTCGGTCATGGGCGTGAGTGGGTGATGCTGCATCCCGCTCTCGTTCAACAACGCATCGCCGACGAAGAGATGGCCCTTGAACACGGTTCGTCCGTTCTCGGGGAAAGCCGGACAGGCAATGCTGAAATCCGTCGCGAGCGCCTCCATGAGTGCCTCGGTAACCGGACCGATGTTGCCCTTCGGAGTCGAATCGAAAGTAGAGCAGTACTTGAAAAAGAACTGACGCGGACCAGCGGTCTGCAGCCATTTCAGCGCGGCCATTGACTCGGCGACGGCCTCGGCTGCCGGTATGGTTCTCGATTTGAGCGCGACCACGACGGTATCGACGTCATCGAAAACGACCCCGGGCTCCGGAACACCGATGTGCTGGATGCAGCGCATGCCGTGGCGCACGAGCATATTGGCCAGATCCGTAGCGCCCGTGAAGTCGTCTGCGATACAACCGAGAATCATCGGACAGCAGCGTCTCCGTCAGCCCGCGGGAAGCTCAATCCATCGCCCATTGGCGCTCGATGCGTAAACCGCTTCTTCGATATCCAGATTGCGTAGATAGTCGCGCCCGGAGTTCTCCAGAGGCTCGCCGTCTCGCAGGTGCGAGACGATATGCTTCTGGGTTGCATACACGGCGTCACCCGCAAATCCGCGATCTTCCCAGTCATAGCGATGCTCCGTTTCGCCCTCGCCGTGGGGCTTCCACCACAGTCGCGCGGCGCCGTCCAGGCGCAGCACGCCGGCCGAGCCCTCGACCCACATCTCGCCCATGGTGCGGCGCGGATTGTCGGACACGTGATCGTTCAAACGATTGCCGTCGAATATTCCCGTGGCACCGTTCTCGAAAGCGAATACCACCACTCCCGCATCCTCGCCGGCAATGACCGGATTCAGCTTATTCAGGCGTGCGAATATCCCTGTGATTTCGCCGAAGAGAAACCGGAAGGTGTCGATCCAGTGAATAGCCGTTTCGTGAATCAGAAAGCGCGGCATGGTTTGGAAGTAGGGCTGACGCGCGAGGTACGCATCAACGCCCTGTCCGTCTCCGGGCCGCAAACGCATGGTTATGCCGTGCAGCCGCCCGATTTTTTCGGCCTCGATCAGACGGGCGATCTCCCGATGCCACGGTGTCCATCGAATGTTTTCGTGAACTGCGAGCACGATCCCTGAGTTCGCACATGTTTCGACCAGGCGCACCGCGTCTTCCCGAGTCGGTGCCAGCGGTTTCTGACAGATGATATCGAGACCCCGGGCGGCAGCTTCGGCAACGATGGCCATATGCGTGTCGGGAGGTGTTGCAATATCCAAAATATCCGTCGTCTCTGCTTCGAGCATGGCACCCAGATCACGGTATACGTGGATACCTGCACCGAGACTCTTCACGGCTGAATGAGACGCGGGATCGCGATCGCACACGGCCACCAGTCGCACGCCTTGCATGCGCAGCCACGCGTCGAGATGAAAGCGAGCGAAATACCCTGCGCCCACCATGGCCACTCGAATTGGCACCCGCGTCATTTCTCCAGCGCCTGAGCCTGCACCACCGTAACCGCCGTGACCCTGTAGACGTCATCGGCGCTGCATCCCCGCGACAGATCGTTGGCGGGTTTTGAGAGCCCCTGCAGAATGGGGCCGATTGCCTGGGCGTTGGCAAGCCTTTCCACCAGCTTGTAACCGATATTTCCGGCCTGCAGGTCGGGAAAAATTAGCACGTTCGCCTGCCCTGCGATTCGGGAATCGGAGACCTTTCGCGCGCTGATTTCGGGAACGATGGCGACGTCGAGCTGCACTTCACCTTCGATCAAGATGTCCGGCCGCTCGCGCCGCACCGCCTCGGTCGCCGCGATAACCTTCTCGACGAGACGGTGTCGGGCGCTGCCGCGGGT
>JBFICP010000204.1:0-6015 GCA_041581935.1 Gammaproteobacteria bacterium | reverse complement strand
CCCGTGGCAACCGGGCACGGGGCGTCGGCTCAGTAGCGGTACTGCTCCGGCTTGTACGGGCCTTCGACGGGCACGCCGATGTAGTCCGACTGCTCGGGACTCAGTTCGGTGAGCGTGACACCGAGCTTTTTCAGGTGCAACCGCGCGACTTTCTCGTCCAGGTGTTTCGGCAGCACATACACCTGGTTGGCATAATTGCGCGGGTTGTTCCACAGCTCAATCTGAGCCAGCACCTGATTGGTAAACGAATTCGACATGACGAAGCTCGGATGCCCAGTGGCACAGCCGAGATTCACCAGTCGGCCCTCGGCGAGCACGATGATGCGTTTACCGTCGCCGAAGACCACGTGATCGACCTGCGGCTTGACGTTCTCCCAGGGGTATTGACGCAGCGCCGCGATGTCGATCTCGGAATCGAAGTGGCCGATGTTGCACACGATGGCCTCGTTTTTCATTTTCAGCATGTGATCATGGGTGATCACACCCACGTTGCCCGTGGCCGTGACGAAAATGTCGCCCTCGGAAGCGGCCTGCTCCATGGTGACGACGCGGTACCCTTCCATGGCGGCCTGCAGCGCGCAGATGGGATCGATCTCGGTAATCCACACGGTGGCACCGAGGCCGCGCAGCGATTGCGCACAGCCTTTGCCGACGTCTCCGTATCCGCACACCACGGCGGTCTTGCCGGCGATCATGACGTCGGTGGCACGTTTGATGCCGTCGACCAGTGACTCGCGGCAACCATAAAGGTTGTCAAACTTCGACTTGGTCACGGAGTCGTTGACGTTGATGGCGGGACACTTGAGCGTGCCGTCTTTGACCATGTCGTAAAGCCGCTTCACTCCGGTGGTGGTTTCCTCCGAAATGCCGCGCACGTCGCCGAGCAGCTCGGGGTACTTTTCGTGCATGACGGCGGTGAGGTCTCCGCCGTCGTCGAGGATCATGTTCGGGCGCCAGCCGTCGGGTCCGAAGATCGACTGATCGATACACCACCAGAATTCTTCCTCGCTCTCGCCCTTCCACGCGAATGTCGGAATTCCGGCCGCGGCCATAGCCGCGGCGGCATGGTCCTGGGTCGAAAATATGTTGCACGAGGACCATCGGATTTCCGCGCCCAGCGCGACCAGCGTTTCCATGAGCACGGCGGTCTGTATGGTCATGTGCAGACAGCCCGCGATGCGCGCGCCCGCGAGCGGCTGCTTCGTCCTGTACTCTTCGCGAAGCGCCATCAGTCCCGGCATCTCGGTCTCGGCGATTGCGACTTCCTTGCGGCCCCAATCGGCCAGGCCTATGTCGGCGACCTTGTAGTCGGGTTCGATGTTTGCAACGGGTTGGCTCGTCATGATTGGTTCACTCCGCTGGGATGCCCTGCGCTATGTTGATGAAACGATCATACCGGGCGGGCTGTGAAAATTCCGTCAAAGTCCTGCGGCTTCGCGCAGGGCCGCGGCGCGATCGGTGCGCTCCCACGGAAAGTTCTGATCCTCGCGTCCGAAATGGCCGTAGGCCGCCGTAGGCGTGTAGATGGGCCGCAGCAGCTCGAGCATTTCGATGATGCCTCGGGGCTTCAAATCGAAATGCGCGCTCACCAGCTCGCTGATGCGCTCCGCGTCAATCTTTCCGGTGCCGAATGTCTCCACGTCGACCGACATCGGCTCGGCAACACCAATGGCGTAAGAAACCTGCACCTCACAGCGATCCGCAATGCCGGCGGCGACGATGTTCTTCGCGACGTAGCGACAAGCATAGGCCGCAGAACGATCCACCTTCGACGGGTCCTTTCCCGAGAAGGCACCGCCGCCGTGTCGCGCCACACCGCCGTAGGTGTCGACGATAATCTTGCGTCCCGTCAGACCGCAGTCGCCGACCGGGCCGCCGATGACGAACCGTCCGGTGGGGTTGATGTAGAAGCGCGTATCGTTGGCGAGCCACTCGGCGGGAATGACCGGTCGGATGATCTCGTCCATGACCGCCTCGTGCAGGGTTTTCGAATCGACGTCCGGATCGTGCTGTGTGGACAGCACCACCGCATCCACGCGCTTCGGCATCGCACCCTCGTAGCGAAACGTCACCTGACTCTTGGCGTCGGGCCGCAGCCACGGGAGCGCGCCGCCGCGGCGCACTTCCGACTGGCGCTTCACGAGTCGATGGGCGAAGGTGATTGGCGCCGGCATCAGCACGTCGGTCTCGTTGGTCGCGTAGCCGTACATCATGCCCTGATCGCCCGCGCCCTGCTCGCGATCCCCGGTCTCGTCGACACCCTGAGCGATATCGGGTGATTGCTTGCCGATGGCGTTCAATACGCCGCAGGTGTTGCCGTCGAATCCGTAATCGGTATTGTCGTAGCCGATGGCATTGACGCGCTCGCGAACCAGTTGCTCGGCGTCGATGATTGCGGAGGTGGAGATCTCGCCGGCGACGATGACGACGCCGGTCTTGACCATCGTTTCGCAGGCAACGCGTCCATTGGGATCCTGCGCGAGGACGGCATCGAGAATCGTGTCCGAAATCTGATCGGCCATCTTGTCCGGATGGCCCTCGGACACCGACTCCGAGGTAATCAGCTGCGTGCGCGCCATGTATCCCCCACCTGCTGGTCAAAAAAGACGCTAAGTGTACCCATTGAGGTGCGTTCGCCCAATACCCGCGCGCGTCTCACGGCGACGCACGCGTGTCCATTGACGTCCATCGGCCACGGTGTGAATCCTCAGTAACCCCACGTGCCCCGCAGCAGCCGCGCGTCGCCGTCGTAGAGGTCGGCATTCGCCGGCTCGAATCCCGCGAGCCCCGCGCGCGCCAGCGCTCGGCGGCCGGCGTCGATGTCGGCGCTCGCGAGAAAGGCTCTCCTGATGACCTCGCGGGCCGTGGCCGGGACGTCCGGCGATGCGGACAGCGCCAACCCCGGTCCCTGCTCGGTAGACAGCACGACATTCAACTGAGGGTGCTTGCGCAGCATCTCCGACGGGATCACCGCGGCGGCCAGCTCGGCATTGACGACACGGCGAATGCCTTCTTCGTAGGTATCCACCTCCACCAGCAGCGGAGCGCGGATCGGATCCGGAAAAAGCGCCGCCAGGCGCAGCGCCGCGAGGCTCGGTGGCGGCGGTGAGGCGACCGGTTCACCGTACAGCTCGTCGGGCTCGACGAACACGGTCGCCGGCCCGGTGACGACGCTGAACCCTACGCTGCCGGCAACCTTCGCCAGGACCTCGTAGTCGAGATGACGCACCCGGTAATCGGTGAAATGACCCTCGTCGAGAACCAGGTGGTAGCCCTCTCCCCGGCTCATGGCCTGCCAGTGAGCGAGCGCATTGTCGGGAACCCGCAGCGCAAGCTCATAACCGCTGGCGTCCGATAGATACTCCACAAGCGCTTCAAACGCGGCGCGCGTATCGTCCCCGTGGGCTTGAGACTGAACGACCAGCTCGAACGGCTCGGCACGGGCGCCGACGCACGCGCACCACACGAGCGCCGCCAGCACGACGATTGGTGCCGCAGCCTTGGAACGACGTCGTAACATCGGGAACCGAACGGCAATCGCCCTCGAACGCTTCACGCACACGCGGATCGACAAGACAATAGCAGACCTTGCGGACAGCGCGGATGGACGCGTTGCGCATCAACGGCCAGTGCGTCAAAATCCGCCTTTCCCTGCGCGTGGGCCGTTATCCGACAGGCAGGCTGCTGATGTTCTGCGTCACCTCCATCAGCGGGCGACTTCCGGCGTCCCCGGCGTCGCGGAAACCGACAAGTACAGCAGTCATCGCGCCGCGCCGTTCCTGGTCGGCCGATGGGACTCCCGGGGAGCCACATGCCATCGCGTAGAGACCTTGCCAATGCCATCCGGGCGCTGAGCATGGACGCCGTCGAGCGTGCCAAGTCCGGACATCCGGGCATGCCCATGGGAATGGCCGATATCGCCGAGGTGCTGTGGAACGATTTCCTGCGCCACAACCCCGGCAATCCGCAGTGGCCGGACCGGGATCGATTCGTGCTGTCCAACGGCCACGGCTCGATGCTCCTCTACTCGCTGCTGCATCTGAGCGGCTACCCGCTCGCGATGGACGAGATTGAAAATTTCCGCCAGCTGCACTCGCGAACGCCGGGGCACCCGGAGTACGGCGACACGCCGGGGGTCGAGACCACCACCGGTCCGCTCGGTCAGGGGCTCGCCAACGCGGTCGGCATGGCCATTGCCGAGAAAGTGCTGGCCGCGCAGTTCAACCGCGGCGAACACGTCATCGTCGATCATCGAACCTACGTATTCGTCGGCGACGGCTGCCTGATGGAGGGCATCTCCCACGAAGCGTGCTCGCTCGCCGGCACCCTCGGACTCGGCAAGCTCATCGTCATCTACGACGACAACGGAATCTCCATCGACGGCGAGGTCAAGAACTGGTACAGCGACGATACACCGGCACGATTCCGCGCCTACGGCTGGCACGTGGTGCCGGACGTGGACGGACACGATCCGGCGGCGGTCAAACGCGCCATCGAAGCCGCGCGGGCCAATACCGACGCCCCCTCGATGGTTTGCTGCAAGACCGTGATCGGCTGGGGCTCGCCCAACAAGCAGGGCAAGGAATCCAGCCACGGGGCGGCGCTCGGCGCGGATGAGGTGGCGCTGGTGCGCGAGACCATCGGCTGGCCCCACGACCCGTTCCAGGTACCCGACGAAATCGCCACTGCCTGGGACGCGCGGCCCCGGGGTCAGGCTCTGGAAGACGCCTGGAGCGAGCAATTCGACGCATACCGCTCGAACCACCCGGAGCTGGCCGCGGAATTCGAGCGCCGTACGCGCGGCGCCCTGCCGGAGCGCTGGAGCGCGCACGCGGAGAATTTCATCGTCAAAACCCAGGAGGCCTGCGAGCACATCGCGTCCCGCAAGGCGTCGCAGAACGCGCTCAACGGTTTCGCACCGCTGCTTCCGGAGCTGATCGGCGGCTCGGCGGATCTCACCGGCTCGAATCTGACCCTGCACTCCGGGTCGAGCGCGATCTCCGCCACGTCCGATGGCGGGAACTACCTCTATTTCGGCGTGCGCGAGTTCGCCATGTCGGCAATCGTGAACGGCCTTGCGCTGCACGGTGGCTTCATTCCCTACGGGGCGACCTTCCTCACATTTTCCGATTACGCCCGCAATGCACTGCGCATGGCGGCACTGATGGGAATTCGCAGCCTGTTTGTCTACACCCACGACTCCATTGGATTGGGAGAGGACGGACCGACCCATCAGGCCGTCGAGCACGTTGCGTCGTTGCGCCTCATGCCGAACATGTCCGTGTGGCGGCCGTGCGACGCCGCCGAATCGGCGATTGCCTGGCGTCATGCCATCGAACGCGCGAGCGGCCCCACGAGCCTGCTTTTTTCCCGCCAGGGACTCCCGCATCAGGAGCGCACGCAGGAGCAACTGGCGGGCGCGGCCCGTGGCGCCTACGTGCTGCGCGACTGCGCGGGTCCGCCGCGGGCGCTTATCATCGCAACCGGGTCTGAGGTCGGCCTGGCCGTCGAGGCCAGCGAAATCCTCGCGCAGAGGGGCATCGCCGTGCGCGTCGTTTCGATGCCATGCACCGACGTCTTCGATGCGCAAAGCGCGGCCTACCGGGAATCGGTGCTACCGGCTTCGGTCAAAGCGCGCGTCTCGGTCGAAGCCGGGGGGACGGACTACTGGTGCAAGTATGTCGGCGAGCGCGGTCGTGCCATCGGCGTCGACAGCTTCGGCCTCTCGGCGCCGTATCAAAAGGTCTACGAGCACTTCGGCCTGACGGCGGACAACGTGGTGCGCGCCGTCGAAGAGTGCATCGCCGCTCAAGTAGAAGGGGTGGCGGCGGAGTAACGAACATCTCTTGATAGGAGCGACCTTGCTCCTGCAGGGGTCTGAGCAAACGTAATCGAGGAAATCTTATGCCCATCAGAGTTGCGATTAACGGCTATGGACGCATCGGCCGGAACATCCTGCGCGCCGTGTTCGAGAGCGGGCGCACCGATGAGTTCGAGATCGTTGCCGTCAACGAT
>JBFICP010000203.1:0-6073 GCA_041581935.1 Gammaproteobacteria bacterium | reverse complement strand
GGACACGCCGTGGAGCGTCAGTCGCGGCGGCGCTCGAGAAAACGGCGCATGAAAGTCTGTGGCTCGTCTGTGTCAAAAGCATTCTCGAAGGCGCGCATCCCGGCTTGAACCGCCTCGTCGAGGGGCAGCTCTTCCCACAGACGACAGAGCTCTTTTTGGCTTCGCACGGCGCCGGGTGCGGCATCGAGGATCATCGCCAGGCGTTCCTCGATCGTTACATCGAGCCGCTCGGGCGTTGTCACGGTTTCCACTAGACCCCAGGAGAGGGCTTCCCCGGCATCGATCGGGCGACCTGTCAACACCAGATCGCGCGCCCGCCCACTGCCGATCAGGCGGGGCAGCAGGGCGGCCTCGATAACCGATGGAATGCCGACCTGCACCTCCGGCATCGCGAATCGGCTCGTCTGCGATGCGATGCGCAGATCGCAGCAGGCTGCAATCTCCAGGCCCGCGCCGAGACAATACCCGTCGATGCGCGCAATGACCGGCACCGGCAGCTCGCGTAATGCCCGGCAAACGTCGTGCAATCGAGCGACGAAGCGTCGCGCGCCGGCGCTGTCGAGCTCTGCCATCTCGCCGATGTCGGCTCCGCCGATCCATGCTCGGTCGCCAGCGCCGCGCAGAATAACCGCCCGGGCGCCGTCATCGGTGCGGATACGCGCAAGTGCCGCACGCATCGCAGACAGCATGGTGCTGTTGAGGGTGTTGAGCTTCGCGGGCCGGGAGACGGTCAACCGGTAGACCGAGCCCTGCGCGCGCTGGTCGAGCTCGAGTCGGACTTCGTCGCTGGCAGACGGGCTGGTCATCGATAGTGGATGGTGGCGTGCGCGATGGCCGCAGAATAGCACCGGGCGGAGCCGTTCTCACGGCCCACCCGAGTGCGGGCGGGGATGCGTGGGGCAAAAGTTGCGACAAAAACTGCCATAATCGGCGCGACCCGCCAGCAAGGAAAACTTCGTCGCGAATGAGTGCACGACCCATCATCGTCGTTCAAGGTGCCGGCGCGGCCGATCAGGTGCCGGGCATCGACGCCATTGCAACCGAGGCGGAGCTGCGATTCGCCGGTAACGTCGAGCAGCTTGCGGAAATGCTTCCCGGTTCGGACGTATTGCTGGGTTGGAGCTTCAGTGAGACAAATCTGCGCGACGCTTGGCCGAACGCCGATCGTCTGCGGTGGATACATTGGACGGGTGCCGGTGTCGATGCGGTTTTGTTTCCGGAGCTCGTCGAGAGCGACGTCGTGCTCACCAATGCTCGCGGTATCTACGATCGGGCCATGGCGGAGTACGTGCTCGGCCTGATTTTGAGCTTTGCAAAACGATTTCCCGAAACCACGCTGCATCAGGTGGAGAGGCGTTGGCAGCATCGTCTTGGCGAGCTGGTCATCGGCGCGCGGGTACTGATCGTCGGAGTCGGCAGTATCGGTCGCGAGATCGCGCGGTTGCTCCATCGAGCGGGCTTGCAGGTGGAGGGCGTGGGGCGCCGAGCGCGCACAACCGATGAAGATTTTGCCGTCGTTCACGCGCGGGAGAATCTCGATAGCGTGCTGCCCGCGGCAGACTACGTGATTATCATCGTGCCGCTGACCGCCGAAACCCGTGGCCTGTTCGGGGCCGCGCAGATGCGCGCCATGAAGCCGACGGCCCGCCTCATCAACGTCGCAAGGGGTGCCATCGTAGATCAATCCGCTCTCATCGAGGCGCTACGTCGCGGGGAAATTGCGGGTGCGGCGCTGGACGTGACCTCGGTAGAGCCGCTGCCGCAGGACAGCCCCTTGTGGGACATGCCCAATGTCATCATCTCACCGCACATGTCCGGCGATTACATCGGTTACAAGGAAGATGTCGTCGCGGCGTTCATAGAGAATTTTCGTCGCTTCTGCGCAGGTCAAGAGTTATCGAACGTCGTCGATAAGGCGATCGGTTTTGTCGCGAGCACCGACCCGGCCTCATGAGCAGGGCCTCCCCGCGGTGACGCCTGTCCCTCAGCGCTTCAACGAGGATTCGACTTCGCTGGCAAGCTTGTTGAGAAGTCGGTTCGACTCCAGCACGATTTCATTGTTTACGCTCACGAGCTCGATAAGACGATCGAGACGCGTCTTCATGGCGATCACGACGAACGGCAGGATCACCCATAAAATGAACAATACGAGTCCGAGCACGCCGATGATGATTGCGACGATGCCGTCGAAATGTTCTCCCCCCATTTCTCCGCTCCTTCGGTTGTTTGACCAGCGGGCGTAGAGTAGCACGCTCCGACACGATGCATTCCTGCCCGTGCACGACTCACGGTGGTTCGATTTTCTACCGATATACTGAACACAGGGCGTTTTACGGGTTGAACGGCCATGGTCGAGCCAGACTCGGTTCCGCCAACAGACGAACAGAGACAGCGCGCTCGCGAGCTGGGTATCCGCTTTTCGGCGGATATCTCCGCCCAGGCACTCGATGCACTGATTGCGGCGCGATGCCGCGAGCTGGATCCGCCTCCCGATTGGCTGCGCCAGGTAGCCGCGCAGCTACGCATCGGCAATGGACGCAGCACCCGCCGCGAACTCTACCACCTCATCGAAGCCGAGCTGATGCTGACGGGGCGCGAGGTGGAGCTTCTCGTGTGGTTTCTGTACGGAGTGAGCCGGCACCTCGGTGGTGCCAGCTGGGACGGGCCCGAGGGCAGCGGCATTCCCGCCGCGACCATGGAGAGGCTCGCCCGGCGGCTCGCCAGGGAGCCGTGGGTGATGCAGTCTCTGAAACGCTACCTGCCGGGCACCCTCTATCGCTTTGGCGCTATGTACGGCAGCACCGATACGCTCGCGTTCAGGGTCGCGGCGCGCGCGCTCGAAGAGAACCTCGGGAGGCGCACGCGGCGCCCGCCGATCGAGTGACCCGGGCCGTCAATGGACGACCTGTGGGCCGGCCATGTCATCCACCATCTTGCTGAGGCTGACGGACTTGGCTAACAGCTCCGCCGCCTCGTTGGGTGACACCTGCCCGTAGAGGCTCCAGTGAACGATGCGGTTTTCCACCAGACCGATCAAAGCCAGCGTCTCGAAATGCTCGCAGTAGTAATAATCCACCTGCTCATGCCGTGCGAGCATGGAATGTATGGCCTTGATACAACCCGGACACAGTTCCGGCGGCGATTCGTGATTAGCCATGATTAAAAATTCCTGATTAAAAATTCGTGGTGCCATTCTTAACGGCGCAGGGGGCGTCTGTCAGCGGGGCCACCCGCCCACACCGTCACACTCCGGGGTCGGTGGCCGTCTCGATACCCGGTGTCCTGTGAAGGTCGTCACAGGCCCGGTGGGTGACGCGAGCGCTCGATCGCGGTGCCGACGCGTGCCCGGCGGTGGCTGGTGCCGGTTCGGGAATAGGAAGCTAGATCAGGAAGTTAGCACCGGGTGTAAATGTCGGGTGGCGGATGGGTGAGCGCGCCGCGGGGGATTGGAGCGACGCCTCGCGCGGCGGCGGCGACAAAAAAAAGGGCCGAGAAGCTCGGCCCAAGTTAGGGGGGATAGCGGGGGACTCACAAGAGGTGAGTGGCCGGTAGATTACCCCCGACGAGACTTCCTGGCTGTGAGATACCGCACACGATTCACAGGAAGTAGCGCCCCATCGGCCGGCCGGTTCTCTGTCGTCGTGGGAATGGTGTTCCCGTTTTTTGCGCCGGAGCCGCGTGAGCGCTACACGCGGGCCAGGGCGTGGGCGTGCTCGACGCCGTCGCGTTCGTTGACCGCCAGCAGCAGGGCGCCGCCGGCCACGAACAGCACGATGACAGCCAGAATCGAGAGCCGTGGGTCACCGGTTGCGACGCTCACGACTCCCATGATGAGCGGGCCGAGGATCGCGGCGAACTTTCCGAGCATGTTGTAAAAGCCGAAGAACTCGCCCGTCTTGTTGGCCGGTATCAGGCGCGCATAGAGCGCACGGGACAACGCCTGCACGCCACCCTGAACCAGGCCGATGATGGCGGCCAGCACATAGAACTCCCACGCCGCGCGCATGAAGTAGCCCCAGACACAGGCGAATGTGTAGACGCCGAGGCCGATTAGAATGGCGGTTCTCGCGCCGATGCGCTCGCCCAGCCGGCCGAAGACTACCGCTGCCGGAAAGCCCACGAACTGGGTGACCAAGAGTGCCACGATGAGATCGTCGGCCGCGAGGCCGATGGCAAGTCCGTAGTCGATGGCCATGCGGATGACCGTGTGCACACCGTCGATGTAGAGCCAGTAAGCCAGCAGGAACAGGAACACGACCCGCATGTGTCGCAGCGCACCGAAGGTGCGTGCGAGCTGCACGAGACCGGCACTCACCGCGCGCACACCCCCAACCGGCTCGGCGAGGGGAACCTCTCGGAAAAATATCAGCAGCGGCACGGAAAATCCGGCCCACCAGATCGCCACGCTCAGAAAAGAGGCCTTGACCGCCGCCGCGGCATTGGCGAAACCGAAGGTTTCGGGCCACAGCGTCATCGCGACGTTGATGCTGAACAGCACCCCGCCACCCAGGTACCCGAGGGCGAAACCGAGCGCCGAGACCCGGTCGATGCGCCCATGCGGAGCGGCGTCGAGCAGCAGCGCATCGTAGAACACATTGGCACCGGAAAAGCCGACCAGTGCGAACACGTAGATGGCCACGGCCGCGGGCCACTGGCCTTCAGCCAGCAGCGCCAGGCAACCCGTCATCACGATGCCCATTGCCGCGAACAGCAGCAGATAACGCTTGCGAGCGCCGCTGCGATCGGCGATGGCACCGAGCACCGGTGCCAGCACCGCGACTGCGAGGCTCGCGGTGGCGGTGGCGACGCCGAGCTGAAAGGTGCTTACGGTGACATCGCTGCCGGCGCTCCAATAGGTCTTGAAGAACAACGGAAAGAAGCCCGCCAGCACGGTAGTGGCGAAGGCCGAGTTGGCCCAGTCGTAGAGCGCCCACGTGATCACCTGGCGACCACCGGGCCGGCCACCTGACGTCGACATGCGCGCCTCGGCTGCTGTGGGGATCCGGATGCCGGCGCTAGATTACCACCGGCCAATGGCCGGCGCGCAGCGCTCAGGGCACCCAGGAGCGCGGGTCGGCGAGCTGCGTCAGATGTGCATCGACGGTGCGTGCCAGCATCGTGTGCGGCAGGGCAGCGATCGCCGCCGCGGCCGCGGTCAGAAAAACGAGGCCGGCGAGCAGCGCGCGAACCAACCGATGGGTCCGGTGAGCACGCGCCAGCGGGTCGGGATTAGCGGGAAGTTGTGAACCGGGTCCGGTCATGGGCTGTGCACCTCCTCGGTGTCCGTCTACGAGCGTGCAAGCCGCGTGCCGGTCTCAAAATATGCTTATAACTCATTGACAATTCGATGGATTAGCCCGCTTTTGATAGTTTACTTTAACCAGGCTCAGCGGGCCGATGCGTACAAGGACAGTACGCTGACGTGATCATGATTTGCACTTGTGCGAGCCGTTTGCGCGCCGCCGACCGCTTTCCGCGACCCCCCACGACCTGTGGTGATTCCCACAGTTCGCGACGCCCAGGTATTGCATTCTGCGCGGCAACTTGAATCACGGGTCAGGACCGATGGCAAAACGAGAAAACCAGACCTCCAGCACCGAATCCGGTGAATGGGACGTGGAGAAACGGGTCTACGATGCGCTCACCAGCGGCGGGATCGTGCACCGTCGAGAGATGGAGCTGTGCCGAGAGCTGGCAGCGCTCGCCGCCAGCATGTATCGGCGCCGGACCCTGAGTGATGCCGATATCGACGAGATGCTGCACACGGCCGGGCAGGACTGACGGCTAGTTCGCGCGGCGCACCTCGACGACATTGGCGAGATGACTCAGCCGATCCATGATCCGGCTGAGCTCGGCCAGATCCGTCACCTCGACGGTGAGCCGCACGTGCGCCATCTGCTCGCGCGCATGGATCTCCGACGTCAACGCGGCGACGTTCACGCTCTCATTGGCGAGCACGGCGGTCACGTCTCGCAGCAACCCGGCGCGATCATAGGCGAGCAGCTGAATCGCGACCGGATAGGTATCCTTTCCGGACTCCTCCCATGCGACGTCTATGACGCGGGCGCGGTCG
>JBFICP010000202.1:0-6104 GCA_041581935.1 Gammaproteobacteria bacterium | reverse complement strand
TTCACGTTGTCGGACCAGATCTGATTCGCCGTGTACATCATTTCGGGAACCGCAATGACATAGGCGAGTGTTGTGGTCTTCACCAAATTGACGAGATTGTTGTTGAGGGCCGGCAGACTCACCCGGAACGCGAGCGGCAGGACGATATAGACGTAGGCCTTCAGTCGACTGTAGCCGAGCGACTCGGCGGCTTCGACGGTGGCGGTAGGCACCGCCTCGATGCCGGAGCGGAAGATTTCCACATTGAACGCGCCGGCGAAGAAAGACAACGAGACGACGGCCCAGCCGAAGGCACCGATGTATTGTTCGCGGTAGCCGCCGGCATCATAGGTTGGCAGAAGGTTGCCGATGACGAAGTAGAAAAACAGAATTTGAACGAGCGGCGGCGTGTTACGAAACGCCTGAATGTACCAGTACATGAAATTGCGCAGGATGGCCGACTTCGCACCCTGGGCCCAGGCACCGACGACGCCGACGATGAGCGAGAACACGAGACAATAGACCGACAGCTTGATGGTCGTCCACATGGCCGCCAGCAGCCGCTCGCGCTCGTACTCCTCGTACATGAACACGAGGTTCCACCCGGTGGTTTCGTAGAGTTGCCGGAACCATTCGGAGAATGCTTCCACGGGTGCCCCCCTCGAGTGCGAATCAGTCTCGAAAAAACGATTGACTCGAACCAAGCCCCCGTAGGAGCGAGATCGTTCCTACAGGGGGGCGAAGCCAGTCAAACCGGGCGGCGCAGGCCGCGCCACCCGGCATTCAGCTAGCCTACTGCGGCGTGTACGGCTTGAAACGCTCGTGCATTTGCTGCAAATACGCGGTGGGTTGAATGCCCCACTTCTTCTCGAGCTCGATGAGACGCCCGCTGGCGTGCCAATCATAGGTCATGCCGGCCATGAATCGACCGAAAAGCTTGTCGCGCTCTTCCAGCGGCACCGCGAGACCCCAGGGGGTATCGTCCTCGGTAGCGAGGGGCATTTCGTAATCGTCCCAATCGCCCGATGCCAGATCCGCCATGATGGATGAGTCGTCATACACCCAGGCGACGCAGCGACCGTCTTTCAACGCCTGCTTGGCCTCGGCGTTGCCGACGAAGGCGATGATTTTGGCGCCGTACTTCTTGGACACGCCCTTGTTGTAGAAAGCGCCCTGCTTGCCGCACACCGGCTTGTCGCGAAGATCTTCCCAGCTCTTCAAGCCCGCTTGCTTGCTTGCCAGCACGTTGGTGCCCGACGTGTAGTAATTCGGATCGACGATGCCGACGACCTTGCGGCGATCGGCCTTGTCCGACATCGTGGCAATCATCATGTCGATCTTGCCCTGCTGAACGAACTGCATGCGATTCGACGACTGGACGGGTACCAGCTCGAGTTCGACGCCGAGAGCATCCGCCACATCCTGGGCCATGTCGATTTCCATGCCGACGAGCTTGCCGGAGCTGTCGCGGAATCCCCACGGCTTGTAGTCGGCCTTGACACCGATGATGATCTTGCCGCGCTCCAGCACCTTCATGAGCCGGTCGTTGCCACCTGCCGACGCTGCCTGTACCCCAAAGGCAAGTGCAACGGCGATCGTGGAGACGGCGGTAAGGAGTTTCTTCAACATTTCGACCTCCTGGTTATCGTTCTAATTGCCCGGGGCGCGCTTTGGCCCGACCCCTCCCGCGCCATCATGCCAGTGGGTCAGTGGCACATCAACCGAGGCCATCGGTGCCGCCGGGCATGCTGCGCGTCGCGGACGAAGCGACGCGGATCCCGACACCGAACGGCGCGAATCAGCCGGAATTGGCCTCCTGCACGGCGTAACCGAACTCCTCGGCGCTACCTCGCAGCCACTCCCACAGGCTGGCGCCGAAGCTACGAAATACGTACACGTCGGCGCTGTCGTCGGACACGCAGTGAATCACCACTGTGAAGTGACTGAGCAGGCTCGCGACGCACTCACCCCGCACCATCGCGTCGATATCCGCCGGACAGCCCTTGGCGAGCAGGTCTCTCCACGCGGCGCCGCTGACCCGCACCACCGTGCGCGCGTGGCTGAGATCGCTCACTGTCGCGCCGCTCGAGGAAAGCCGTTCCTCCAGATCCGCCGCGAGCCGCTCGGCGCCCGCATGCTCGGAGATCGCGAACCACTGCCCCGGACCGGTCCACAGCAGCGTCGCATCGCCGTCGCTGACGGAACCGAGCACCGGTGGTCCACCTTCTTCGGGAGCGCCGTTGACCTGGGCCATGGCAAGGCCGCGGCGCTCGAAGAGCGTGATGCCAGGCGCACCGGTGCCGGTGGCGCCGTAGCGGCCGGGCTCGTAGTGTCGCTCGAGTGCCGAGCGTCGTTTCTTGTCAGCCACGGGGACGCAATCCTTCAGGGTCGATGAACACAGAGTGCCCGACGCGCACCGGCACATGACTGCTGGTGAGCGGCGACGATGCGTAGAGCAGCTTGCCCTCGTAGGCGTCGGCATCCTCGAGAAGCGCGAGCGCGATGTAGTTGCCGAGATTGGGACTGAAGCAGGTGGAGCTCACGTGACCGAGCATCGCGACGGGCTTGGGCGCCGTCGGATTCCATACGATCTGGGCACCGCGCGGAATCTTGCGGCCATTCTCAGACGTAAGACCGACGATGCGCTTGCGCGGCCCGTAGGCGAGCCCCGGGCGCTCTAGCGATCGTTTGCCGATGAAATCGGCGTCCTTTTTCTGCATGCGCTCGAAACCGAAGTCGGCCGGTATAGTTCTCCCGTCGAGCTCTGCGCCCACCACATGGCCTTTCTCGATTCGAAGCACCGACATCGCCTCGGTGCCGTACGGTGTGATGCCGAATTCCTTTCCCGCCGCCATCAGCGCTTCCCACACCCGGATGCCGTAGTCGGACGGCGTGTGCACCTCGTAAGCCATCTCTCCCGAGAACGTCATGCGGAACAACCGTACCGTTACCCCGGCAATTGTGCACTCGAGATAACCCATGAACGGCAGTGTCTGGTCGCCAACGTCACAGTTTTCGCAAGCGATGGCGAGCACGTCCCTCGCGCGTGGACCTGCGATGGCCATGCCGGCCCACTGGTCGGTTACCGAGGTGAAATGCACGTGCAGATCCGGCCACACGGTCTGGGCGTAATACTCGAGGTGGGCCATCACGGGACCCGCCTGGGCCGTGGTGGTTGTCATGTAAAACCGATTCTCGCCAATGCGTGTGGTGGTGCCGTCGTCGAGAACGAAACCGTCCTCACGCAGCATGAAGCCGTAACGAACCCGTCCGACTTTCAAGTTGGTCCACCGATTGATGTACACGCGCTCTAGAAACTCCGCGGCATCGCGTCCCTGGATTTCGATCTTTCCGAGCGTTGACACGTCGACCAGCCCGACGTGATTGCGCACCGCCAGCACCTCGCGGTTGATCGCATCCATCATGCCCTCGCCGGGGCGCGCGTAGTACTGGGCGCGCAGCCAAAGTCCGACGGTGACAAAGTTCGCGCCGACCCGAGCATGCCAATCGTGCAGTGGACTCAGGCGCAGCGGTGCGAGATCCGCGCCGACCTCGCGTGCCGTGACCGCACCGAGGGCCACGGGTGTGAAGGGCGGCCGGAATGTGGTCGTGCCGACGCTCGAGATTTCGCTGCCTTGAAGCTGCGCGAGAATGGCGAGACCGTTGACGTTGCTGGTTCGCCCCTGGTCGGTGCCCATGCCTAAAGTCGTGTAGCGCTTCAGATGCTCGACAGAGCGATAGCCTTCGCGATCGGCCAGCGCGACGTCCTCGGCCGTCACGTCGTTCTGCAGATCGACGAAGCGTTTGCCGCGACGTCCGCGTGGCAAGGGCACGACCCATAATGCCTGCAAGGGTGCCTCGGGCGCATCTTCGGCGCGCGCCGGACGTAAATCACGAGGCGGAGTGAAGCCCGCCAGGCGCGCCGCTTGCGCGCCGGCCTCCAGACCTTCGCGCAGACACGCACCCAACGCGAACTGCCCGCGCGCGGCGCCCGCGGAAACTTCCGCCTGGCGGGAGTGATCGGGCAAGAAGCTGGTGAGATCCGGATCGTAACGGAGCTTACCCTGGGACTGGGAAAACAGGTGCACGGTTGGATTCCAGCCGCCGGATACGCACACCAAATCGCAGTCGATGCTGCGCGCATTGCCGTCAACGCGGTTGCCACCGTCGGCGAGCGCCATCACCTCGACGCCGGTCACACTTTTTTTGCCGCGCGCACTTATCACCGCATGACCACACAGGAGCTCGACACCAGCCGCTTCGACGACGCCACGAGCCGCGTCTCCGGGACCCGACGGGCGCGAATCCACCACCGCCGACACCGGCACTCCGCCGCCCATGAGTGACGACAAGCACGCGTAGCCGCTGTCGTTATTGGTGAAAACCACGGCGCGCCGTCCACACTTGACGGCATACTGCAGCTGGTAGGTACGGACCGCCGAAGCAAGCATGACGCCTGGCAAGTCGTTGTTTGCGAAAACGATGGGACGTTCGATTGCTCCAGTCGCGAGCACCACCCGTTTCGCGCGCACCCACCACAGACGCTGGCGCGGCTGGTGGGGTTCCGGTTTCGCCACGTGGTCGGCGACCCGCTCGCAGATCGCAACGAGATTCTGATCGTAGTACCCGACGGCTGTCGAGCGGGTGAGCACGCGCACGTTGTCGAGCCCCGCGAGCACCCCGGCGATCTCGTCCACCCATGCGAGCGACGGCACGTCGTCGATGGTCGCCGACTGACCGCGGAGACTTCCCCCGAGAGCCGGATTGTCGTCGACCAAAACGACGCGCGCGCCGCTTCGAGCCGCCGTAAGGGCGGCGCTCAGTCCGCTCGGGCCGGCGCCCACCACCAATACGTCGCAGTGCGCGTGGCGCCGTTCATAGTAGTCGGGGTCGCCCCGCAGCGGCGCCCTGCCGAGACCAGCCGCGGCACGAATAAAGCGCTCGTAGAACATCCATGCATTGCCGGGCCACATGAACGTCTTGTAGTAAAACCCCGCAGGCAAAAACCGGGACAAGAGATTGTTGATACCGCCCACATCGAAATCCAGCGACGGCCAGCGATTCTGACTTGTCGCCGTCAGGCCGTCGTAGAGCTCGATCTGGGTGGCGCGTAGATTCGGCTCGTGGCGATTGCCCTCGCGCAGCGTGATCAACGCGTTCGGCTCTTCGAAACCGGCTCCGAATATGCCGCGCCGGCGGTGGTACTTGAAACTGCGACCTACCAGCCGGATACCATTGGCGAGCAGCGCCGAAGCCAGCGTATCGCCGGCGAAGCCGGTGTAGACACAGCCGTCGAAATGAAACGCGAGCGGCCGGTCGCGATCGATGAGACCGCCTTCGAGCTTTCTGTACGGCTGGCTGCTCACCCGGAGCCATCCTCCACACGCTCTCCCGGCGGGGCCGAGCCCAGCACTTCGTGGGTGAGCGTGTCGCGGCGCACCTGCAACCAGCGCCGGCAACCGGCCGCGTGATACCACCACTCCAGATGTGGACCGCGGGGGTTATCGCGCAGATACACGTAGTCGAGCCATTCTTCGCGTGACACCCGCGCGGGGTCCGGCGGCCGTTCCACGGTCGCATCGCCGCCGTATGCAAACTCTGTTTGTGCGCGCTCGCCGCACCAGGGACAGGGGATGAGTAGCATCGGTTTCTCGCTATGAGTGAGCTAATGCGCGCGCGCACATGAACGAACCCACGGCAGGAGCATGATTGCTCACGAGCCGGGCCGCACTCGCGTGCAAGCGCGCTAACGCAGGGGCGGTGTCCATTCGTTGACGATCAATTGTTCGCATGCAGATCAGTGCGCACCGGGTGTCGCGCCGGCGCCTTTTTCGTCGAGCAGGTAGCCGGTATTGAAACGCTCGAGGGTAAAGGCTTCGTTGAGAGGATGGGGATTGTCCTCGGCGATGGTGTGAGCGAACACCCATCCGGAACCGGGCGTCGCCTTGAATCCTCCGTAGCACCATCCGCCATCCATATACAGCCCCTTTACCGGCAGCTTGCCGATGATGGGACTGCCGTCCATGGTCATGTCCATGACCCCGCCCCAGGTGCGCATCAGACGCAGCCGGCTCAAGAACGGAAACATGCTGACGGCACCCGCGACCACATGCTCGATGAGCGGC
>JBFICP010000201.1:0-6107 GCA_041581935.1 Gammaproteobacteria bacterium | reverse complement strand
GTGGAGAAGGGCTTCGCGACCAGCCTCGTCGAGGGTGTACTGGCCGGATTCCCGATGCTCGACGTGAAAGTGACGCTCACCGACGGCGCGGCCCACTCCGTGGACTCATCCGCGATCGCCTTCGAGACCGCAGCACGCGCCGCGTACCGCCAGAGCATCCCGAAGGCGGCGCCGAAGCTGCTCGAGCCGATCATGAAGGTCGATGTGTTCACGCCGGACGAGCACGTCGGTGATGTCATCGGCGATCTCAACCGGCGCCGGGCCATCATCAAGAGCCAGGAAGCCGGCGCCACGGGTGTGCGCGTCAAGGCTGATGCGCCGCTCTCCGACATGTTCGGCTACATCGGCGATCTGCGCACCATCACATCCGGCCGCGGCCAGTTCTCGATGGAGTTCTCGCACTACGCGGACTGTCCCGCGAGCGTGGCCGAGAAAGTTGTGGCCGAGGTTCGGGAACGCAAGATCGCGGCCTGAGCGCGTTCGACTAGCTGCCGGGTCGGAGTCAATTCCGACCCGGTGGATCGTCCGCCGCCCATCGGATTCTCAGCTCCGCAGGCCGTCGTGCTCGGCGCGCAAAGACCATAGCGCGCTGTCGGCGTCGTGCTCGACCATGTCACAGCCGAGGATGGTGCCGGCCGGTAGCGCGCGCGTCAGTCGTCTTTCCACGGCCATGTAATAAGGCAGCGGATTGCTGTCGGTCGCCTTCGCCGGCTGCACCAGCATGGGCTCGAGCCCGTCGACCTCATGATGGTGGTGATCGGTGATGGTCAGCACCTCCCCTGCGGCGAACTCGCGCGTGGCGCGCGCCACCAAATCGCAGCGATGCTCGATCTCCACGCCGCCGGTCGACTGATTCAACAGGACCGCGGAAAGAATCGAAACGGGCGCTTCGACGCCGAGGAGATGCTGGGGATTGTAGAGAAGCGCGTATCCCAGATCGCCGCTCACCGGTATACCTTTGTCACGCAATGTTCGCCACGTCGTGGCATCGCGGCAGGCCACGACGATGAACACGCCGCCCGCGAAGCTGGTTTCGTCGGGCCGTCTCAGACAATTGAATATGTCGATGACGCCGCGCTCGGCGAGAATTCCACCGTCGGTACGCGGGCACAACACGTCCGGGACCTCAACGGTGCGCGCGATCGGCACGTGAAAGCTCGGCGTGTCCGGCTGCAGTCGACTGGCGTTCACGACCAGCCCCATTTCGCACAGATCGGGTACCGTTCGCTGGGGCAGTGCCGCCAACGCGAGCGCGCGTTTGGCGATGGTTCCGGCGCGATCGTCAGGGTCGAGATGCCACAGGGCCGCGAGCCCGGGCACCTCGATGCGGCAATCCCGCCAGGACACGGTTTCCGACTGTGGATCGTAGACGAAGTCGTACTCGCTGGATTTGCCGGCCGCCACCACCTCGAGTCCCAGGACACTCGCCCACGACAGCAAGCCCAGCAGCAGGCTCGGCTGATCGCCGTCCACCGGCGTATAAGTCAGGCCCGCGTCCCGGGCGCGTCGATGCAGCAACGGCCCAATCACCGAATCCGCCTCCTTGGTCGCCATCGCCACGTGCTTACCGGCGGCGAGCGCGGCGGCGGCATTGGCGGCACCGGCCTCCGGATTGCCGGTGGCTTCCACGACGATGTCGACGGGGAGCTCCATCACCAGCCGGCTGTCCTCGACGAGCACGCAGTGGCCGCGGTCGAAATGTTTTCGCGCGGAAGCCGGCGAATCACTGAGGGCGATCGCGTCGTCGGGAATTCCTGCGCGCCGACAGGCCTCGCGAGCAGCCCGAAGATCGCGGTCGCACAGCACTCGGATGTCCAGATTGTCGATGCCCCGTGACTGGGATACGAGGGAGCGCCCGAACTCGCCGACCCCGATGAGGGCGGCGCGCGCAATCTTATTGGAGCGTGCGAACAGAGCCTGATAGTTCATGAGCGTGGCCGACCTGACGCGATGCAACCGATGATATTCTTCGCTGCGCGTGGATTCACTATACGGCCTCCCCCCCGCAGGGGAATTCGGGAGACTCAGGCGATGACGTTGCGTGAACGAATAGGCATCGATCTCGGTCGCAAGCTGCCGCTCGAAGAAGGTATCGCCTGGGCGGCATCAAACGACGTACGCTACGTCGATGCTCAGGTCGACATCGCGCCGAACGCGCTGGAAAGCTTCGACGATAGCCGCTGCAACGCGGTACGCGAGTGATGCGCCGCGCGGGACATTCATCTCGGGCTGCATACGCTCTCCGCGGTGAACGCGGCCGAGGTGTCGCCTTTCCTGCGCGACGTGACGGGTATCTCGAGAGGCTAGAGGCTCTCCACGTATCGGATCATTCGCTCTCGAGTATTTTGATCGGGAAGTCGTCCGTGCAGGGCACCCATGTTCTCCCGCATGTGGTCGACCCGCGAGGTGGCGGGAATCGCACAGGTGACAGCCGGATGGGAGACGATGAACTTGAGGAAGAACTGAGCCCAGTTCGCACAATCGATCTCGGCTGCGAACTCGGGCAGCGGGTAGCGCGCAAAGTAGTCGAACAGCGCCCCTCTACGAAACGGCCGGTTGACGATGACCGCGACACCGCGATCGGCAGCGGCCGGCAGCAGGCGCTCTTGCGCCCTGCGGTCGAGAATGTTGTAGGTGAACTGAACGAAGTCGATGGGGTGCTCGGTGATGACTTTCTCGATGTCATCGTGGCGACGTCCATGGGACGTGGTCACGCCGATGTAGCGTATGCGGCCTTCGGCCTTGTCGGCGAGGAGCGTCTGCAGATGGCCCTCCCAACCGAGCAGATTGTGTATCTGCATGAGATCGAACCGCTCGACACCCCACAAGCGCCTCGCTTCTTCCATCTGCTCGACGCCGTCAAATTTTCGCCAGGTCCACACCTTGGTGGCGGAGAACAGGGCGCGCTTGTGAGCAAGGCGAGCGAGGCAGTAACCGATGACTTCCTGGGACGAGCCGTACATGGGCGAGGAATCGATCATTCCACCGCCGAGGTCGAAGAACGTCCTCAATACCTCGACACGGGCGTCGCGAAGACGAATGTCTTTGCCGACGTCGAAGGTGAGCCACGAGCCCATGCCGATGACCGGCAGTCGCTCTCCGCTGCGCGGAATCGATCGCTCGAGTATTCGCCCAGGCGCCGAATCGGACGCGGCGCGGGCCGGCGTAGGCGTGAGGGCGAGCGCCGCCAGGGATGCGACAAAATCGCGACGGCACAGTGGCTTCGTGAAAAGCGCCATTACCCTATGATAAACGGCAACGCGCTCATGGCGATATTACGGCAACCCGGTTAGCCTCAGGCGCCGGCCTCGCTCGTGTCGAGAGCGTCCGCGTCGAGCGCCCGTGGTTCGAGCGCCCGGCTCGGCGAGCGGAACCACCAGTTCACCCATACTCCGACGGTCAATGCAACGAAGCCGACCGCGACCAGCAGGATCCCGAGGCCGAGCCGCGTCTGCGGCAGCAGGAACATCGGATGCAGGTCGTAGTGCAGGACCATCCCGAGGCCGCCCGCCACCAGAGCGAGAACGGCGGTCGGCTCACGCAGCCTCCATGCCAGATACGCGAGCCCGCCGGCGGCGAGGAAGGCCGACCACAAGGGCGCCATGGAAGGCTCGCCGAAAGACCACGAGAATGTCCACGATGCGAGGTATGCGCTGAGCACCGCTCCTACGAGAAAGCGTGCCTTTCCCGATTGCCACGCTCGAATTACGAGCGTCACGGCCGCCAGCACGCTCATCGCGAACGCCGAAGGCGGAAACACGAAGCTCGAGAGCAAGGCGAGCAGCGTGCCCACCCAGATCTCGCGTTCGCTTCGTCGAAGCAGCGCGATCATCAGAAAAACGGTTCCGACCATCGGTCCCGTGACCGCGCCGTCGTCGACTCCGACCCAGGCGACGTAATTGAACACGTGATAGAAGTAAATGCCGCCCAGAACGATGAGCAACGATTTCGCGATGCGGTTGATCATCTTGTCTGAATGCTCATCCGCCTTCGACGACCGACTTATTCTCGGCTTGGCGATGACGGTATATGCGAACAGACCCGCACCCCACCAGGTCGCGATGAGGATGACCATGGCCCGATTGACCTCGGGCATGCCCAGCGTCTGCAGCATGCACGCGAGGCCCGCTGCGGCTCCCGTCACGAGCCAGATCACCGTTGCCGGCATGTCGATGCGAAGCGCTCGACCGAGAAGCCAGACTTTCAGCGGCACGAGGGTCACCCAGATGATGCTCAGTGCCGTTCCGGTGGCGCCGAGATGCGATATCGTTTCAAGGCGGAAGGTGCAGTCTAAAAGGAATACGCCCTCGAGCAGGGTGAGGATTGCCGCAGGCCGCATCAGTCCGATCTTGTGCACCAGAAATCCGGCGGCGGCGATCAGCAGCAGCTCGTAAGTCTGGATGACCGAGAACAGGAACACCTGCGCCAGGGACCAGCCACCGTGGGCGACAGCGTTGCCGTCGAGCTCCAGTGCGAGCAGATAGACACCGCCGAGCACGCAGAAGGCGCTGAAGAAGTACAACGGATTGTACTGGACGAACCAGTAGTGGATGAGTTCATGCCAGTCGGGAGCCCGGTTCTCGGCGGATTTCGGCCACAGACCCCAACCACGAGCCGGTCGATCATCGCTGCTTTCGCCACTCGGCGCCGGCGAGTCGTTCGAACGCCGTCCGGCGTCCGCTTGATCGGACATGTTGCACCTCGTGGATTTGGTCGACCCCCGTATCCGGGGGCGCGCTTCGCCCGAGCACGGGTCAGATGAAAAAGTATAGAAATGCAGCTCCGAAACTCGTGTCGACGGCGTCACAGCTCGACCCTGTACCCGGGCGAGGACTTAAATTACTGACGATTGCTCAACCCGTAGCGGGAAACTCGTGAAAAACTCGGCAGCTCGGTTAACAATCGTGCGAGCGCACCGTAGGATAGCGGTGACTCGACGAAGCAATGGCTCGCGTTTTCGACCGGGGAGACTTCAACGTAGATGAGCGAACGTGTGACGATCGTAATTCCGGGGGACGATCCGCCCCAGATTTGCGGGTCGCCGGCGCTCGAGCGACTCGCGAATTGGGGCGAGGTGATCGTTCACTCCAATCGCCCGGCCAATGACGACGAGAAGATTGCCCGCGTGCGCGATGCCGAGGTGATCCTGAACTCGCGTTCCAGCGTTACCTGGCGCGAGTCGGAGTTCGCGCGCCTGCCGAAGCTCAGGCTCATTGCGACCTGCTCCGTCGGCACCGACGCCATCGACCTCGATGCGGCCCGCGAGCGCGGCATCGTGGTCTCCAACCAGCCGGGCGTGAATGCACCCTTCGTCGCCGAGCACATGTTCGGCTTGATGTTCGCGGTCGCGAAGCAGGCAGCGGTTCAAACCGCCGCGCTGAAAGCCGGCCGCTGGCTGCTGCCGACCAACGTCATGCTGCAGGGCAAGCGACTCGGCGTGATCGGAACCGGCGCTATCGGTGCGGAAATGGCCCGGCTCGGCAAGGCCATCGGCATGGAGGTCCTCGCCTGGACCTTCAATCCCACGCCCGAGCGTGCCGCTTCGCTCGGCGTCACCTACGTCGCGCTCGACGCACTTTTGGAAAGCTGCGACGTCGTCAGCCTACACGTACGGCTGAGCGACGACTCGCGGTTGCTCATCGGCGCGGAGGAGCTCGCCCGCATGAAGCCGAGCGCGATTCTCCTCAACGGCGCCCGTGCCGACGTGGTCGACAACGCGGCACTGGTCGAGGCGCTCGAGTCGGAGCGGCTGTTCGGGGCGGGCATCGACGTGTTTTCCCCCGAGCCCGTTCCCGCAGATGACCCGATACTCGCCTGCGAGCGGGTGGTGCTCACGCCACACGCTGCCGATCAGACCCCGGAGGCGGTGGTGGCCACCAACGAAGCGGCGGTGGACAATATCATCGCATTCCTCGAGGGCAGGCCGCGGGTGAACGCGGCCGGATGAAGCCCCCGTCCCAAGACAAAAGAAGGAGCACATGGAAATGCAGAAATCAGTGAAAATCGCGCTGGTTGCGGCTTCGATCGGCTGGCTCGGCGCGGCCGCCGCCCAGGAGATCGCCGATGGCACCCTGGCGGCCGCCATTCGCGAAAGCGGCCACGCCTGT
>JBFICP010000200.1:0-6137 GCA_041581935.1 Gammaproteobacteria bacterium | reverse complement strand
CTTTCCCTTGTGGGCGCGCACGACTTTCATTTCGGTCGGCTCTCCGATGATCACCGCCGACGGCCTGACGGGGCGAGCGGCGAGTGCATCGATCAGTCCGCGCACTCCGACGCAGCCGATCTCCTCGTCATAGGAGAAAGCGAAATGCAGTGGCGTGGTGATATCGCGCGCGAGAAATTCCGGCGCGAGCGCGAGGCATACGCCGATGAAGCTCTTCATGTCCGAAGTGCCGCGTCCATAGAGCCGATGGTTCTTTTCCACGACCCGAAACGGATCGGTGTGCCAGTCCTGGCCATCCACAGGCACCACGTCGGTGTGACCGGACAGCGCGATACCCGGCCGGTCGGCGGGGCCGAGGGTCGCATAGAGATTTGCCTTCGTGCCTTCGTCGTTGTGAACGAGCTCAGACGCGATTCCGAGGCTCTTCAAATGCGCGATCACGAATTCCATGAGCGCGAGATTCGAGTTGCGGCTCGTCGTGTCGAAGGCGATGAGCCGGGAGATCATGTCGATGCTTTTATCGGGCACGTGAGATCCCTTTTCGGCAGTGCATTGGGTTGTCACCTGTAGGCGCGAATTTGCTCGCGAGCCGAACCAGATTCACGAGCGAGCTCCCGCCTCCGGGTTGCAGATTCCGCCCATAGGGTACTATGCGCCGAGGTCATCAGGGTAATCACCATTAGCGCCATGAACATAAATCGATCGCCACGTGTCGCCCTCGCCGGTTTCATTCTGGAGAGCAACTCCTTCGCGCCGGTCGTGAGCGAGGACGATTTCCGTGGCCGTTATTTTCTCGAAGGCGCGGAGATTCTCCACGAGGCGAGCGCTAATCACTCCACCATGCCCATGGAGATGACCGCTTTTGTGCGCGCCATGCACGCCACGGGACCCTGGCAGCCCGTGCCACTCATACTCACGGGCGCCGAGCCTGGGGGCCCGGTGGAGCACGGATTCTTCTCGGCGACCGTCGACGCGATGATCGCGGCGCTCGAGCAATCCGGCCCGGTCGATGCCGTGTATGTGTGCAATCACGGCGCCATGACGACGACCGAGATCCATGATCCGGACGGCGAGATGGTGGCTCGTATTCGCGAGTCGGTCGGTCCGCACGCGGCCGTCGTCGTGACCCTGGATTTGCACGCCAATATTTCCGAGCGACTCGTCGAGGAAGCCGATCTGATCATCGGCTATCAGACCAATCCTCACGTCGACATGCTCGAGCGGGGAGAGGAAGCGGCCCACAGCTTGCGCACGATTCTCGTTGGGGCCCGTGCGCACGGCGCGTTTATCCGTCTGCCGCTCACTCCGCCAAGTGTCGTGCTGTTGACACGCGCAGGTCCCTACGCGGATCTCATCGATTTCGGGCAACGGCGCAAGCGCGAGCTCGCCGGAGGTATTTTCAACGTGTCGGTGTTCGGAGGCTTCGTATTCGGCGACACGCCGAAGAACGGGCTCGCCGTCGTCGTGACGGGGCGCGACGCCGCCGCCCCTGCCCGTGCGCTCGCCGTCGAGATCGCGGCGCGCGGCTGGGCCGAACGACAGCGCTTCCAAAAGCGTCTGACGTCGCTCGACGAGGCCGTGGCACTGGCCTTACGGGTGGGCGGCGACACTTCGGCGCCGGCGGTCATTTTCTCCGACGCAGGAGACAATCCTGGAGGCGGCGGGCTCGGCACGACCACCTGGCTTCTGGCCGCCTTGCTGGAGGCTGGCGCCCGCGGCGTGCTCTTCGGCTCGTTCTGCGATGCCCGGCTGGCGGCCGAGGCCCATCGGCTGGGTGCCGGTGCCGAGTTTGAGGCGGTCTTCAACGAGGTTGCCGAGAGCGCTTTCTCGAAGCGCTTCAGCGCGCCGGCGAAGGTCGTGGCGCTGGGCGACGGCAACGTCGTCGGGCGCCGCGGCCTGTACGCCGATCGCGCCCTGGCGCTCGGTCCCAGTTGCGCCCTGGCGCTCGGCGGTGAAGGCGGGGTCACGGTGGTAGTCATCAGCCATCGGCGCCAGACCGCCGATCCGGTGTTCTTTGAGATGCTGGACCTGGATATCGGGGCGGCGCGCTGCGTATGCGTGAAGTCCCGCGGCCATTTCCGCGCCGGTTTCGACCCCTGGTTCGGCCCCGATCAGGTCTACGAGATCGACACTCCCGGACTCACCTCCCCGGTTCTCGAGCGCTTCGAGTGGAAAAACCTCCCGCGCCCCGTCTACCCCCTCGACGAAAACACCGAGTGGGTGCCACCCCCACCCTGAATGGAGGGTCCCCCCCTCCCTCGATGGGAGGGGGGACAGGGGGGCGGGTGAAGACAAGGAGCGCGCGGAAGTATGCCGCAGCTCGACAAGCGCGGCGTATCCCCTCGGTCCCTGCGGGGACAGGGGGGCGGGTGAAAAAACGAGCACAAAAGACGCGCTATCCCGTGAGCCTCCTCCCGTTGGGCTTCCGCGAGGAGACGAATGCCATTCCCGGCGGCCATCGGCGAGAACTTGCGGATATTCACCCGCATTTGACTCCCCGTTCGGGATCCAGGATAAACACCCCCATGTCCGCGGCGTCGGCCGGGGATCTATCGAATCACAATAATCTCCAGAGGGGTATAACAATGAAACTCCTGAAACTGCCCGTACTTGCTCTGGCTGCCATGCTTACGGCCGTGCCGAGCCTGGTTAGCGCCGCGGGAGAGCTCACAATCGGCCTGGCTTCCGAGCCTTCTTCCATCGATCCGCATTTTCACAATCTCGGTCCCAATAACGCCGTCGCGCGGGTCATGTTCGATCGACTGATCATGCCCGACGACAAGCAGCGACTGCGTCCGGGGCTGGCCGTATCGTGGAAGGCCATCGACGACACGACCTGGGAGTTCAAGCTGCGTGAGGGTGTGAAGTTCCATGACGGTTCGCCCTTCACCGCGGACGACGTGGTATTCACGTTTCAGCGCGCGCCCGATGTCGAAGGCAGTCCGTCGAGCTTCGGCACGTATCTGAAGGGAAAGACCATCACCCGCATCGATGATTACACGGTCCACATCAAGACCGAGCGTCCCTATCCGCTGATGCCGAACGACATGTCGACTTTCAGCATCGTTTCGCGCAAGCACGGCGAAGGCGCAAAGACCGAGGACTACAATTCGGGCAAGGCGACCATCGGAACCGGCGCCTACAAATTCGTCGAGTACGTCCCGGGCGATCGCATTGTGCTCGAGCGCAACGAGAACTACTGGGGCGACAAGGCGGAATGGACCAAGGTGACCTTGAAGGCCATCAAGTCCGGACCGTCGCGCGTCGCGGCGCTGCTCGCGGGCGACGTGGATCTCATCGAGCAGACCCCCACCGCGGATATCGAGCGCCTGAAAAACGATCCGAATCTGACCCTGAGTCAGGGCATCTCGAACCGCGTCATTTATCTGCACCTCGATCACGACCGGGACGATTCACCGTTCGTCAAGGACAAGGATGGCGATGACATCAAGAATCCTTTGAAAGATCAGCGCGTACGCATGGCGATCTCCCAGGCCATCAACAGAGATGCCATCGTCTCGCGGGTGATGGAAGGCATCGCCATCAAGGCCGGTCAGCTACTCCCGGAGGGATTTTTCGGCAGGAGCCCGAATCTCAAGCCCGTCGAGCACGACCCTGAACAGGCGAAACGCAATCTCTCCGAAGCCGGTGTCGGCGACGGATTCCAGCTGACCATTCATGGTCCCAACGACCGCTATATCAACGATGCAAAGATTGCCGAGGCGGTCGCCCAGATGCTGACGCGCGTCGGCATTCAGACAGACGTCGTTACCATGCCGCGTAGCGTCTACTTCAAGCGCGCCTCGCGGGGCGGTCCCAATGGAACGCCTGAGTTCAGCTTCATCCTCGTCGGTTGGGGATCGGGAACCGGTGAGGCGTCGTCGCCGCTCAAGTCGTTGATTCACACGTACGACAAGGAGCGCGGCTTCGGAGCGTCGAACCGCGGGCGTTACTCCAATCCGGAGGTCGACAAGCTCATCGAGGATGCGCTTGCCACCGTCGATGATGCCAAGCGACAGGATCTGCTCGCCAGGGCCACCGAGATTGCCATCGAAGACGTTGCCATCATCCCGCTTCACTATCAGGTGAATACCTGGGCGGCGCGCAAGGGCATCAAGTACCGTGCACGCACCGACGAAGCGACGGTTGCAACCGACGTCATCAGCGAGTAGCCGTCGAGCCAAATAGGGCGGCGCTGCGGCGCCGCCCTTTGATTCATCAGCCGAAAGGAGCTGTCATCTGATGACAGCATGAGACGCCGTGTCCGTCTTCATCACCCGCCGCGTGCTGCAGAGCATCGTCGTCGTCTTCGTGATGTCGTTGCTGGTGTTCTTCGGCGTCAATATCGTCGGCGATCCCGTCGACATGCTTATCAATCCCGAGGCCGACCAGGAAGACATCGAGGCGGCCATTCGGGCTCTCGGACTCGACCGGCCGATTCACGAGCAGTACTGGTACTTTCTCGTCAATGCGCTGAAAGGCGATCTCGGAAAGTCCTTCATCTTCGCCGAGCCCGCCCTCAAGCTCATCCTGCAGCGCATGCCGGCGACCCTCGAGCTCGCCTTCGCGGCGATGTTCATCGCGATCGTGATCGGAATTCCACTCGGCGTATACGCAGGCCTCAAGCCGGATTCCAAGGCGAGCAAGACCATCATGGCGGGCTCGATACTGGGTTTCAGCCTCCCGACCTTCTGGGTCGGCCTGATGTTCATCATGGTTTTCGCCGTAATGCTGGGTTGGCTGCCTTCCACCGGCCGTGGCGATACGACAACGCTGTTCGGAATTCAGGTGAGCTTTCTCAACTGGGACGGCTTGAAGCACCTGCTGCTGCCGGCGCTTAATCTTGCGCTGTTCAAAATGTCGCTGGTGATTCGACTTGCACGCGCCGGGACGCGCGAGGTGGCGCTACAGGATTACGTCAAGTTCGCTCGGGCCAAGGGTTTGAGCTCTTCCCGCGTCGTGCTCGTGCACATCATGAAGAATATCCTGATCCCAGTGGTCACGGTCCTGGGACTCGAGCTCGGCGGCGTGATCGCCTTCGCGGTGGTTACCGAAACGGTTTTCGCCTGGCCGGGGATGGGCAAGCTGCTCATCGATTCCATTCAGCTTCTCGACCGGCCGGTGGTGGTCGCGTATCTGATGATTACCGTTCTGATGTTCATCGTCATTAACCTGATCGTGGATATTCTCTACTCCATCCTCGACCCACGAGTCCGGCTGAAGGACGTCAAGTCATGAGCACGACCAGCGAGCACGCGACGCAGGTCGGGACGGTCGCCTCGGTAGCCCCGGTTCAGACGCCGTTTCGGCGTTTCCTCTCGGATTTCTTCGACAGCAGGGTCGCGACCGCGGCGATCGTCGTGTTTGCAATGATTCTCTTCATCGCCATCTTCGCGCCATGGATATCGCCTCAGGATCCCTACGATCTGGCGATTGTGGATGTCATGGACAGCCGCCTTCCACCGGGCGAGAAGTCGCTCGGCGGTATGACCTTCGTTCTCGGCAGCGACGGGGCCGGCCGCGACATGCTGAGCGCTATCTTCTACGGGTTGCGCACGAGCCTCGGCGTCGGCGTCATGAGCGGAATCATCGCACTTTGTATCGGTATGGCGGTCGGTCTGTCGGCGGCCTACTTCGGCGGTCGCACCGACTCATTGATAATGCGCGTGGTGGATTTGCAGCTCAGCTTTCCCGCCATACTCATTGCCCTCATCCTCTTGTCCATACTCGGCAAGGGCGTAGACAAGATTATCATCGCCCTGGTAATTGCCCAGTGGGCCTATTACGCGCGTACGGTACGTGCCAGCGCACTTGTCGAAAGACAGAAAGAATACATTGAAGCGGCCACTTGTCTCGCGCTCAGTCATCGGCGCATCGTGTTTCGACACCTGCTTCCGAACGTTCTTCCGCCGCTCATCGTCGTCGGCACGTTGCAGACCGCGCATGCCATCTCGTTGGAAGCCACGTTGAGCTTTCTCGGCGTGGGTCTCCCTCAGACCGAGCCCTCGCTCGGACTGCTGATCTCCAACGGTTTCGAATACATGTTGAGCGGCAAGTACTGGATCAGCTTCTTTCCCGGCGTCGCGCTTCTGATAACCATCGTGTCCATCAATCTCGTGGGCGATCAGCTCCGCGAT
>JBFICP010000199.1:0-6146 GCA_041581935.1 Gammaproteobacteria bacterium | reverse complement strand
GACAAAGATGTTGACGTGCCTGCGCAGTCGGCCGCGTTCGTCACAGACGTAGAAAGCAAAGCCGGGCGCGACCTTGTCCATCTGGCGGACCACGTCGGCAACCGTGAACGCCTCGACGAGGATGTCTCTTCCCTCCAGGTCGGGGAAAAACGTGTAGAGGTGTCTTGTCAGCTCGACCTTCGCCATCGGAGGCATTCTAACGCAAAACCTCCGGCCTCCGGCCCGGGGAGTGCCGACAGTGGGTTGCAGGAAAGATGGCGCAGCGCCGAGCAGAACGTTGCACCTTCGAGGGCTCGCCATGCAGTGAGTAAACTCACCGTCGCCGCTCCGTTGCCGAAGTCCGATCGCCGATTGACGCCCATCCACGGCAAGCTCGCGAGCCGGAGAGCCGGGCGATGTGAGTTTGACTACATTGTCTCTAGAACAATCGATGCATATTGGCGCGTATGGGTCCCGATGGGCCATCACGCGCCGCTGAAAGCAGGGGGAACTCATGGAACTTCTGGACGCTGCCCTCGCATTCGCCCTGACGCTGGCAGCGCTGGCCACAGTCGTCACGGTGATCATGGAAGTCGTGCTGCGTAGCGTGCTCATGCGAAAGAAGAATCTCGTGCAGCTAATGCGCCTGCTGAACGGTGAATTGCCAAAGGGGACCCTCGGGCTCGACGAGAACGAGCGCTGGACGTTTTTTACGAAGGTCATCGAGAATCCGGCAGAGGGCCTCACCGAGCACATGCCGAAAACGCTGGGTGACGGCCGGACGGTCGAGGAGGCCATCGAGGACATCGATTGGCGAAGCCTGAGGCACGGGGTATACGACAAGGTATCGATGGAGCACGTGCTCCGGCGCCTGGTGGAGCTTCCCAAGGTCCGCAAGCTCGCCGCTCAGGCCGCCGACGTGGTCAAGCTCGAGTTGTATCGGCTCGCCTGCAAGTACGAGGAATTCGGGTCCGCGGTTTCCGCGTCTTTCAAACGCCGCTCTCAGCGCTGGTCGATTGTCGTCGGAATCGTGCTCGCAATCGTTGCCAATGTCGACGGCTTCCGCATATTCGAAGCGTATCTCGCCAAGCCCGACCTCGCGCAGACGGTGATTGCTCGGCAGGACCAATTCATCGAGGCATACCGGGACGCGGAGGAACGCAAGGCTCAAATCTTCGCCGCCGAGCAGGCCGCCGGTGAGGCCGAGTCTCAACTCGCCCAGGCGCGCACCGCGCATGGCGAAGATTCCCGGCAGGCGAAAGACGCGCGCGAAAAGCTCGAGGCGGCGCGCGAGAAGCTCGCTTCGCTGACCAATCCCGAAGACATCCGCAGACTCGCGCAGGACGCCCAGCAACAGGTGAATGAGCTCATCGCGCTTGGTGTGCCCATCGGCAATGAATACTTTCCGCACTGCCGCCTGTTTCGCGATGACAGACTGTTCACCACTTGTGCAGGGCCGCTATGGCCCGACAGCGTCGGACCCGCGCTGTGGCACGAGCGCATTCGATTCGTCGGCTACATTTTCTTGTGGCTTGTCCCCGTCGCGATTACCGGTATGCTCATTGGTCTCGGAGCTCCGTTCTGGTTCGACGTGGCGAAACGCCTCGCTCAGGTTCGCCAAATGTTCGGTGGTGCCGGATCGGACGCAACGCGACTCGCTGCGCGCAATGCGGACGGCGACCCCGAGAAGCGAGAAATGATTGTCACGCGTGTCGTGAATGACGCTGCTGACAAAACGTTCACGACATAATGTTGGAGTAAAAAATGAGAAGCTCGGCAACGACAGGCTTGGCAACTATCCTCTCGGCAGCGCTCCTGCTGCTCGTGACCGCGTGCGCGACAAAACTGGCTCCAAATTACGACAAAGCGCTCGTCGACGGATTGATATCGACGAATGTAAAGCTCATGGAGTTTTTTGCTTCCACTTCGTCGGGCACGACCAGTGATACCTTCGCAACGAGAAAGAAAACTTACAGCAACATCATCGGCAGGCTGGATGCCCTTGTCATTCAGTCGAGAGCTAGGCCCATACCGACGAACGACATCACGGAAAAGGTGAATAAGTATCTCGAAAAGAAGGGCGTGCAAATCCTCGATGGCGGCGACACGCCAAGTGCAACCGCTCTCGAGAAAATTTCAGAGACGATGTCGAAAATGCGAGATACGGATATAAAGCAGGGCGTAACGGCTTTTGAAGTCGCCGCGTTCAAAGGTCAAGTCGTTATTTTCATGGATCAGGCGATGACCTACGAGAGTTTTCTGGAACGCTGAACGCTGGAGTGTTGACCAATGGCAAGACAGATCGATATTTCAAAGCTCGTTGACGAGATGAAGGCGGCGGCCTCGGAAGTTTTGAACAAAGATGTAACGACCTTTCGCGGTTTCTCGGAGAGGCAGGTAAAAGCAATAGCGCAGCAGACAAAGCTGGTTGCAATGGGAATCGCCAACGGTCAGATCACCGAGGAAACGCGCGAGTTTTTCCTGGACAGCCTGGAAGACATGGCGCTCAATTTCGCCAAGACGCTTCGAGGGCTGCTGATGGTTACCATCGAGAAAGTCTGGAACGCGGTTGTCGGCGTCATTTGGAAGGCGATCGCGTCGGCCACGGGGATCGCGCTTCCGACTCCCGAATAAATTGTCCGAAACGAGTCGAAAGGCTGCATCCGCCGTTGCCGGATACGACCGGTCGCATGCTTAACCGAACTCGCCTTTGAACAGGGCTTCGATCCGCGCTTCTACGAGGCCGAAGTCGATATGATTCAAAAAACGCGAGTAGGAGAGATAGGTCACGAGCGGCCGCATGTCCTGAATCCAAGGCGGCAGGAAGCGCGGCTTCTCGAGCAGCGCCGCGTCGTCCAGCATCAATACGGCCGGTATGTCCTCAATGTCGAGCTTGCCGGTGAACAGCGCACGAATGAGGCGCACGTCACCGGCTTTCACCACGACTCGCAAATAATTGTGCACTCGTAACAACCCTTCGAGGTATACCCCGTCTTTCGTGAAGGGTGCTCCGCCCGTTACCAGTCCTCCGCGCACGATACGGCGCGCATTCTCGAACGCCTCGAACTCGTTGTGCGCGCGCTCGAGAAAATAGCGATACAGGTCCAGGAAGTCCGCGCCGTCGATTGCCATCTGAATGGCGAAAACGCGATCGGCCAGTCGGTGCATTCGCGACGGGTCCATGGCGCCCTGGGTGAGCTCGGCGAGAACCGCGAGCCCCTCCTGGGTGCGGGTAGTGCCCGGATGCCCGGCGCCGAGGATTGGAAATCGACTCTGCGCTTTTCCGTTGATGGAAGTGCAGATGTGGATGTAGGCCTCGTGCTGCAGAAGCTGTATCGCGTCGAGGTCGGAGAAGGGCGCGTTTCGACGAAGCCGGATACGGCTCGATCCCGCGACGGCCTTGGCCGAGAGTTCGTCGACGATCTCGATGGTGGGGGCCTGATCGCCGAACAGGTGCGACACGCCCTGTTCCATATGCGCTTTCAGGGCCTCGACCGTAATCACGGGCGGCTCGTTACCGAGAATGAGATCGCAGTGGTCGAATTCCGAAAGCACCTGGGTCATGCGCTCGGCGAGATCGAGCGGGCACGTCTGACCGTCGAGAAAAGGGCTCTTGGGCGCGCCGAAAAGCGCCACCGAGTGTCCGTGGAATTCCCGGGTACCGACGGATGCGAGCAGCCTGGCCGTCGATTCGATCGTGTCGCAGACCCGCACGAGCCACGCGTGCACGGGGCTCGACCCCTCAACGAGCGCGCGGGCAGCGGCCACGCGGGCCAGCGTATCCCCTGGATCGACGGGCACGTAGTGCACGTCGGGGAGAGCGCAGGCGCCGCCGGCGAAGAACCGTTCCGATACCTGAGGAGCCCAGGCCAGCGTTCGCAACACTCTCAGCGGTCGCTCGGCGCGCCACAAAATCATCGCTGCCTGCGACAGCTTGTCCGTTTCCGACGTCGAGAACTCTCTCGATCCGGCCATCACCCGCTCCTCATTGTCCGCCCGGATACCGCCGAGAACGGCGCGGCGTATCCGATAATGCACGATGTCGCGGCTGGCAACAGCAATGGCTTTGCTTCTCACGGCCGAGGCACAGCTTCAGCCGGGAGCGAAAGCGTGTCAGGCCATCTCGCTGCCGAGGGGCATGGTTCGCCTGCGCCGCGGCGCCGCGCGGCCGAGGCGCGGATGCACACCCTTCGACAGCGCCGCGAGGCCGATCATGAGGGCGCCGGTGACGGCGAATACGACCGGCAGCGCAAAAAACTTCAGTAGCAGAGCGAAGACCCCCGGCGCGCTGATCTCGCCGACGTCGCGATAGGTGGAGTATACGGCGGTCATCTCCGCCCGTTCATGACGACGCACGGCAAGCATGAAAGGAATGTTGGACACCGCATCCAGAGAGACCATGGCGACGGTCGCGGCGAGTACCAGCGCAATGGCCACGCCCGGAATCGGTGTCGCCAGAGCGAGAAGCAGCGTAAGTGCACCGCTGATGCCGAAGCCCGCCACCATGATCCGGCGAATACCGTAGCGGCGCACCCAGATTCCGAACAGCGGCAACAGGAACAGCAGGCCGCTGCCGGCGGAAACGAGAAGTCCGGCTGCCATATGTCCGAAGCCCTGCTGCACGACATATATGGGCACGTAGACGAAGAACATCACCCACCATACGTAGCGACCGACCGCCGCCGTCCATGCGAACACGAGACGCGGCTGGCGGCGGAAGCGCGCCAGGTGCGCAAGGGGACTCACCGAATGGCCGCGAAAACTCGTCAACAGGGCCACCTCGCTGATTTTCAGGAACCAGAAGAAGCCGAGCAGGACCACCACCGAGGCGGCGCTCGCGGTGTACGCGGCCCACAGTCCGAAGCGGGTGCCGAGCCACGCACCGAGAGCCGGACCCACCATCCATGCCGCGGCGGAGTAGAAGATACGCATGGGCTCCGAGCGATTGAAGTCGTGGCGCGCCACGTGGTCGAGAATGTAGAGGCTCAAGCACACCGTGAGCATGACGACTCCGACGACTCGCAGCGCCATGCCGAAGGCTAGGGCGGTGCTCGATCCCACCCACATGACGAGGGGTGCGCTCGCCAGAAGAATGCCGCCGAAGGTGTAGATCCAGCGCCGGGCGGTCTTGCGAATCATCCATGGTACGGTGAACGTCGCGAGAATTCCGGCAACCGCAACGAAAAAGTAAAGTGTGCTGACCCGTTGCGCATTTTCGAGCAAGTGGAGTGCCTCAATCGGAATGATTGAAACGATGAGGGCACGGGCGAAGGATTCGAGGGCGAAGAGCAGCGACAAAGATTCGGCGCCGGGGATGCGCACCCGCTGGATCCAGATGGGGCGTCGGACGTCCATCCTCGCTCACTCGCGTGGACCCATTGGAGGGTCATGGAACATGTTTGCCGCGAATATTAGGCCCGCGTCCCGGGCTCGGGGAAGCGCCGATTTTCCGATCTGCGACCGGTTCGGCAGCTCACGCGGGAGAGTGTTCGGCGGGGTCCCCAGCGGATGGCCGGGCCGGTCCGGGGCTCATCCGCGGCACGCCCTTGAAAATTCCCGAGCCGTCCCCATTGTTCTTTGAAAATTGGGCCGAAGACGCACAAGTCATTGATATTTGGAGGGATTACAATGAGTACGGCTCTCGTGGGGTCCCTGCCATCACCCGTTGGAGACCTGGACGCCTACCTGCGCGCGGTTCATATCCAGCCGCTGCTGAGCGCCGAGGAGGAACGCCGGCTGGCCGAGCGTTACCGCCAGCACCAGGATCTCAACGCGGCCTGGACACTGGTGGCCTCTCACCTGCGTTTCGTCGCGCGAATCGCGCGCGGCTATGACGGATACGGACTCTCCCAGGAAGACCTCATCCAGGAAGGCAACGTCGGTCTGATGAAGGCGGTCAAGCGATTCGATCCCGACTGGGGCGTGCGACTGGTGACCTACGCCGTGTACTGGATTCGAGCGGAAATTCACGAGTTCATCATCAGAAATTGGCGAATCGTCAAAGTCGCCACGACGAAGGCCCAGCGCAAGCTGTTTTTCAATCTTCGCAATGCAAAGAAGAAACTTGCGTGGATGAATCGCGAGGAGGTTGACATGGTGGCAGACAATCTAAGCGTAGACGCTGATGATGTGATTGAAATGGAAGCGCGTCTTTATTCTCGCGACAG
>JBFICP010000198.1:0-6170 GCA_041581935.1 Gammaproteobacteria bacterium | reverse complement strand
GATCTCGTCCGCGGCGCGATCGTCGATGCGCGAATCACGACTGACGCCGACGGCCGGCCGCGGCTCGATCCGCCGCTGCGTGCGCAATCTCCGGCGCTGCTGGTGACGCCGTGAGCCCGCGCCCAGTCCTATATAGCTCTTGACTTGCCAAGGGGGAGCCTCGAAACTCGCCGGTAAACGGGGGATGACAGATGCAGCTATCGCGCATCGCCGATGACATGTCCGGCGGCGACGTCGTGAGCGCGGGCAGGGTTCCGAAGTACCTGCGCCTGTCCAACGCCATACTCAACCTCATCGAGGCCGGCGAGATCCGGCCGGGCGACAAGCTGCCGCCCGAGGACGCGCTGGCCGGTGCGCTTCCCGCCAGTCTCGGCACCGTGCAGAAGGCCCTCGGGCATCTCAAGGCGCTCGGCGTGGTGGTGCGCGATCACGGCCGCGGCACGTTCGTCGCCGGTGCGCCGCGACCGGCGAGCGGCGCGCGCATGCCGGATGGCGAGCTTTTGCATTTCCGCTTCGCCGACGACGCGAGCGACGCGCCCCTGCCGGTCTATGCGCGCGTCGAATCGGTCAAAAAGGTGGCCGGCGCGCAGAGTGCCGCGACCACGCCGTGGGCGCGCTTTCTCGGCGACGACGAGGCCTACGTCTGCATCGGGCGCCGCATCAACGTCAACGACGAGTTCGAGGCGTCAAGCCAGTTCTATCTCCCCTGGCGGCGCTTTGGCGATCTCCTGCGGGTTCCGCTCGAGGAACTCGACGGCATATCGCTGCGCGTGGTGTTGAGCAGAACCTATAACATGCCGACGCTGCATTTCGATCAGCGACTGCAGTGCGCGCCGTTACCGCGCGCCGCGTGTCGTACGCTGGGCCTCGCGCCGGGCAGCCCCGGCATGATCTGGGAGATATTCGGAAGGACATACCGCAGGCAGCCCGCTTCGTATCAACGGATCTATCTGCCCGCAGGACACAGGCCGATCGAGATAACGAGCAGCCTGTAGGAAATTTAAAAATGCTCCGTGTCCGTGCATTCCCGCCGGACGTCGACGGGGTCGTTGGCCCTGACATGGCCAACAACGGATCGGCGTAGCAACCGATGACAACAAAAGGGTGACGGAGGACAAGTAAAATGATCAAAGTAACGAGGCTGCAAGGCAGCCGTATGAAAAAGCTCGCGGTTGTCTCTTTGGCAACCGTCATGACGGCGGGTCTTGCCGGCCCGGCGGCGGCCGAAAGCGACGAAGTGCGTTTCGCTCAGCAGTTCGGCCTGCTCTACCTTCCCATGCACGCGGTGGTGAGCCACAAGATGGTCGAGACCTGCGCGAAGGAGAAGGGGCTCGGTGACGTCAAAGTCAGCATGCACCGATTCAGTGGCGGCGCGGCGGTCAACCAGGCACTGCTTTCCAAGAACGTCGACTTTGCCGCCGGCGGCATCGGACCGTTGCTGAAAGTCTGGGACAAGACCAAGGGACGCCTCAACGTGAAGGCGATGACCAATCTCGCGGCCATGCCCCTGAAGCTCAATACCAACGACTCGCGGGTAAAGAACCTCGAGGACTATGTCGGCTTGACGGATCACAAGATCGCGACACCTTCGGTGAAGGTCTCGATACAGGCAGTGGTCCTGCAGATGGCGGCGGAGAAGCAGTGGGGCAAGGGCAATGCCTTCAAGCTCGACGACATGACCGTGTCGATGAAGCATCCGTCGGCGATGGCTGCGTTGCTGGCAGGTGGCCAGGCGGTCAAGAGCCATTTCGCTACGCTGCCGACTTCCTGGAATGAGTTGAACAGCGGCAAAGTGCACAACGTCATCACTTCCTACGACGTGCTCGGCGGCCGGCACAGCACAGTCGCCATGTACACCACCGAAGCGTGGAAAAACGACAATCCAATGCTCTACGAGTGCGTGTGGACGTCGTTCCGCAAAGGCATCGACTGGATCAACGAGGACAAAAAGCGCGCTGCCGGTCTCTACCACAGCTTCACCAAGTCCAAGCTCGATCTCGCCGATGTGGAAAAAATGCTGACGACTCCGGGCGAGATGGATTACACGGTGCAGCCCGAGCGAACCATGCAGTTCGCAGAGTTCCTCCACAGTATCGGCTCCATCGACAACATGCCCGAGAGCTGGAAGGACTATTACTGGGAGAACAACTACGACCAGAAGGGAAGCTGATTCGATGGCGGCCAGAGTTCAGGCGGCGGGGGAACACCCCGCCGCCTCGGCGGTGCGACCCATCCTCGATGTCGACGGTGTCACGCTCCAGTACAAGACCAAGGAGTCTCTGATCACCGCGACCTACAGGGTCAGCTTCCAGATTTTTCCTTCCGACCGGTTTGTGCTCCTCGGTCCGTCCGGGTGCGGAAAGTCGACGCTGCTCAAGGGCGTCGCCGGCTATCTCAAGCCCGTCGAAGGCGAGATGCGTCTCAAGGGACGCGTCATCGCCGATCCCGGACCCGATCGGGTCATGGTGTTTCAGGAATTCGATCAGCTTCTGCCCTGGAAGACGGTGAAGCAGAACATTACCTTCGCGTTGCTGAACGGCGGCCGTTGCGCGACGAAGGCGCAGGCCGATGAGATCGCCCGCGACTACATCCACAAGGTCAAGCTCGATCGCTTCGAGGATACCTATCCGCACATGCTCTCCGGAGGCATGAAGCAGCGCGTCGCCATCGCGCGAGGCATGGCCATGGAGCCCGACATTCTTCTCATGGACGAGCCGTTCGCGGCGCTCGATGCCCTGACCCGCCGTCAAATGCAGGAGGAGCTCCTGCAGCTGTGGGAGGAGACGCACTTCACGGTGCTGTTCGTGACCCATTCCATCGAAGAGGCGCTCATCATCGGCAGCCGGGTGCTGGTCCTGTCACCGCATCCGGGTCAGGTGAAGGCGGAGCTCAATGCCCATCAGCTGGGCCACACCAACGTCGGTGACGAGGCGTTCGCCGCGTTGCAGAAACGCATACACGACATGCTGTTCGCCGACCGCATTCTCGAAGAGGAGGCCGCCCCGCATGTCTGACGGCCAAGCCCGGCTCTACATCCGCCCGGAATACGAGGCGAGCGAGATCGGTGCGGCCGACCACGGCGACGTCGCGCGCGCGTTGTCGCTCTTCGAGCGCGTGAGCAACATCAATGCGGTACGCAAGCTCAGCATCCTCGTCGGCCTGGTCGTGCTGTGGGAGCTCTACACCCGCATCGGCGGGATCTCCGAGCTGATTCTGCCGCCGTTCTCGAGCACCGGCGCCGCGTTGGTGCAGGCGCTGTGGTCGGAGAATCTGCTCTTCATGATCGGCAACTCGCTGTCGATCCTTCTGGCGGGCTACGCCATCGGCATATTCATTGCGACCGTGCTGACGACCCTGGCGGTGACGTCGCGCTTCGGCAGCGATCTTCTCGGCACCTTGACCGCAATGCTGAATCCCCTGCCCGCCATCGCGCTGCTGCCCATGGCGCTCCTGTGGTTCGGGCTCGGCGCCGACGCCATCGTGTTCACCCTGCTGCATTCGGTGGTGTGGCCGGTGGCGTTGAACACCCATACGGGCTTTCTCGGCGTCAGCGACACCCAGCGCATGGTGGGACGAAACTACGGGCTTCGCGGCCTCAAATACGTCGCCAAGATTCTCATCCCGGCCGCGTTCCCGTCGATACTGACGGGACTGCGCATCGGCTGGGCGTATGCCTGGCGCACGCTCATCGCGGCGGAGCTCGTGTTCGGCGGATCCATCGCCGATACCGAAGGCACGTCCTCGGGCGGGCTCGGCTGGTTCATCTTCGCAAACCAGATGGACTTGCAGATCCCCCACGTGTTCGCGGGGCTCTTCTCCGTCATCGTGGTCGGGGTCGTGGTGGAGAACGTGGTGTTTCGAAAGATCGAGGAGCGCACCGTGGCGCGCTGGGGGATGCAGATACAATGAGCACCCCTGCCACGAAAAATCCCGCGCTGCCGGAGATCATCGTCCGCCCGGAGTTCGTCGTCGACGACATCGGCGAGGCCGCCATCGGCGACGTCGAGCGTCCTCTTTCTCTCGTCGAACGCATCTGGGACATCAACGCGGTTCGCAAGGGCGCGATACTGCTAGGACTGGTGGTGTTGTGGCAGGCCTACACGGTGATCCTCGACGTGGAGCCGCTCATGTTCCCGCGCTTCTCCGACAGCGCGGTCGCACTGTGGAACGCGCTCGTGCACGGCGACCTCCCGAGCAAGATCTGGTTCTCCGTCAAAGTGCTCATCTACGGCTACTCGGCGGGACTCGCCATCGCCGCGGTGCTGGTGCTGTGGGCGACCGCGAGCCGCATCGGCAGCGACTTTCTCGCCACGGTGACGGCGATGTTCAACCCGTTGCCCGCCATCGCGCTTCTGCCGCTCGCAATGCTCTGGTTCGGTCTCGGCACCGCGAGCCTGGTGTTCGTGCTGATCCACTCGGTGCTGTGGGCGGTTGCGCTCAGCACTCACAATGGGTTCATGGCGGTCAGCGAGCCGCTTCGCATGATCGGCCGCAACTACGGGCTCACCGGCATCCGCTATGTCGCCAAGATCCTGATTCCGGCGGCCTTTCCATCGATTCTCACCGGCATGAAAATAGGCTGGGCGTTCGCCTGGCGCACGCTGATCGGCGCCGAGCTGGTGTTCGGCGCCTCTTCGGGCAGCGGTGGGCTCGGCTGGTTCATCTTCGAGGGCAGCCAGAATCTCGAGACCGCGGACGTGTTCGCGGGGCTCTTTACCGTCATCGTCATTGGACTGGTGGTGGAAAACGTCATTTTCCGCAATGTCGAGATGCGCACCATCATACGCTGGGGGATGTCACGCTGATGTCAGTTACTGAAATTGAACTATCCGTCACGCCCGTGCAGGGCCGCTTCGTCGCCGAGATCGGCGGCGTCGATCTCTCGCAACCGCTGGACGACGATCGCTTCGCGCGCATCCACGACGCGTTCCTCGCACATTCGATACTGGTTTTCAGAGACCAGCGATTGAGCAACGAGCAGCACATCGCGTTCAGCCGCCGCTTCGGGGAACTCGAGATACATACCGCCAAGCACTGGCTTCTCCCGAGTCATCCCGAGATTCTGGTGCTGTCCAATCGCGGCGAGGAGGGCACGAAGCCCATCATCAACGGGGGCGCTTACTGGCACAGCGACATCACCTACAAGGCGAAGCCACCGCTCGGCTCGCTGCTCTACGCTCTCGAAGTGCCGCCCGAAGGTGGTGACACGCTCTATGCCGATATGTACGCGGCCTACGAGTCACTGGACGACGAGACGAAAGCACGAATCGCGAATCTCGAGGCCATTCATCGCTACGGTGATCGTTATCAAGCCATGGCCAAGGAAGACAAAGACCGGCCGCCGCTCACGGCTGAGCAGCTTGCGGAGGTGCCCGACGTCACCCACCCGGTGGTGCGCACCCATCCGGAGACCGGACGCAAGGCGCTGTTCGTGAACGAAGGCTTTACCGTCGGCATTGTTGGTCTGGCGCCGCGCGAGAGCGACGTGCTGCTGAAGCATCTGTTCCGCCACTCCGTGCAGCCCGAGCACATCTATCGTCATCGCTGGCGGGCGGGTGATCTGGTGATGTGGGACAACCGCTGCACGATGCACCGTGCCACCGAGTACGATCTGCGTCATGCGCGCGCCATGCACCGCACCACCATTCAGGGCAGTCGCCCGGCCTGACGCGCCGCCGGAGAAACCCAGCATGCCGCATTCCCAGTACAAGCCGGAGCTGATGGGGCATGCGGTCATCGAGCCGACCGGCGCATTTTCCGCCGGCAGCTTCCAGTCGTTCGTGCTGACCTATACGGCCGGCTATTTCGGTATCGACGACACCGGAACCATCAAGGTGGTGCACCGTTTCGCGAGCGACATGGGCCGCCCGCAGTTCGACGATCCGACGGCGGCGAACTTCGTCAGCGTGGAAGCCAGCAACGGTGCCGTTCTGGACGTGCGCTACGACGGCAAGCAGAACACGCGTCCCTGGGACAAGACGCTTTTCATAAGAGTCGTGCGGGGATTCCTGCGCGAAGGCGACCGCATCGTCATCCGCTTCGGCGATCCGCGCCAAGGCTCGCCCGGAATGCGCCTGCAGACGTTCTGCGAGCGCACCTTCGAGTTCAAGGTGCTGGTCGATGCATTTGCCGCCTACGAGTTCACCGAGCTGCCGAAATCCCCGGAGATC
>JBFICP010000197.1:0-6189 GCA_041581935.1 Gammaproteobacteria bacterium | reverse complement strand
CGCGAGCACCTCGTAGAGTGTTTGAAGCCCTGGACCTGAGACAACCCGCTCTGCCGATACGTGCTCGAATCGCTCGAAGAGCGCTTTGAGTATCTCCATTTCACGCGCATTCTTGGGCGCCAAATCGACATGGCCGCCTTCACCGGATATGGGTGCGAAACCTCCGCGGTTATCCGGGATGAGCCCTGACACCCCGAGGCCGGTGCCCGGACCGAGCACCGCTCGTGCGGCATCGGAGACCGGCTGACCTCCGCCCAGCTTGCGAACATCACCTGGCCCGAGCGTGGTCAGCGACAGCGCCACCGCGGTGAAATCGTTGACAAGCACCGCCTCTCCTCCGTCGATGGCCTCGCGCAGCGTGTCCAACGTCAACTTCCAGTCGCAATTGGTGAGCTCGGCGCCGGCTTCGCTTACCGGTCCGGCGACACACACGGCCGCTTTCGAGAACGACCCGGTGATTCGGGAGCGACGTCGATAGGCATGGAGCGCTGACTGAAAGTCCGCAAAGTCTGCGGTCTTAAGCACGACAGGCTCGACATCGCGCAACCCGAGCACGGCAAATCGCGCGTGAGTGCCACCGATGTCGGAGAGAAGTGCGTAGCCGCCCGCCGTCACGACCGCTCCAATCCATTTTTGGCTGCCACGGATTTTAATTTATCGAGGAAGCTCTCGCGCCAACTGACGACGTTGTCCTTGCGTATGGACTTGATGAGCGTCTTCCAACGGCTTTTGCGCTCATCGAGCGACATGTTGAGTGCCCTTTGCAGCGCGTCGGCAACCCCCTGTACATCGTATGGATTGACGATCAGCTCGCCCTGCAGCTGGTGAGCGGCGCCGGCGAACCGGGAAAGCACCAGCACACCAGGATTGCGCGGCGACTGAGCGGCGACGAACTCTTTCGCTACCAGGTTCATGCCGTCACGCAGCGGCGTCACCAGCCCCACACGGCTGAGCCGAAAAATGCCGGCCAGCGCCGGGCGGCTGAAGGAACGATTGATGTATCGCAGGGGTGTCCAGTCAAACTCGGAGTACTCGCCGTTGATGCTGCCGGCGATTCCCTCGAGCTCTTCGCGAATATGCACATAATCCGGAACGTCCGCCCGCGTAGTCGGGGCGATCTGAACGTAGGTCACTTTCCCGTGGTTCTCCGGGTAATGCTCGAGAAGACGCTCAAAGGCGCGAAAGCGCTCGGCGAGACCCTTCGTATAGTCGAGCCGATCGACGCCAACGATCGCAAGTCGACGTCTCAGCACCCTCTCCAACCGTTGCCGGTGCACCATGGCGGCTTTCGATGTCGCGAACTTGGAGAAATTCTCCGCATCGATGCCAATCGGAAAAACACCAACAAAAATTGTGCGCCCGAATGCGCGGACACGACCATCTTCGTAGACGGTGCCTTCGGCCTCGTTGATGACGTAATTGAGAAAGCAGTTCCGATCGACCTCTGTCTGAAATCCGATGAGATCGTAAGCGAACATGGCACGTACGATCACATCGTGTACGGGAAGCGTCGTCAGTACTTCCGGCGCAGGGAAAGGTATGTGCAGAAAAAACCCCATCGCTTGCTCGCATCCCATGCGGCGAAGCTCCTCTCCGAACGCGAACAGATGATAGTCGTGAACCCACACTAGATCGGATTTCTTCAGCATGGGTTTCAAGGCTTGGGCGAAGCGTTGATTGACGCGCAAATATCCTTGATAGTTGTCGCGATTAAAGCTCGCGAGATCGATCCGGTAGTGGAAAAGCGGCCAAAGATCGCTGTTTGCAAATCCACTGTAATACTCGTCGAAGTCCTCAGGCGAAAGGTCGACCGTGGCGATCGTCAAACCACCCCGACCCTCGATTCGCGGGTGCGCGTTCGGCCGCTCGGAAACTTTTCCGCTCCAACCGAACCATACACCTCCTGTCTTTTTCAGCAGCTCGGCCAGCGCCACGGCTAGTCCACCCGCACGAGCGGCATCAGTAGTGACGGCGACGCGATTGGATACGACGACGATGCGCTCGGCCATGGACGTTGCTCAGAGCCTCGACTGCCACGGCAGACTGAGGCGCATGGCGGAATTTATGATGCCGACAAGCGAGTAGGTCTGAGGATAGTTGCCCCAGTGCTCACCGGTTGCGGGGTCGATGTCCTCGGATAGCAGGCCGAGCCGGTTACGACACGCCAACATGGATTCAAAGATTTCGCGCGCCTCGGACACACGTCCAACGCGCGCCAGAGCATCGATATACCAGAACGTGCAGATGTTGAAAGCAGTTTTCGGAACGCCGAAATCGTCGGCCGCCGTGTAGCGGAACAGGTGATTACCGTGGCGAAGGCCCGACTCGATTTGTTCGAGCGTCGATCGAAAGCGCGGATCTCCGGGTTCGAGAAAGCCGACCTCAGCCATCAGCAATAATCCCGCATCGAGCGCGTCGCCCCCAAAGCTCTCGGTAAAAGTGCCGATTTCATCGTTCCAGGCACGCTCGAGAATCGTGCTGCGCACGCTATCGGCGCGTCCCTGCCACAGGAGGGCTCGCTCAGCCAGTCCCCTGTGCGCCGCGATTTTGGCTAGCCGGTCGCAGGCGGCCCAGCACATCAGGCTCGATGAGGTGTGCACGCGCGAGCGCGAGCGCAGCTCCCACATTCCCGCATCGGGCTTGTCATACACGCGATAGGCCCGCTCACCAATGCGTTCGAAACGCTCGAAATCCGCGTCATCGGGCTGGCTCAGCAGCCGCGCGTCGAAAAACGCCTGTGCGCCCGCTAGAATCGCGTTGCCATAGACGTCGTGCTGAACGTGCTCGTAGGCCTGGTTACCGACCCTCACCGGACCCATGCCGCGATAGCCGGTAAGCGAGGGCACGATGTGCTCCTCGAGGCGTCGCTCGAGTCCGACGCCGTAGACCGGCTGCATGTGGGCATCTTTGTTGTCACCACGGTTCGTAGCGATGATATTGTGCAAATAGCGCAGGTAGCTCTCCATGGTTTCAACCTCGGCGAGGCTGTTGAGCGCTCGCACCACGAAGAAGGCATCCCGCAACCAACAGTAGCGGTAATCCCAATTTCGTTCAGAGCCGGGGGCCTCCGGCACGCTGGTTGTCATGGCGGCAACGATTGCGCCGGTTTCTTCGAACTCACAGAGCTTCAAGGTTATCGCCGCGCGAATCACCGCCTCCTGCCACTCGAACGGCAGCGCCAATGCGCGCACCCAGAACCGCCAGTACTCGGTCGTGCGCTCCTGAAACTCACGCGCGGTCTCCTCGACTCCCCCTGCGAGAGTCTCGTCTGGACCCAGTATCAAGCTGATCGGCTCCTCGAGGCAGAACGACGTTTCGCTGAGCAAATAGGTAATCGGCGCGTTGGTGGTCAGCCTGAGCGTCAGCCGATCACTTATGTAGCGAATGTGATTCGATCCGTGTGTCAGCGAAGGCTCCTTGGCACCGTAGTCGAAACGCGGACGCAACCGAACGCGGATACGGGGTGTCCCCGCGATGGGCGTCACGCGCCGAATCAGGCTCATTGGTCGAAAGCGTCGACCGTGCATTCGGAATCGCGGAGCAAAGTCCGTGATCTCGATTCCATTTCCTGCATCGTCAAATACGCGAGTAACGAGAATTGCGGTGTTTCGTTCATAACTCTGCTCGCTTCGCGTCATACCGTGGAGATCGATGGCAAATACGCCGCGCTCACTGTCGTGATCGTTGAGAAGACTACAAAACACCGGATCCGCGTCGAAGCGGGGCAGACAGCACCACACGACGCGGCCGGTCGCATCGATTAGCGCACCGTAGCTGCAATTGCCGATTACGCCGAGATCTAGAGAACTCACTGTGACTCCCGCTCAATCGTCCTTGGCGCCATCGACCCGCAGTGAGCGCGGCAGGTCGTGAAGCCAGGCTAAAAAGGCGCTCACCGTGGAGGCGCGATGCGATGCGCTGGTTGGTCCATCGCCAACCTTGATGGTGATCCCACCCAAGCGCGTCACCACCGCGAAGCCGTCCTCGTCGGTGACATCGTCTCCCGCGAACACTGGACGCCGCCCCCGATACGGACGCTGACGCATGTAGGCCTCGATGGCCTGACCCTTTCCCGTTTTCGCCGGCATCGCCTCGACAACCATTTTGCCACACAGAACGCGATAGCCGTCGAGCCCCGCTACCAGCTCTTCCATCCGGGCGCGCAGCTCTGCTTCGCGTTCGGGCGCACCGCGATAGTGCAGCGCCACGGCAAGTCCCTTGTCCTCGATAAGCAGGCGCCGATCTGCTTCGGCAAGTTCCGAGAGCTTGCCGCGCAACCTTTCGAGCACTTGCCCCCCATCCCGCCTGCGCAGTACGCGACCATCCGCTAATCGCCATTCGAGACCGTGCATGCCCGCCGCCGGCAGGCGCAATGGCCCAAGAAACCCATCGAGCTCGGCGATCGGGCGCCCGCTGATTACGGCCATCGCGCCGTCGAGCGCCTGAAAAAGCGCCGCGAGCGTCGTGCGAAGCCCCGGGCTCACGAGCACACTGTCCGGCGTCGCCGCCAGGTCCGTCAGCGTGCCGTCAAAATCGAGAAATAGCGACCATGCTTCGCCGCGACCGGGGCGGGGTAGACGGAACGACACGCGAACTCCTGTGGGGAAACGGGTATCAGGACGATCATAGTGCAGCTGACCGCACAAGTGTGTGCCCGAACCCGCCCGCTGCGTTATCTCGTGCCAGTGGTCGCCACATACTGGTAAGTCTAACTGTAGACGTCCGTTCTGCGCGAGGTCGAAATTTCCGGCGTAGATTGAAGCAGCACGATGAACATGAAAAAACCGCCGCGCCGAGAGCCCGCCGCGCCCGATGCAGGTAGTCCCAATCGATGATGTCGACACCGACCATGATACGAATTCCCACGAGCGCGGCGTGTGGGGTAAGTGCGGCGATTCGCACCAAGCCTAGCATGCCCCCGAGAGGCGACGACGCATGGACGACAACCGATCACGGTGTGCGCCCGAGAAATCGCCGCGAACATTGTCGAACCGCAGAGCCATCGAGACGAGCTGGGACGAAGCGCGGGCGTTGCCGCGACTCGCGTTGAAGTTGTACGCAAGCTCGGGGCTCTACCGGTAAAGCGGATTCGGATGATCGAAATGGCAGCCCGCATCCCACGCGGCGCGTTGATTGCCGTGGGCCGGAATGCCACCGGCATCCTTGATCATGCGGGCGAGATGCATGAGGTTCCAGGTCATGAAGGTGGTATTCCGATTCGTAAAATCGTTCTCCGGCCCGCCGGAATCGGGATCCAGGTAAGACGGCCCCGGGCCCGCTTCCCCGAGCCAGCCCGCATCAGCCTGCGGTGGAATCGTGTAGCCGATATGCTGAAGCGAGTAGAGAATGTTCATGGCGCAGTGCTTTGCGCCGTCCTCGTTGCCCGTTATCAGACACCCTCCGACACGCCCGTAATAGGCGTACTGCCCGTCATCGTTGAGCTTCCCCGAAAGTGAATAAAGGCGCTCGATTGTCTTCGTGCAAACCGACGATTTCTCTCCCAACCAAATCGGCGAGGTGAGCACGAGAATATCGGCCGTCATGACCTTCTCGGCGATTCGGGGCCAATCGTCGGTGTCCCATCCGTGCTCGGTCATGTCCGGCCACACGCCGTAAGCGATGTCGAAATCGACCGGGCGAAGATCCTCAACGGTAACACCGTTTTTCTCCATGATCGCTTTCGCGATGTCGACGAGCCCCTGTGTATGAGACATCTCGGGAGATCGTTTCAACGTGCAATTCAAAACGAGCGCATTGAGATCGGAGAAATCCCACCTGCTCGAGTCGCACATAGCGAGTTGCTTGTCTGAAAGTGTCATAATGTCCCCTCCACTAGGTGGCGCGATGCCGGAATAATCCTTCGAATCAACTTTCCGGCTTGATGACGGGCTTCGAGGCGTTGGGAAACGGCTCTGCGGGCACGGGCTTGTTTTCCTCACACTCACCCATTCTTTTTGTCGTTACTGCATACCAGTGCGAGAACGGTCCTGCCGTAAACCCGTGCAGAAGTATGCTCGATACAACCGTGACGATAATGGCGGTGAAGATTTGTGCCTTGTGCGCGACGTCGGCACTTTCCAAAATCAGAAGCGCAAATAACACCGACGCGAGCCCACGAGGACCGAACCAGCCGAGAAACATCGAGCTTACCGGCCTGATGCCGGTGCCAAGCAGCGCTACCGATACCGG
>JBFICP010000196.1:0-6205 GCA_041581935.1 Gammaproteobacteria bacterium | reverse complement strand
GTCCACGGGACCGGCGAATGCACTGCCCAGCGTGAGAAACACGAGCCCCAGGATGAAACTCGCGATGGGACCTGCAATGGCCATCAACAGCTCCGCCCGCCACGTATGCGGCTCGCGCTCGAGCTGCGCCACGCCCCCGAAAACGAACAGCGTAATGGCGTTGATTGGAATGCCTTGAGCCCTGCCGACGAGCGCGTGGGAAAGCTCGTGAATTAAAATCGATACGAAGAACAAAAAGGCGGCGGCGAGAGCGGTAAGCCAGGTGACGAATGCGCTCCACTCGGGGTGCCAGGCGGGAAACAGGCCCTTGCCGAGGCTGAAGGCAATGAGGCTGAAGACGATGGCGAGGCTGAGGTCGACGCGGATATCGATTCCCGCGACACGCGCGATGCGAAAACCGAATTCACGACGTGCACGGTTCGGTTCCATCGATGTAGCTCCTGGAGATTCGGCGGCCGCACTTCGCATTCGAAGTAGGCTCCTTGCGAGTAATCGGGATCATCGCGCATTCCGGCCCGTGCTCGCTAGCAGGGCCTCGTTCATCGATCCTAGAAAAGGACTCAGTCTTCGTGAAAGCTGCGCAGGTCCTCCGCTGCACCCTGGGCGCGAAGCTTGCGCAATGCGCGGTTGGAAATCTGGCGGACACGCTCGCGGCTGATGCCGAACGCCTTAGCTATCGCCTCCAGGGTCTGCTCCGATTCCATGCCGATACCGAAACGCATCGCCAGAATTCTCGCCTCCCGCCGATCGAGGCCTGTCAACAGCGCTCGAGTGTTCGACTGGAGAGCCAGATCCGCGGCGGTATCAAACGGCGTATCGGCGCGTTCGTCGGGGATAATGGTGCCGAGACGAAACTCCTCGTCATCGCCGATGGGCATGTCCAATGAAATCGGTTCCGGAGTGAGATTGAGTAGCTCGTTGACCTTCTCTATGGGCATCTCGACGCGCTCGGCAATCTCCTCGACCGCCGCCTCCCGGCCGGTCTCTTGAACGATTCTGGAAGTCGCCCGCTTGATTCGTCTGGCGGCATCCATGCGATGCACCGGCACGCGAATGGTGCGCCCCTTGTCGGCAATGGCACGGGTAATCGCTTGACGAATCCACCATGTGGCATAAGTTGAGAGCTTGAAACCCCGCCGATGGTTGAATTTTTCGATGGCACGCATGAGCCCGATGTTGCCTTCCTGAATGAGATCGGGAAACGCCATGCCGCGGTTGCGGAAGAGTTTGGCGATCGAGATCACGAGACGCAGATTGGCTTCGATCAGCTGATTCTTGGCGCGTCGCGCCTTGGCTTCACCGATGGTCATACGCTGGCACGCCGCCTCGAGGTCCGCGATGCTCATACCTGCTTCGAGCTCGAGCCGAGCGCGCCGATCGCCGATACCCGGCTCGCGTGCCTGCACCGCGAGGCCGCGCAGCCGCCCGCCCATACGCTCAATCGCGGCCGGCTGGAAATCGATGCGCAGGAACGTGCGCGACAACTCGTCGCGCCGCTTGGCGGCTTGGTCGCTGTAGATACCGTGTTTTGCGAGCACCTGCAGAAAACGTTCGTGCAAATCGCGCAGGCGAGCCAGACGCTGTCGTGCGACAACGAGCTCCACAGGCTCCTTGTGCGCTGCGGCGCGCGTGGCATCGCCCGGGGCTTTGGCTACGAGCTCGTGCATACCGAGCTCACCCTGCTCGACGCTCTCCCAAAGCTCGCGCGCGCACGCAATCACCGCCGGGCACCCGGCCATGGCCTCGTTGCGCTCGCCGAGTCCCTCCTCGATGCGCTTCGCGAGCACGACCTCTTCGGCGCGCGTGAGCAGCTCGGTATTACCCATTTGCCGCATGTAAACGCGCAGCGGGTCCTGCGACCCGCTGCGATCGTCGCCTTGCGCCGCCAGCGCCGCCTGGAACTCGTCGAGATCGGCGTCGGCGTCGCCGACACTGTCGCGCGTCGGAAAAAAGCTGTCGGCGTCCGGAGCTTCGTCGAGCACTTCCACGCCGAAATCGGCCAGCATTGCCACGACCGGCTCGAGCCCGTCGCTATCGAGCAGATCCCCGGGGAGCTGGTCCTGGAGCTCATCGTAGGTCAGGAATCCCTGCTCCCTGCCTTTCCGGATGGTCGCTGTGAGTCGCGATGGCGCGTATTTGGATGGCGTGCTCATAGGAAATCGGCGCAACTTTCGCATGCAAAAAAGTACCCATATAGACCCGATTCTCGCGCATAAGTTTCTGGTTTCATGCAAGTTTTTGCGTTCGGTATCCAAGCGCTCCTAATCTGGCGACCACGCTGGGCCGGACACGCCTGGCGTTCGCATCGGCGATTGGCCAGGGACGGTGTGGCCGACGTGTCCGCGAAACACCCCGCGTGCGGGGCGTCTCAGCGCACCAGCAGCGCGGGGACGTCGAGGCGTTGCTGGAGGTCGTGAACGGCATCGGCGAACGGCGATACCGGCACCACCAGCATGCTGGGCACGTGCGCGCACAAGAACGCCATCAGGTGCGAATTCTGCGGCGCGTCGAGCACATGATAACGGACCGATTGCCCGGCGAGCGCCCGCTGCGCCTGCTCACGCAGGCTCTCGCCCGTCTCCCCTTCGCCAGGCGAGAGAATGACCGTCAACGGTCGTTGCTCCGCTACGGCCAGGCGCACGGCGATGCCCAACGCCCGCTTCGCCGGCTCCGAAGCATCGAAGACCACGGCGACGGGCGCCTCGTCCTGGGCCCGCCGATCGGCTTGCGCGGCGCTTTCCCGGTAGCCCCACAGAGCGCCGTGCGCGGCAGCAACAATAGTGATGTCGGCTTCGGCCGCGGCCGCCTCGAGCAATGCCCTCACCGCGCCGCGCACGACGCGAAACGACCAGGTGACCCCCGCTTGCGCCGCGACTCGGCCCAGGGCCTGCTCGGCGGCCGCCGCCTGGGCGGTGAGCTCACGGGTTATCTCGCCGGCCTCGACCCGTCGCCGGACGCTGGTGGTGCGGCAAATTTCAATGGCCACCGGCAGCTCGGCGAGGCGCAACAGATCGATGTCCTCGAAGAACACACCTGTCAGCTCGGCGGTGGTGTCGCGCGCGAGCCGCGCGGCGGCGTCGAGCAGACGCGCATCGACGCCATACCCTCGCAGCGCCACGGTGACGCGCCGGGCGCGGACGGTTTGCGACGGAACGCTCACTGCCGCTCCTCGGCGCCGTGATCCGACGCGAAGGCACGCCGGTTGTCGGCAAGCTCGATGAGTCTGCGCGTGATGCGGTGATTGACAGTGCCCTCCGGAAATTCGCCGTGCAGGTCGCGCTCCCCCGCGGTCATGCCCGACAGCAGCTCCATGCCTTGGTCGATAGTCTGAACCGGATAAACATGAAACTTACCATCCGCCACCGCGTCGACCACGTTCCTGCGTAGCATGAGGTGCTTTACATTGGCCATCGGAATGATCACCCCCTGCTCGCCGGTCAGACCCCGTGCATGACAAATGTCGAAAAAGCCCTCGATCTTCTCGTTGACGCCACCGATGGCCTGCACCTCGCCATATTGATTGACCGAGCCCGTGACGGCGAGGCTCTGCTTGATGGGCAATCGGGCCAGCGCCGAGAGCAGCGCGTAGAGCTCCGCCGACGATGCGCTGTCTCCTTCGACGCCGCTGTAGGACTGCTCGAATACGAGCGTCGCCGAAAATGACAGTGGACGGTCGGTAACGTAATGCGAGGCGAGAAAGCCGGAGAGAATGAGCACGCCCTTCGAATGCAGCGGCCCACCGAGCTCAACCTCACGCTCGATGTCGATCACTTTGCCCGAACCGACCGTGAGTCGGGCAGTGATCCGCGTCGGATGACCAAAAGTGTGCTGCCCCACGCGCGAAACCGCGAGGCCGTTGATTTGACCCTCCTTGGCACCTTCGGTGTCGATGAGCAGCGTGCCCCTTAGAATCTCCTCCTGCATACGGTCGCGGACGCGGCTCTGGCGACGGTCGCGAGCATCGATGGCAACCTGGACATCCTCGGCCATGATGACCGCCTCACCCCGCTGGCACGCGAAGCTGTGGGCCTCACGGGCGATATCAATGGCGCGACGCAGCTCGGCAGAGAGACGCTCGGCGTCGCCGGCATAGCGCGCGCTCTCCTCGATCACGCGGGCCACCGCCGAGCAGTGCAGAGGATTGAGGCCCTCGCGCCTGGCGACCGTGCCGAGCAGCTGCGCGAGCAGCGTTTGATTCTCGGCGCTGCGCGGCATGCGATCGTCGAAATCGGCGGACACCTTGAACAGCTCCGAGAATTCCGGATCCAGCGCCTCGAGGAGGTAGTAGAGCATGCGTTCGCCAATCAATACGACCTTGAGCTGCACGGGAATTGGCTCGGGCTCCAGCGACACCGTGCTCACCAGGCTGTAGGCCTGACCAATGGACTCGATTCGGATGTGTCCTGATCGCAGTGTTTCTTTGAGCGCGCTCCAGGCAAAGGGCTCGGTGAGGACCTTGCGGGCGTCGAGCACCAGGTATCCGTGGTTGGCGCGATGTAGCGCTCCCGGTTTAATCAGCTGGAAGTCCGTGACCAGGGTGCCAAGATGGGCCTGGTGCTCGATTCTGCCGATGAGATGCACGTAGGCGGGATGGTCCTCGACGACCACGGGAGCACCGCTCGAATCGGCGTTGCTCACTAGCAGATTAACACCATAGCGTCGCATGGGATCCGACTGCTCCTGCGAGCGGGCTCCCGCACCCATGATGAGCTGCGTGAGGTTCTCTGGGCGATCCCGCGAGGCGCGGAACAGGTCGCCATTCTCGATGAGGTCGCCCTGCATCTCCTTCAAGTACTCGACGACCTCGGGCAGGTCCTTGTACGATTCGGCTAGATCATCGATGAGACCGCCGACTGCGAATACCGTCACGTCGCGATCGAGCTCGCGAAGCTGCTCGCGCAGACGCCTGACACGCTTCGGTGTTCCCTGCATCAACGCCTGGAACTCCGCGCCGATTTTCTCGACCTCCTGCTCGAGTCGTTTCTTCTCATCGTCCGAAAGTTTTTCAAACTCTTCGGGGGTAACGACCTCCCCGCTGCGAATCGGCGCGAAGGTCACCCCGGTAGGGGTCTGAATGATGCGAATTCCCCGCTCCTCGGCATGTCGCTGTGCCTCCTGGAAGATGCGTTCCTGCTCCTCCTGAAAGCCGCGCTCGTAGGATTGGCGCCGATGATGATAATCCTCGGTCTCGAATGCGGATGGAATCGCGGTCTGCACCTCGCCGATGAGTGATGCGACGTCTTCGCGAAGCTTTGTTCCGCGCCCAGCGGGGAGCTCGAGGGCGCGAGGCTTGTGCGGCTCGGCGAAATTGTTAACGTAACACCAGTCCGGCGCCGCGGGCCGCTCGGCGGCCTGTTGCGCGAGAAAGTCGCTCACGAAGTGGTGACGCCCGGTTCCTGGCGGCCCGAGCACGAACAGGTTGTATCCGTCGACCGGCATCGCCGCGCCGAATCGCACGGCTTCGACTGCGCGGTCCTGTCCGACGATACGAACGAGGTCGTCGAGCTCATCGGTGGTTTCGAACTCGAAATCGGCGGGATCGCAGGGGTGAAAGAGCGACTCAGGCGCTAGCGGCTTTGCGGCAGTCAATACGATTCTCCCCGAAAAAGCAGCTCAACGATGCAACATGGCAAGCTTGTAGTCACTGACTTGGATCATTGGCGCACATCGACACATGCCGGTGACCGAGCACAGACACGCTTGCTGGGAGATGATACAAGTCAATGCGTCGACCGGGCAAAGCGCCGAGTCTGTTGTGCAATGAGCAGCTGGGAGCACTTTTCCCATGAGGCCGACATCGGAATTCGTGCCTACGGGCCGACTCTGGCTGCGGTCTTCGAGCAGGCGGCGCTGGCGATGACGGCGGCCATCACGGATATCGAGCGCATCGCGCCGAGTATCCGCGTGCCAATCTCCTGCCATGCGCCGAAAGCCGACCTGCTGTTGGTGGAATGGCTGAACGCGCTTGTCTACGAGATGGCGGTTCGGCGTATGTTGTTCAGCCGTTTCGTCGTCAAGGTCGAGAATTCGCAGCTCACTGGGGAAGCCCGTGGAGAGCGTTTGGATATTCCCCGACATCGCCCGGCGGTGGAAGTGAAAGGGGCCACCTACACCGCGCTCGAGGTATCGCGACGTGCCGACGGGGAGTGGATGGCGCAATGCGTTATCGACGTATGAGGATCGGGCCGACTTTCGCAACCGGACC
>JBFICP010000195.1:0-6262 GCA_041581935.1 Gammaproteobacteria bacterium | reverse complement strand
TTGAGCGCCCGCTACACCGCGAGCGGGCCCGAGATTCTGAAAAGGATCTCGTTCGACGTGGAGGCGGATGATTTTTTCGCCATCATCGGCCCGAGCGGCGCGGGCAAATCGACACTCATCCGCTGCATCAACCGCCTGGTCGAACCGAGCGCGGGAAAGATTCTCTTTTATGGTCGCGACGTGACCGCATTGCCCGGCCGGGAGCTTCGTCACCTGCGCCGTGACATCGGCATGATCTTCCAGGAGTTCAACCTCATCAACCGGATGAGCGTCATGGACAACGTGCTCTCCGGCCGCCTCGGCTACACCGGTAACATGCGCACGCTGTTTCGCGCTTTCTCCCGTGAGGATGTGCAGCGCGCGCTGGAAATGCTGCACCGTGTCGGTCTGGAGGAGCATATCGATAAGCGCGCCGACGAGCTCTCGGGCGGCCAGCGCCAGCGTGTCGGTATCGCCAGGGCGCTGATGCAGGGTCCCAAGCTCATGCTGCTGGACGAGCCGACGTCGGCGCTGGACCCGAAGATCTCGCGCGAGGTCATGGCGCTCATCAAGAACATGGCGCAGGAGTTCGGGGTCCCGTGCTTGTGCAATATTCACGATGTTCAGCTCGCCATGGAGTTCTGCAACAAGATCATCGGACTGCAGGACGGCGTGAAAATGTTTGACGGGCCCACCGTGCAGATGGATCAGGCCAAGCTCGACGAGATTTACGCCATGGAAGTATTGTGACATGCGCGTGACCGGACAATCGTCAGCGAAGCCTCCCACCGACGGCGCTCATGGTGTCGCGATCGAATCGATTCTCGAGCAACGTCGCCGGCGGAGACTCGTGCATCTGGCCATGGGGCTCATTGTCGCGGGGCTGGTGGCGTGGAGCGTCGATGTCACGATTGTCGAGGATACCGACTGGGAGCGCATCGGCTCGCTCGCGAACGTGCTCGAGTCGGTCAACCGCTTCGTCGGCGTCGATTGGCAGCTGTTCCCGAGCCTTTTGAAGCCCGCCATCGAAACCTTCATGATCGCCTGCCTCGGTACCCTGCTCGGGGTAATCATCTGCGTGCCCGCGGTGTGGTTCGGCGCGCTCAACATCACGCCGTTCAAGCCGATCACCTACCCGCTCGCACGCCTGATGATGACGCTCAGCCGTTCGATCCACGAGATCGTGTGGGCGCTGTTTTTCGTCGCCGTGGTCGGCCTCGGCGCCATGGCGGGCATCTTCGCCATCGCGGTTCGCTCGGTGGGATTCATCGCCAAGATGTCGGCCGAGGCGATCGAGGACATCGACCACGGTCCCGTAGAGGCTATCCGGGCCGTGGGCGGCAACGGCTTCCAGGTAATGCTCTATGCCATCCTGCCCCAAGTGCTGCCGCAGATACTCGGCGTCATCATCTTCGAATGGGAGATCAACATACGCCGCTCGGCGATTCTAGGCCTGGTGGGCGCGGGCGGCCTGGGGCTCGTGTTCTTCCGTCAGATGAACACCTTCAATTTTCCGGGCGTGACCACCGTCATCATCGCCATTCTCGGCATCATTCTGATCGGTGAGGTGGTCTCCTATTACGCTCGCAAGGCGGTGATCTGATGTCGGTGGCGATGGACGCGGACCGGTGGCCCAAATGAAGCCGACCCGCTCCATGACCGCGGCCGGACGCGCGGGCGAAGTACCCCGTGATCTGCACTGGAGTCGTTACAAGTTTCCCGAATCCCTGATCGGCTACGGCGCATGGATCGTGGTGCTGACGTTCATCGCGGTCAGCGTTGAGTATCTCGATATTCCGCTCGGTCGAATCCCGGCCATGTTCGAACGCATGGCGGCGGTGCTCGCCAATCGTTACTACCCGCCCGACTTCGAGTACATCATGGATCAGGACTACATGGGCTATGTGGTCGAAACGATTCAGATGGCCTATCTGGGCGCCCTGTTCGGACTGCTGATGTCAATTCCACTCGGCTGGTTCGGCTCTTTCAATATGACCCCCAGCCGGCGCTTCGTATATCCGGCGACGCGGCTTCTCACCATGGCGTTTCGCGCCGTTCACGAGATGATCTGGGCAATCCTGTTCGTCAGCATCCTCGGCTTCGGCATGCTGGCCGGCGTGCTCGCGCTCACGTTTTTCTGCGCGGGCTTCGCCGGCAAGCTGTTTGCCGAGGAGATCGAGGCCATCGACATGGGACCGGTGGAAGCCATGCGGGCTACCGGCGCCAATCTCTTTCAAGTCATGGTGTTCGGCGTGCTGCCGCAGGTCAGAGTCGCCTTCACGGGCATCGGCATCTATACCTGGGACGTGGCTTTTCGTGCCGCCACCGTGGTGGGCTTCGTCGGTGCCGGCGGCATGGGCTGGTATCTGAAACGAAACGTCATGCAGATCGAGAGCGAGCGGGTCGCGGCAATTCTGCTCTCCATCGTCGTGCTGGTGCTGATCTCCGAAGCACTCTCCGCCATCGCACGGGATCGCGTCATGCGGATGAAATGACGCCGTGGAATCTACAGGTGCGCGGCAATCGGCGGCAACTCCTCTGAAGGCGGGCTGCGCGAGGTGAGCCGAGTACGGCCAAGCCGCAGCCGCGGCGCGCGGCGCATCACAACGAACCGCGGCGTCTCGGATCGATGGACGCGGCGGTGCGGAAAAAAGCGTCGATGAGCGGCCGGTCACGGCGCTCGGCAAGACACACCAGGAACGCTTTGGTGAACATCTCCGCGTCCCTGACCCGCAGCGTGCGTATCTCGGGTGACGGCGCCAGCTCGGTCTCGGAGATCACGCCGACACCGAAACCGCGCAGCACCGCCTCACGCGCGGCTTCGCGACTGCTGATCTCCATCACCGGGTTCACGCTCACTCCGGCCTCTGCCAGCGCCCGATCGAACGCCTGACGCGTGGTCGAAAAGCCCGGACGCAGCACCATGTCGCAACCTGCGAGCTCATCGAGACGAATTGTACGCCGGCGGCTCAATGGGTGGTCGGCGTGCACGATAATCAGCACGCGGTGGCGATTGTAGAACTCACAATGGAAGGCGGGGTCGTCCACCTCGCGTCCGAGCACACCGACGTCGTGGTCGAAGTCGCGCAAACCTTCGAGGATCTCGTCTTCGAAGCCCAATCGCACCTGGGTGGAGATCCCGGGGTGCTCTCGGCGAAACACCTGCAGAATCTCCATGACGTCGAACGGGCCGACCGCATTGAGCGTCAGCCGCCCGGTCTCGAGATCGCGCGTCGCGCGCAACAGCGCGAGCGCCTCTTCCTCGTGTCCGTAGAGCCCGCGGGTGATGGTGAGCAGCGTCTCTCCGGTTGCCGTGAGCTTCACGCTGCGCCCGCGGCGGTGAAACAGCTCCACCTGGAAGTAGTCCTCCAGGGATTTCACGTGGGTGGAAATGGTCGGTTGACCCACGTTCAGCACTTCGGCCGCACGGGTAAAGCCACCCGCCGTGGCCACGGTGTGAAACGCCTGGAGCCACTTCTGATACATCGATTCAGTAGATACTTACCGATATATTTCCAATTTTAATGATACTAAGTGTGTTGCTATCGTCGTACAACCCGGCGAGCGAACGAGGAGCGAACATGACAGCAAAGACTCTGGCGGTGAACGGCACCGATTACCGTTGGCCCGATCGCCCGCTGGTCGTGGTGTGCATCGACGGCGGCGATCCCGCGTACATCGAGCATGGCCTGTCGGCCGACATCATCCCCAATATCGCCCGCTACATGAAGGACGGCTTTCACACCGTGGCCCGGGGCACCATGCCGAGCTTCACCTGCCCGAACAACATGTCCATCGTCACCGGGCGCCCGGCCTCGGTGCACGGCATCTCCGGAAACTTCTACCTCGACCGTGCGACCAACGAGCCGGTGGTGATGACGGGACCCGAGCTCCTCAAGGTGCCCTCGATCATGAGCACCTTCTCGCGCCACGGGGCCAAGGTGGTCTCTGCCACCGCCAAGGACAAGCTGCGCAAGCAGCTGCAAAAGGGTATGGATCTCTCCAACGGCTCGGTCAGCATTTCCTCGCAGTACGCCGATCGCTGCACGATGGAAGAGAACGGCATCGAAGACGTGCTGGCCTTCGTCGGCCAGCCGTTACCCGACATGTACTCCGCGGATCTCTCGTTGTTCGTGCTCGACGCCGGCATCAAGCTGCTCGAAACCCGCCGCCCGGACATCCTCTACCTGTCACTGACCGATTTCATCCAGCACGCCTTCGCACCGGGTCATCCGGAGGCCGATCGGTTCTACCGGGATCTCGACGCGCGCTTCGGGCGCCTTGAAGAGCTGGGCGCCACCGTGGCGCTCACCGCAGACCACGGCATGAACGAGAAAACCAATGACGATGGAACCCCGCGCGTAGTCTGGCTCCAGGACATCCTCGATGCGGAATTCGGCGCCGGCGCGAGCACGGTCATCTGTCCGATCACGGATGCTTTCGTCGGCCATCATGGGGCACTCGGCGGCTTCGTGCGCGTGTACTGCCACGACGGGCTTTCGAGCGAGCGCGTGATCGAGGCGATCGAGAGCGTGCCCGGCTTCGAGCAGGTGCTCTCCCGCGAGCGCGTCGCGAAAGCATTCGATCTTCCCACCGGCCCCGAAGGCGACGTCGCGGTTCTCGGTGACGCGCGCACCGTCATCGGCACGCGGCGCGAGGATCACGATCTGAGTGGTCTCAAGGGCCACAGGCTGCGAACACACGGCAGCGTGCATGAGGCGGACGTGCCGATCATCATCAACCGTTCTGTGAATGACGAGTACGCGAAACGCGCCGAGCAGACGCGTCTGCACAGTTACCAGGTGTTCGACTACGCGATGAACGGCCCATCCGCCTGATCACCGGGAACCCGCTGCCATGACCAAAACCGGCCGTGCCGTCGTCTACGAGAAACCCAACGCCCCCTTCCAGGTTCGCGAATACCCGGTGCGGGACGCACGCGTCGGCGAAGTGCTGGTTCGCATCAGCATGTCCACCATCTGCCGATCCGACATTCACTCCTACGAAGGACACCGCCCGAATCCGTGTCCTGGCATTCTCGGCCACGAAATCATCGGTGTCATCGAGCAGCTCGGTGACGGCGTGTCCGGAGACATGCGGGGCGACGCCCTTGCCGTCGGCGATCGCGTCACCTGGACCGAGTATTTCCACGACGGTCCTTCTTATTACCGGGACGTTCACGACATGCCGCAGAAGGCGGCCGGACTTCGCAAGTACGGGCACGATCTCGTTGACGACGATCCACACTTTCTGGGTGGCTTCGCCGATTATTGCTACATCCTGCCGGGCACCGGCATTCTCAAGCTGCCCGAGACGCTGAGCGACGAGGAGGCGACGCCGCTCAACTGCGGCGTCGCGACCATGATCTGCGTGACCGAGGCCGCCGCCGTCGAGGTAGGCGACACGGTGGTCGTGCAGGGTCTGGGATTGCTGGGAATTTACGGGTGCGCCATCGCCAAGGCCCGTGGCGCTGCCCGGGTCATTGCCCTGGATGCCGTGCCGGCGCGCCTCGAGCTCGCCGGCCGATTCGGCGCGGATCTGGTGCTGGATGCGGGCGCGACCAGTGAAGACGAACTGGTTCGAATCGTGCGCGAATCGTCGCCGCCCGACGGCCCCGATGTGGTCCTGGAGGTTTGCGGCGTCGCCTCCGTCGTGCCTGCCGGCATACGCATGCTTCGCACCGGCGGCCGCTACGTGCTCGCCGGCTTGGTCAATCCGGGATCCCGCTTCACGCTCGACGGCAATGACCTCATTCGCAAATGGATCACGCTCAAAGGCATCCACAACTACCACCCTCGTCACCTCATCCAGGCGCTCGACTTCGTCATGGCCAATCGGGATCGCTTTCCGTTCAAGGAGATAGTGGATTCGCGCTTCGGCCTGGATGAGCTCGGCGAGGCGTTTGCCAAGGCAGCCAACCACAGCGTGTTGCGCGCGGCAATCGTGCCTTGAACACACAATACTCGGAGAGAAGTCATGATTGGACCGGATCTCGAGTTCACCCCGCGCGGACTGTACATCGGCGGCGAGTGGCAGGACGCCAGTGAAGGCGGACGACTGGAAACCATCAACCCGTCCACGGGCGAGCGCCTCGGCGAGGTGCCGATGGCAACGGCGACCGACGTGGATCGCGCCGTGCGAGCCGGACGCCATGCCTTCGAATCCGATTGGGGCCGCATGCCTATGCGCGAACGCGCGGGCTATCTCGAGCGTCTCGCCGACCGATTGCACGAGCATCGCGAGGAGCTCGGACTGATGGACTGCGTGAACGCCGGAAACGCAC
>JBFICP010000194.1:0-6267 GCA_041581935.1 Gammaproteobacteria bacterium | reverse complement strand
TCTCGTCGTCGACGGCTGCGTGGCATACGAGGAAGACGGGTGGCGGAGCATCCGAGTCGGTGAGGCACAGTTCGAAGGCGTCAAGACCTGCGCGCGGTGCGTGTTCACGACAATCGATCCCGACAACGGTGAGAAGCACCCTCGGCTCGAGCCACTACGCACCCTTGGTGCTTATCGACGCGGTCCCGATGGCGGCGTTTTTTTCGGCCAGAACTTGATCCCGCGCTCGCTTGGGCGCATACGTGTCGGTGACGTCGTGAACGTCGACGTCGCGAAGGCAACGGCTCCTGTCTGATTCGCCGACCTGTAATCGAGGCAAGCATCGTTGAGCACCGTCTACACATGCCCCATGCACCCCGAGGTTCGTGAAGCCGATGCCAGCGCCTGCCCGAAATGCGGCATGGCGCTCGACCCGGAAAGCGTACCGATGCCGGGCGCCATCACGCGCTACACCTGCCCCATGCACCCGGAAATTCTCCGCGATGAGCCGGGAGACTGTCCCATCTGCGGCATGGCATTGGAGCCCGTGAGGGCGAGCGCCGAGGAACAACCCAACGCCGAGCTCGTCGACATGACGCGCCGTTTCTGGGTGAGCGCGGTGCTCACGCTGCCGCTGCTGGTGATCGCCATGGGCGGCATGGTGCCGGGCGTATCGCTCGGCTGGATTGGTTCGCCGGCTTCGCTTGTATGGATCGAGCTCGCGCTGGCGACGCCGGTGGTGTTGTGGGGTGGGTGGCCGTTCTTCCACCGCGGTTGGGCATCGCTCGTCAATCGGCACCTCAACATGTTCAGTCTCATCGCGCTCGGCACCGGCGTCGCATTCGCCTACAGCGTCGTCGCCACGGTCGCCCCGAATGCGTTTCCGGACGCTTTTCGGGACGCCTCAGGCAAAGTCGCCGTGTACTTCGAAGCCGCCGCGACAATCGTCACGCTGGTGCTTCTCGGACAGGTCATGGAGCTGCGGGCCCGCCATCGCACCGGTGCCGCCATTCGCGCGCTGCTAAGCCTTGCGCCGAAGACGGCGCGGCGCATCGACGCCGACGGCAACGAGGAGGACGTGCCGCTCGAGGCGATTCACGTCGGTGACCGGTTGCGGGTGCGTCCCGGCGAAAAGGTCCCGGTCGACGGCGTCGTCCGGGAAGGCACCAGCAGCGTCGACGAATCGATGATTTCCGGCGAACCCATTCCGGTTCAGAAGGACCCGGGAATGCCTGTCGTCGGCGCCACGGTGAACGGCACGGGTGCTCTGGTGATCGAGGCCGAGCGCGTCGGAGCCGATACGATGCTCGCCCGCATCGTGCAGATGGTCTCACAGGCGCAGCGCAGCCGCGCGCCGATTCAAAAGCTCGCCGACGTGGTCGCGGGTTACTTCGTACCGGCGGTGGTGGCGGTTGCCGCCGTCACGTTCGTGGTGTGGGCGCTGGTGGGCCCGCCTCCGGCGATGGCCTACGCGGTCATCAACGCCGTGGCGGTGCTCATCATTGCCTGTCCCTGTGCCCTCGGCCTCGCGACTCCCATGTCGATCATGACGGCCGCCGGCAAGGGCGCGACGGCCGGAGTGCTCTTCAAGGATGCCGAGGTCATCGAGGTCATGCGCCAGGTTGACGTTCTCGTGGTCGACAAGACGGGAACGCTCACCGAGGGCAAACCGCGGCTCGTCGAGGTGGTGCCGGGCGATGGCTCGGACGAGACGCACTTGCTGAGGCTTGCCGCGACTCTGGAGCGAGCCAGCGAGCATCCGCTCGCGCAGGCGATCGTCGACGGCGCCAGGGATCGCGGCGTTGCGCTCGGCAAGGCGATTGGCTTCGAGTCTCTCACCGGCAAGGGCGTCATTGGCGAGGTCGACGGACACCGGATCGGGCTCGGCAACCGCGCCCTGCTCGACGAGCAGGGCATCGACCCTGGCGACCTGGGGGCGCAGGCCGAGGCGCGGCGGATGAAGGGCAACTCGGTGATGTTCGTGACCGTGGACGGCCGAACATCCGGACTCGTTTGCGTCGCAGACCCGATCAAGGCATCGACCCGCAAGGCCATCGAGGCGCTGCACGAGGAAGGCGTGAAAATACTCATGCTGACTGGCGACAGCGAGACCACGGCCAAGGCGGTGGCCGCGGACCTCGGTCTCGACGCCGTCATCGCCGGAGTGCTTCCGGATCGGAAGGCCCGCGAGGTTAAGCGACTACAGGACGAAGGCAACGTGGTGGCCATGGCCGGCGACGGAATCAACGACGCACCGGCACTCGCACAGGCCCATGTGGGTATCGCCATGGGCACGGGCGCGGACGTCGCCATGGAGAGCGCCGGGGTGACGCTGGTCAAGGGGGATCTGCAAGGCATCGTGCGCGCGCGGCGACTGAGCCGGGCGACCATGCGCAACATCCGTCAGAATCTTTTTTTCGCCTTTGCCTACAACGCGCTCGGCGTTCCGGTGGCAGCGGGCGTGCTGTTCCCGTTTCTGGGGATACTCCTCAGCCCCATGATCGCAGCGGCCGCCATGAGCTTCAGCTCGGTGTCTGTGATCCTGAACGCGCTGCGGCTGAATCGCGTGGAGCTGTGAATCCACCCCGGCCTGGTCTCTCCACAGGTCGGGCTTCGCTGCGCTCCGCCCAGTCTACCGAGCTCCTGCAGAATGGGTCGTCACAGCACCGCGCCGCGCGCGGTGATCGGCCACAGCGCCTGCACCCTTGCATCGCGAACGCACACGTACCAATCGTAGAGATTCACCGTCGGATCACAGTGGCCCGGAATCAGCGCAATCTTTTCACCGAGTGAAAAGCGTGCACCGCCTCCGTCCCACTCGAGCTTTCCGTGCTCGTCGGACGCACCGACGAAGCGAACGTCGGGCATGCCGCGCACGACCGGGTAACCGGAATCCACGCTGGACGCCTTCAATCCCGCGTCGAGGATGGCGCGGCCTGGTCCGGGGGCGCTCATCACGGTCGAATACACGAACAGAGAGTGCTGAAACTCATCGAAGGCACCGCCGTCCACGCCGTAATTTTTCGCGTAGTCCGCGTCCATGAAGATATACGAGCCTGCCTGCAGCTCGGTATACAAGCCGCTGCCGGCTTCGAAAGCATAGGTTCCAGTTCCGGCGCCGGTGACCGTCGGACACGCGAGCCCTTGCTCCTCGAGGATTGCCACCGTGGAACGCGTCGCCTGCACCGCCGCGTCGATAGCCGCTCGGCGTTCGTCGAAATCACGCACGTGCTGAGCGCGTCCCTGATAAGCCTGCAGACCAGCGAATCGAAGCGCATCCGCTGCATCGACGCGTTTCGCGAGCGCGAGCGCCGCCGTGCCGGGGGCGACGCCGCATCGCCCGGCGCCGACGTCGATCTCCACCAGCACATCCAGGGTCGTGCCGGCACGACGCGCGGCTGCGTCGAGCGCGGCGATGTTGCCGGCATCGTCAACGCACACGGCGAGCGTCGCCTCCCTCGCCAAAGCCGCCAGATGGGCGAGCTTTCGCTCGCCGACAATCTCGTTGGTGACCAGCACGTCGCGCACGCCACCTGCGACGAGCGCCTCCGCCTCGCTCACTTTCTGACAGCACACACCCACCGCGCCCAGTGCTATCTGACGCAGCGCGATGATGGCGCACTTGTGGGTCTTGGCGTGCGGGCGCAGGCGAACGCGGGCAGCGTTCGCGGCTTGTGACATCTTGCGCAGATTGGCCTCGAACGCATCGAGCTCGATAATCAACGCGGGGGGGTCGATATCTTCCAGCGGCATGCCGACATCGGCCGGTGGTCGCAGTGTCATTGTCGGATTATCCTGTAATGCGCCGTGACGCCCGAGCGGGCGGAAGGGTAGAATTCAAGCACAGTTCCTCAACTCGGAGAAGCGCGTGATCGTCGAACAAATCTGGACCGGCAACGCATACCGCAACTTCAACTATCTGATCGCCTGTTCGGAGACAGGCGAGGCGCTTGCGGTGGATCCACTGGATCACAAGAAATGTCTGGCACGCGCCAAGGACCGCGGATGGACGATTACCCAGATACTCAATACTCACGAGCACGGCGATCATACCGGTGGAAACAAAGCCATGATCGCGGCCACCGGCGCCAAGCTGCTCGCCCACGTCAATGCGGCCGACAAGATCCCGGGCATGGATCGGGGTCTCGCCGCCGGCGACGTGGTCAAGGTGGGGAAGACCGTCGAGCTCGAAAGCCTCGATACGCCGGGCCATACCATGAGCCACGTGTGTCTGCTCTCGCACACCGATACGCCGGCGCTTTTTTGCGGTGACACGTTATTCAACGCGGGCGCAGGCAACTGCCACAACGGCGGACATCCAAACGAGCTGTATGAGACGTTCGCCAACCAGCTCGAAAAGCTGCCGGATGAGACACTCGTCTATCCAGGTCACGACTACATCAGCAACAACCTGGAGTTCACCCTCGACCGCGAGCCGGACAACGAGGACGCCGCGAGGCTTCTCGAGAAGGTTGCGGATCAAAATCCGGACGACGCGATGATATCGACGCTCGCACTGGAAAAGGACATCAACACGTTTTTCCGTCTGCGCAGCCCATCGGTGATCGCCCGACTGCGCGAGGCATTTCCTGACCTTCCCGACGATCCTGATCCGAGGACGGTGTTTCTCAAACTGCGCGAGCTGCGAAACAGCTGGTAACACCGGGCTTTCGGCGCGGAGTCACCCGCATGAAACGAGCCGTGGTGATGGTCATAGACGGCCTGCGCGCCGACATGGTCGGGGACGCTTACACCCCCGAACTCGCACGCATCGTCGACGGCACCCGCTGGTTCACCGAACAGCGCAGCGTATTCCCCTCTGCCACACGGGTTAACTCGGCCTCCATCGCCACCGGCTGCTGGCCGAAGAGTCACGGACTTGCCGGCAACGCCATCGCACTCGACGAGGGTAACGGACTGCGGGCCGTTTCCGTCGGTCCTCCGGATTTTCGCGATCGCCTTCGCCGCGCCACCGGGCGCACCCTGCACCGGCCGACGCTCACCGAAAGGCTTCGCCCTCACGGCGGCGCCGTTATTTATTCCAACTCCTCGGCGGGCTCGGCCCACATGCAGGACCCCGACAGCCACGGCTGGCTCTACCATCGAAGCGGTTCGTTCGCGCCGGACATGCAGCCCATCTCCGGCGAAGAGCACCTCGACGTCACCTACGACGCCGCCGGAGATGCACAGACGACCCGCCGCTTTTGCGCGGCGCTCGACGATCCCGGCGACGCGCTTCTCCACCTGCTGTGGATCTGTGAGCCCGATCACTCCCAGCACGTCCTCGAGCTCGGTGGGCCCGAGCATCGCGAGGTGATTGCGGCCTCCGAGCGGTGTGCGCTACGAGTGGCGGCATCCGTCGACGCGCTGCGCCAACGCGGGGACGACGTGCTTTTCGTCATCGCCTCCGATCACGGCCACGAGACCGTCGACGAGGTCATTCCGGTCAACGATCTGCTGGTCGAGGCCGGTTTCAAAGAGAGTGTCGACTCATCCGATGTGGTCCTCGCTTCGAGCGGCATGGGGGCGCTGGTCTATCTGTCCGATGACGCTTTTGCTCGGCGCGATGCCATCGCCGATTGGATCGGCGCGCAATCCTGGTCAGGAGAAGTCTACTCCGGTCGGCGGCTCGAGGAACTCGGCCAGCGCAGCGACACGGCGCTCGCCATCGCCTTCAGCATGGCGAAGCGCGATGTCGAGAATCGCCACGGCATCCGCGGCCTCAGCCACGTGGCGGGCGACATATTCATGAAAAGCGACGCACCGGGCCGTGGCCAGCACGGCGGTCTGGGTCGCTACGAGACCAACGCCCTGCTCTGCATCGGCGGCGGAGGTTTCAGTCCCGGTAGGACCGCTCACCCGAGCCGCACCATCGACATCGCACCCACCGTTCTGCGTCACCTCGGAATCGCATTTGACGGCATCGACGGCGTGCCGCTGCCGGAGCACTGAGCGAGGGTGCCCTACTTCGACATGAAATCCCTGAGCTCCTTGTCGCCGAGCATCTCGTCGAGCGTACGACCGAGTACCATATTGATGAGTTCGCTGTTCTTGCTCGCATCGGGAGCGGTGGCAAACTCTTCTCGGTGCCGCGTCTCGTAACGGCTGGTCAACGTCTCTCCGCCCCGGCTGCAGGTCACTCCCACGGCCGACGAGACCTTGATTTCCGTTAGCACCGTGCCTCCCATCTCGTAGGTGAGCTTCTCGAGCTCGACGCCGAGCTTAACCTCGCCGCCGGATCCCGGCGCAACCACCGTGTAGCCCTGCTGCTCGAGCTTCCTCGCGAGC
>JBFICP010000193.1:0-6277 GCA_041581935.1 Gammaproteobacteria bacterium | reverse complement strand
TGGATTGGGTGCTCGACAATCACTATCCGGAGCTTCAGCACGGCGAGGCACCGGTGGAGGTACTCGTGAACCTGCCCGGCGTGAGCGAGGGCCAGGTCATCGACGTCATGCAGGAGCTCGTCGCACGCTTCCCGGATGTCGAGCTCTCCTGCTTACCGCACATGGCCGGGGACTATCGCGAGACCGAGCTCGGGGTGCGCGGATCGGCCACCGCCGTAAACGATGCCATCGGCTGGCTGACCGCGGCGCTCGATCGCGCGGGTCTCGATTGGCAAATGCGCGCAGCGTCGCGCAGCATCGATCCGGCCTGAGGCCGACGGCGCGCTGGCGATGGCGAGCAGAAGCACACCACCATCGAGCGCCGACGCCGGCGCACCGGTTTTGCGCCCGCCGCTCAAGTGGGCCGGCGGCAAGCGTTGGCTGGTGCCGCATCTCGAACCCCTATGGCGCGCGCAGGATCCCCGACGACTGGTGGAACCGTTCTGTGGCGGATTGGCGGTGGCGCTCGGGCTCAATCCCGAGCGCGCGCTCCTGAACGACGTCAATCCGCATCCCGTCAACTTCTACCGTCGCCTGCAGGAAGGCCTGACCATTCGCGTCGCCATGCGCAATGAGCGCGATCTCTACTATCGGCATCGCAGTGATTTCAATCGACTCACGGCAACCCGTCGCGGACTGTTCAGCCGCAAGGCGGCCGAGCTCTTCTACTACCTCAATCGCACCGCGTACAATGGCCTGTGTCGCTTCAACCGCAAGGGCGAGTTCAACGTTCCCTTCGGCCGTCACAATCGCATCAACTACGTGCGCGACTTCAGCGCCTATCGCGACGTGCTTCGCCGATGGAATTTCACCTACGAGGACTTCGAGAGCCTGCGACTGGAGAAAGGCGACTTCATCTACGCCGATCCGCCCTACGACGTCGCGTTCCGGCAGTACTCCCGCCACGGGTTCGACTGGACTGAGCAGGTGAGACTTGCGCGTTGGCTCGGCACGCACGACGGACCGGTCGTGCTTTCCAATCAGGCCACCGAGCGCGTTCTCGAGCTCTACGATTCACTCGGATTTCGACTGTTGCTGCTCCGGGGCCCGCGCAGTATCAGCCGCACCGGAGATCGCACACCGGCTGAAGAAGTGCTCGCAACACGCGGGTTCGAATGAACACCGGAACCCGGCCGACCGGCATCTGTCTCATCGGAAAGCAATCGAGGCGACAAGCGATGAAAAATGGCGAATATCCTCATCGAGAGAGACCCACCAGGCGGACGTTTCTCGGCAATGCCGGCGCGACGCTCGCGTTGTTCGTGCCCGCACTTCAGGGCGCCACCGTTCAGGCGCGCACGCCGCGCCAGAGCACTGGCCCCTTTTATCCGGCGACCCTGCCGCTCGACATGGACAATGATCTCGTTCGCGTGAACGGGAAAGACGCCATCGCAAAAGGGACCATCACGCACATCACCGGACGGGTCAGCGACGAGCGCGGTCGCATCATCTCCGGGGCGCGCGTCGAGATCTGGCAGTGCAACGCCTTCGGCCGCTATCACCATCCCCGAGACCGTCGCGACGCGCCCGTGGACGAAAACTTCCAGGGCTACGGCCGAAGCACCACCGGAGACGACGGACTGTATCGCTTTCGCACCATCAAGCCGGTGCCCTACCCCGGGCGCACGCCCCACATTCACTTCGCCGTGAGCGGAGCCGGCATCGAAGGCCTGGTTACCCAGATGTACGTCGCCGGCGAGCCGCTGAACGCGCGCGACGGCCTGCTCAACAGCATCCGTGACCCGGACGCGCGGGCGCGTCTCATCGTCGCACTCGAGCCGGTCCCCGGAACCCGCGGCGAGCTCAGCGGACGCTTTGATCTGGTGCTGGCCGCCGACGGAAGCTTCGGGCGCACGGTGCCCGCGCGACTTGAGGCTCATCGCCGAAGAGTCTAGGATGTTCGCCTTCGAGGGGGTTTGCTCGATAACAATAACCCGGGGAGAAGGCGATGGTAAAAGCGCCGGTGGGACGCCGTTTCGCGTCCTGCGAACAAACGATATTCGCACCTGCCGACCGATTTTCTCCACTTCTCGCGTTCTATTTCGTCGCCGTGCATGTCGGCGCGCTCACGTCGTTCGCCTACTTCAGCTGGGCCAACCTCGCGGTCATGCTCGCGCTTTACGCCATGACCGGCTTCGGCATCACAGTGGGCTATCACCGGCTGCTCGCCCACCGCAGCTTTCGTGCACCGCGCTGGCTCGAGCGCGTTTTCGCGATCCTGGGCGCCATGGCGCTGCAGGGAAGCCCAGCCACCTGGGTGTGTGATCACCGCCAGCATCACTTCCACAGCGACGACGATGCCGATCCCCACGACATCAATCGCGGACTGTTTTTCGCGCACATGGGCTGGATCTTCTACCTGCGGCCCGATGAGACCGAGCGTCGCCGCAAGCGGCGCCATGCCCGCGATCTCTCCGATGACCCCTTCTATCGCTGGCTGGACCGATTCCATTACCTGCCCGGCTTCGCCCTAGGCGCGGCCCTGTTCGCGACCGGCGGCCTGGGGTTGTTCCTGTGGGGTTTCTGCACACGGCTGGTGCTGCTCTACCATTCGACCTGGTTGGTGAACTCCGCCGCTCATACCTGGGGCTATCGTAGTTTCGGCGCGGCCAAGGGAGCGAACAACTGGCTGGTGGCGTTGCTGGCATTCGGCGAAGGCTGGCACAACAACCATCACGCCTGGCCGAGCTCGGCCCGCCACGGCCTTCGTCCGTGGGAGCTCGACGTCTCCTGGTGGCTCATCGCTGCGCTGCGCAAGCTGCATCTCGCCCGCGATGTCGCGGAGTGCCGACTGGAAGACGGCCGCCAGGGCCGATTGCTGCGCGGCTGAGGAAGCAAACGTTTCGACGCGCTCGTTGGCAAGGGGCGATGCTCGTTTGCGCTTGCCGATTGGCGACCCTTTACACCCAAAAAGCGATCTTTTTTCCCAGGTGCGGCCTCCGGTCACTAAAGATGGGCCTTGAGCGACCGATTCCTTTACTGAGCCCCGCACTCCGCCTCCACGGCCCATGCACGACCTGGAAGAATCCACACTCGGCAAATACGACGTCATCCGCGAGATCGGGCGGGGCAGCATGGGCGTCGTGTATCTCGGTCATGATCCGTTTACCGGTCGCGACGTCGCCATCAAGGTGGCCCTGCCGGAATCCTTGCAGGACAAGCGCGGTGGTGCTCGCTACCGGAAGCTGTTTTTCAACGAAGCCAAGGTGGCGGGAAAGCTGCGCCATCCGAACATCGTCGGCGTCTACGATGCCGGTGTCGAAGACGACATCTGCTACATCGTCATGGAGCTGATCGCCGGTGGGCGCACGCTCTACGATCACTGCCAACCCGACAGCCTGCTGCCCGTCGAAGACGTCGTACGCATCGTGTTCAAGAGCGCCCGCGCACTCGACTACGCCCACCGCCAGGGGGTCATTCACCGTGATATAAAGCCGCGCAACATTCTCCTTACCGAAGACGGCGAGGTGAAGCTGAGCGACTTCAGCATCGCGCTTCGAACCCAGGGTGACGCCACCGACACTCAGGTGCACGGCTATATCGGCTCGCCGCTCTACATGTCACCGGAGCAGGTGAAGGACGATACCATCAACAATCAGACGGATATTTTCTCACTGGGGGTTGTCGCCTACGAGCTGTTGACCGGCCGGCATCCGTTCGCCGCGGACAACCTTCCCGCCATCGCGCATCGCATCACCGAAAAAACGCATACGCCGCTTGTGGAGATGCGTCCCGATTTGCCTCAGATTCTCGGCCGAATAATCGATCGCGCGCTCTGCAAGCGGGCCAGCCAGCGCTACAGGATGGGCCTCGATCTCGCCGCGGATTTGAGTCTCGTCTACGACCACATCAAGCTGCTCGATGGGCAGCTGCCCGGCGACGAGAAGTTCAAGCTGGTGCGCAGCCTCGCCTTCTTCGACGATTTCACCGAGCCGGAGATCTGGGAAGTCATCAACTCGAGCGGCTGGCTGGACTTCACCCCGGGCAGCGAAATCATCAGCGAAGGCGAGCTCGATACGTCCTTCTACGTGATCATTTCCGGGGACGTGACGGTGCTCAAGGGCGACATCCAGGTCGATGAGCTGCATCAGGGCGACTGCTTCGGCGAGATGGGATTTATCGCCAACAAGGAACGCAGCGCCACCATCATCGCAAAAACCAGCGTGACCACCATGAACGTGCGCCCATCGATGATCGAGCGCGCTTCGCTCAACTGCCAGCTGCGCTTCCATAAGGTTTTCTTGTCGGCGCTGGTGGCGCGGCTGTCCCAGGCCACCGAGCGCCTGTCGGCCGGCGCAGCGGCGCACGCGTAACGCGGTAACATCTGGTAAAGAGATGTTTCAAAGGCGGCTTCGTTAGCCGTTCCTCGCTGACCCATCGCCCAATCGGGGACAAGCCGCCCCGAGAACGGGAGGACGTCATCCGAGCGCCGGGGAATTCAACCCTGAGCGCGGTTTTCAGCCGACCGCCAGGTAGTCTCTGCCCCGCGCGTAGCCCATGGCGTTCAGGGCGGCCGCGATTTGCTCCCGGGCGCCGTGGCGCGCCACCCATCCGAGCACGAAGGGCCGCGGCCGGCGCCCGGCGAGCCAGACCGGGGCCACCACCGGCACGCCCTCGATGCGGCGACCGATCTTTCTCGGATCCACGTCGACCCAAACCGACGGCGTGACCCCGCGCGCCCGCACATGAGCGGCGCGGCGTCGGGTCCGTCGCCCGGCGCCCCAGAAAGCCAGCGGCCGAGCGCCGGCGAGACGCGGCTCGCGGGCCAGATAGCGCGCGCGCAGGCGATCGAAAGCCTCGCGCGCATAGCGCGGGTCGCGGCGCGATGCGCTGCCCGCGTGCTGGCGCCAAGCGAGCAGGCAGCGGTCGATCTTGGCCATGCGTGATCCATTCAGGTTGAGGCGCAGCCACAGATCGTAGTCCTCGGGAAAATCACCGTCGCGATAGCCACCCGCATCGATGACGGCGGCGCGACGGTACATGACGCTCGGATGCGTCATCGGGCTCTCCACGTAAATCTCGTCTCGCAGCACGTCGGTTCCAATACAACCGTTCTGCCAGCGAAGGTATTCGCGCATTCCCACGCCCACGTCCGCGTCTGGAAATGCCCGCACGCGACTCGCCACCACGTCGACGTCTGCATGCGAGCGCAGATAGGCACGCTGAACGGCCAGGCGCTCGCCGTGCATCGTGTCATCGGCATCCATGCGCGCGACGAGTGGCGCACGCGCTGCGGCGAGCCCCGCGTTGAGACACGCCACGAGCCCGCGTTCCGGCGGCGACAGCAGGCGAATGCGGCAATCGGCGCTCGCATGCGAGGCGACGAAACGGCGGGTACCATCGCTGGAAGCGTCGTCGACGATGAGCAGCTCGAAGTCGTCGAAGCTCTGTGCGCGAATGGAGTCGAGACACGGCTGCAACGTGGCGACCGCGTTTCGCACCGGCATGAGAACGGTTACCTCAGGAATCGTGCCCATGGGTGCGATGATAGTCCGGAACCGATGCCGAGGCGCGCGGTCTCACCTGCTACATCAACCGGGTACTTGTTCGTGCCGTACGCGCCGTCGAGTCGAGCAGTATGCGACCGGGCGCAGCGATGCGCTGCCGCCCTGCTGCTGATGGTGAGCCTGTCCACGGCGTCGGCGACTGCCAACGACCTCGAAGGCCACCCTTCACCCTATCTTGCCATGCACGGCCAGGACCCCGTGGCATGGCAGACCTGGAACGGTTCACCGGTCGAGCGGGCGCGACGCGAGGGCAAGCTCATGTACGTGTCGGTCGGCTACTTCTCCTGCCACTGGTGTCACGTGATGCACCGGGAGAGCTATCTCGACCCAGGTATCGCGCAGCTGCTCAACGCGAACTTCGTCCCCATCAAAATCGATCGCGAGCTTCAGCCGGCGCTCGACAATCATTTGATGAATTTCATGGTCGCGACCCGTGGTCACGGGGGATGGCCCCTGAACGTATTTTTGACGCCGGAAGGCTACCCGCTTTATGCCACCACCTACCTGCCCGCCGACCAGTTCCGCGCCCTCATCGAGCGTGTCGACGAGCGCTGGCGAGAGGACCGCGCGCAACTCACCGAGGCAGCCATGCAGGCGGCCGCCGCTATCGACAGCGCACGGCCGGCGCTCGAATCTCGGCGTCTCGACCCGTCCACGGCACGCGAATACGAGACCGCATTCGTTCGCGACACGGCCCGACTCGCGGATCTCGATAACGGTGGCTTCGGCAC
>JBFICP010000192.1:0-6303 GCA_041581935.1 Gammaproteobacteria bacterium | reverse complement strand
CGAGCCCGTGCACGCCACCCGCAGCGGACGAGTCGACGCGCCCGCAGAACAGCGTGACGCATTCCGTGCTGGCACCGGGACTGGTGAAAAATCGCATGACTTCGAACAAATTCGTGATCTCGCAGTCGGCTTCTTCCAATGATTCGCGCTTCGCCATTTCCTCCGCGCTTTCGCCACCCTCGATGACACCCGCGACGATTTCGATCAACCAAGCGGGATGGCCGGCGGCGAACGGTCCGGGGCGGAACTGCTCGATTAAAACGACGGCATCGCGTTTCGGGTCGACCATCAGCACGGCCGCAACCTGGCCGCGCTCGAAAACCTCACGGACGACTACTCCGCTGGTTCCACCTTCGTGGAGGCGATAACGCAGTCGGTAGCGATCAATGCGAAAATAGCCCGAGTAAACGGCCTGTTTATCGATCAGCTCGACGTCATCGTCGCTCATGAATCGGCTAATGGTCCCAGGGCGAGGGATAGTCGAGGCCGTCGTACTGAGGTGCCGACGCGGGCAGCTCGTAGTAATCACCCTTGTCCGCAACGCATATGTGAGCGACGGTACGTAGACCGGTCTTGCCATCGATGGTTCCGGCCATGATGGTGATGGTATCGCGTGCGTCGGCGCTCCAGAAGAGGCTCGCGCCGCAAATGCGGCAAAAGCCACGCTGCGCGCGCGCCGACGAGCGATACCACGCCAGCCCTTCTTCGCGCGTGAGCGCGAGCTGGTGTCGCAATACGGCGGTGGCGCTGACATAGTTGCCGCTGGTGCGCCTGCACTGAGTGCAGTGACATGCGACGACCGGTCGCAGGGGTGGTGTCAGGCGGTAGCGCACGGCACCGCACAAGCAGCCACCGTTCACTTTGTCGTTGTCCTCGGCATTCATCGCAACCACCTCGATTCGCGTCGATACCACTATGTACGCGATGCTCCGCGGCGACGTCAAACGGTGACGAACGCCGTGCCAAACCGGATAATGGCGGCCCTTGTCGAGAACCTTTTCGGGATTCCAGAGCATGGGCATTGACGTGACGAGCAGCGGGAACATCGAAGCCTGGCAGGTGCGCAAGCCATCCGTGGAGTCGGAAAACGGCATGGTGGTGAGCCAGCACTTCGAGGCGTCCCAGGTGGGCGCCCGGGTTCTTTCCGACGGTGGCAACGCGGTGGATGCCGCCGTAGCCGCCGCAATCGCCATCGGCACTGTCGAGCCCTGGATGAGCGGACTCGGTGGAGGCGGGCACATGCTCGTTTATCTGGCGGGCGAGCGGCGCACCTTCGACGTGGATTTCGGCATGCGCGCCCCGATGGCCCTGGACCCGGAAGACTATGCGCTCGCGTCAGGAACCGACTCCGATCTGTTCGGCTGGCCGGCGGTCATCGAGAATCGCAACGTCGTCGGCCCTTACTCGTTCGCGATTCCCGGCTTCGTCGACGGCATGGCGACGGCGCTGGAACGCTTCGGCACGCGAAGCTGGCAAGAGAGCCTGGCGCCGGCCATCGAACTGGCGCGGCGCGGTATGAATGCCGACTGGTATGCAACACTCAAGATTGCCGCAGCCGCGCCGCAGCTGCGCGAATACGTGGAAAGCGCCCGCGTTTATCTGCCCGGAGGCCAGATACCCGCGGGTGAGTGGGGTGGACCGGTGCCGCGCATCACGCTCGGGAATCTGGCGACGACCCTCGAGCGTCTGTCGGAGGTCGGAGCGCGCGACTTCTACGAAGGTCGGATTGCCGCGCAGCTGGTGAACGACTTCGAGAGTTTGGGCAGCTCGATTCGCGCGGAGGATCTTTCGCAGTATCGTGCCGGCATCGAGCCTTCGCCGACGTTTCGCTACCGCGACGCGGTCGTTCATACGGCGACCGCGCTCACCGGCGGCCCGTCGCTGCGCCGCACGCTCGAGCTGCTCGCCGAGCGCACTTCCCCGGGACCGGCTCCCGATGCCGATATGTATGCGGGCTACGCGAGCAGCCTGCTCGAGGCTTACGCCGAGCGGTTGGAGTGCCTCGGCGACCATGGCGAGGCCGCGGCGCCGACCTGCACCACCCACATGAGTGTCGTCGATGCCGACGGCAACATGGTTGCGCTTACCCAGACGCTGCTTTCGGTGTTCGGCTCCAAGGTGGTGCTACCGACCACCGGCATCCTCATGAACAACGGCATCATGTGGTTCGACCCGCGCCCGTCTCGCCCGAACAGCCTGGAGCCGGGCAAGCGACCATTGACGAACATGTGCCCCGCCGTGGTCGATACCGGCACCGGCGTGCAATTCGCGGTCGGTGCATCCGGCGGCCGGCGCATCATGCCGGCCGTGATGCAGCTCATTTCCTTTCTTGTCGATTTCGCCATGAGCGTCGACGACGCGTGCCACCAGCCTCGCGTTGACGTGAGCGGTACGCCACTGGTGACGGTGGATGCACGACTACCCGAGGAACTCAGCAATCGTCTCGCGCGACACCACCCGGTAACGCGTGCCCAGAACGGCGTCTACCCGGCGCTGTTCGCCTGTCCCAACCTGGTGGCCCGGGACGAAAATCGTGGCCTCAACATCGGCGGCGCCTTCGTCATGTCGCCGTGGTCGATGGCGGTGGCGGCCGCATAGCAAGGGCCCTGCAGGCGGCTCGCCCCTACATCTGGATTCGAGCGATAGGAGTCTCGATATGAAAATCGTTGTCCGGCGAATGATGCCCCTCGCCGTTTTACTGCTGGTACCTTTTGGCTCCGTCGTTGCACTGCATGAAATCGATCACCGCTACGACGTCGCCGGTTACATTCTCGACGTCGAAGAACGCCCCGTCTCCGGCGTCCCCGTGGTCGCGCAGGTGGACGGAAAGCGTATGGGCAGCGGACGCAGCGACTCGAACGGTTATTTCCGTTTCCGCTTGCACCTGCACGATTCGGATCTCGGTCGTGAGCTACGTCTCAAGACGCCCGACCACGAAGGCACGGTCCGGGTCTCTCTGACGCCGGGCGATACATCGACCGAACGCATCCATCATGTGAACTTCATCGACGGCAAGCTCGTTGAGGGTGAGCTGTCGGGGCGCGGCTGGGTGTCTACCTCGACCATGGTCGCGGTTGGAGCGGGATTGGTCGTAATAGGCGGCGTGTTCGCAGCCGAGAAAATGCGCCGCCGGCGTCGACGCGCGGCTCGCCAGATGCAGCGCGAGCGCCAAGGCTCGACGTCCGGGAAGCGAAAAAGCAAATCACGGCGCCGGAGGAAGAAATGACGCGACGGGTGCGAGCCCGCAGAGGGCTCAATCCGACATTTCTTTGAGCCACTTCGCTGCGCGTATCGCGAAGTAGCTCAGTATGGCATCCGCGCCCGCACGTTTAATGCCCGTGAGTACTTCGAGCACGGTTGTACGCTCGTCCAGCCAGCCGTTCTCGATCGCCGCCATATGCATGGCGTATTCGCCGCTCACCTGGTAGACGAATGTCGGTACGCCGAACCGATCCTTGACTCGTCGTACGATATCCAGATACGGAAGTCCCGGTTTGACCATGACCATGTCTGCGCCTTCGGCGAGGTCCAGGGCGACTTCCTGCAGCGCTTCGTCGCTGTTCGCTGGATCCATCTGATAGCTGAACTTGTCGCCACTTCCCAGGTTGGAAGCCGAACCGACCGCGTCGCGAAAAGGATTGTAAAACGAGGAAGCATACTTCGCGGAGTAGGCGAGTATGCGGACATTAATATGACCTTCGCTTTCCAAGGCATCGCGGATTGCGCCGATACGACCGTCCATCATGTCCGATGGCGAAACCACATCGGCGCCGGCATCGGCATGGGAAAGTGATTGGTTAATCAGCGCGCTGACGGTCTCGTCATTCGTGACGTAGCCGCTTTCATCGAGCAAACCGTCTTGGCCGTGACTGGTGTAAGGATCCAGGGCGACATCGGTGATGACGCCGAGCTCGGGAATCGCCTTCTTCAACGCGCGTACGGCGCGCTGAACGAGCCCGTCCGGATTCCAGGCTTCGCTCGCGTCCGACGACTTATGGTCCGCCTCGATCACCGGGAACAGCACGACGGCGGGAATTCCGAGCCCGGCGGCCTCGGCGGCGTCTTTGATGAGCTCGTCGATGCTCACGCGATCGATGCCCGGCATCGAGGTCACCGGCTCGCGGATGCCGTCACCGTCGATGACGAACACGGGATAAATGAGGTCCGCCGCCGTGAGCCGGGATTCCCGCATCAGCCGGCGCGAGAAGTCGTCGCTCCGCATGCGGCGCATGCGAGTTGCGGGATAGGTGCGCTGGTGACGTCGCGATGCGGACAAAATCAATAGTTCCTGCCGGTTGCCGAGTGGCCGACCGCCGCGGGCGCTTGGCCATGGCCCCGCTATATACGAATCGGCGCCCAGCGGCAAGCGGGGGCGGGTATGCCGGTCGGATCACGCCGGGCGCGATGGTCGGATCAATTTCGCACAGGCGCGTGTGATACGCGCACAGGCTTATTCGAGGCGTTCCATGGCGCTCGCAAATGCGCACTCCTTAAACTTCGTTGACCTCTTCCTCAGTCCCTGTGGGGACATGGGCGCGGGTGAAGACAAAAAGCGATTGCTTTCCCGCCTCGAGAGATTAAATAGACCGCACAGGCAAAAAATAAGCCGAACCCAATCACCGGGTCCGGCTGTGACCGCAGGGGCGCTGCGGCCGAATACTCAGCGAGCAATCTGGCCCTAGCCAGAGGAGGTCATTCTTCTGCGACCTTCGTAATCGGTTGCGCCTCGAGCGCCTGCTGCCGACGCGTCGAGATGAAGGTGCGCGCGACGGGTGCGCGATGGATGCGTGTCGAGTGAAGCGATCTCGACTCGCTGCCAGCCTCGTGCGCCGCCGGCGCCGGTCCGATTCGCGCGCCCGAGTCCCTCGCCACCCAGATAGTGAGCAATACGGCGGTTACCACGAAGAGTCCCGCGGCACCCCGAAGCGCGAAATGAGCGGCCGTGCTCATGCGTGTTGGTCTCCTTCTCACGGTCGAATCGTCGCGACTCCGCACGGGAACCGGGCGAACCGCCTGCAGTGCCTATATCGGCACGAACGGAACCCGCATTTAGCCGCGGAGTGGTCTGCAAAATTTGAGGAAAATTGTTCTTTTTCAGACGGTTATGTGATTTCCGCCGAGGCCGGAGCAGGGTCTGGATGCGGCCCCGAACGGATCGGCGCCGGGCACGGCGATTCAACCGCTTACGCGTCTAAGCTCGAATCCGTTCGATGCTCGAGCGGCTCACGGTCGCCGGCGCGCGTTGGTGGATCTTCGAAATTGCTTTGGGAACCCGACGTTTACAGCGTTCGTTATTCCCGGGCGCGCCCGCGTTGCGCCGGCGGGCGCTTCGCGGGATCCCGCATCGACCGCCGACTGTTGCGGCGCATCTCGCGCCGCAATTGCTGGCGTTCCCGGGGGGACATGTTACGGAACTTCTCGCGCAGCCGCTGGCGATCGGCGGGGGGGAGATTTTGGAAATGTTTGCGTGCCCTCAGAATGCGCTGTTGCTCGTCGCGCGGCAGCGCCCGGAAACGCTGGAATCGCTGGCGTATGTTCGCTCGCTGTTCCGGTGTGAGCGAGTTCCACTGCCGATAGCGGTTCTCGAAGCGCTGCCGCTGCTCGACGTCGAGGCTCCGCCAGCGGGCTACGCCCCGGCGCAGGCGCTGCTGGCGCTCGGGTGTCAGGCCATCCCATTGATCGCGAAGCGGCTCGAGAATCGTACGCTCCTGGGCGCTGAGAGTGTCCCATGAACGCGCACTCTCGGCACCCGGAGCCGCATGCGACAGCATGAACACGAGAGCCGTTAGAAGGCAGCGGCAGCTACTGCGCATCAATGTTCTCCGCATCCGTCGAGTTCGCAGCATCGCTCGACACATCTGGCCAGGTTATAGATTTCATCTCCATCGGGTCCAGCCACTCGCCATTCTCGGTTTCCCATTCACCGAGGAACTCCAGAAATTGTAGACTCGGGCCGAGAGGATTGGGCGGAGATTGCGGCTGCGCCACGGAACGCTCGTGTTTGCCGGTCGCGCTCTGGGCCAGTGTTGGCCCCAAGGGGCCGGTGAGCAACATCACCATCCATAGCCATCTCCATCCGGGGGCTGGCGTACGCACGGACTTTACTAGCCTGTCTGCTCATGGTTTCCGAGCCACTGATAGAACTCGAGGTTTTCATAAAGCTCGAGCTCTTCGCCGGCGGTCAGCAATTCGAGATCGTCGACCTCGCGCGCGATGCCGTCGTCGGGCTCAGAGACCATCAGCGTGAGCGCAAGCGCGGTCGCCGCGATACTGGCGAATGCGCCGGCCGGAACCAGCCAGTCG
>JBFICP010000191.1:0-6334 GCA_041581935.1 Gammaproteobacteria bacterium | reverse complement strand
GCGCGATTGGAATCCATGTGCAAAGCGCTCGGCAGGCCGATCCTCGCGTCTGCCGAGTTCGCCCGGCATTTTCCGGACCGATTCGAATCTCTGGGCCGGCACGCGATGCGCGGCATTCAAAAGAAGCAGGAAATTTTCGCGCTCAAGGTGTGAGTCGTCCAGACTCAGAGATCGCGCATCGTTGCAGCGACGGCAAGGTTCGCTTCACCACCGAGCTCCAGCAATGCATCGGTGACTCCGGCGCGATCGTCAGCGCCGCGATTCTGGTTGAATTTCCACTTGGCCTGCAGTTCGGCGATGGGAAGCTCGAACCCGACAATGGCTTTGCACATTTTTTCAACCAGTGCGAACGGCATCTTGTCCGTGGTCCACGGGGACTTTGGCAGTCGGCTCTCCTGGGATGCACTGAGGTCGTCGAGCAGGCGGCGCAGCTCCGCGTCGTCGAGCACGCGCGGCACGCCGTATGCGTGGACCACGGCGTAATTCCACGTTGGAACCAGGTTTTCGTTGGCGTACCAATCGGGTGAGATGTAGGTGTGTGGTCCGACGAAGACCATCAACAGCTCGGGTCCGGCTTCGAGCGCTTGGCTTGTGGGATTCGCGCGCGCCAGATGAAAGCGCAAGGTGCCTTTCGCGCCTCGCTGCGCATCCAGCAGTACCGGTACGTGCGTAGCGTCGAGTCGGCCGGATACCTCGGTAACGAGAGTCGCGAATACGTTATTGGAGATAAGATCGTGGGCAGCAGCGACGTCGTCTTGAGAGAAGTGACGCGGAACGTACATCGGGCTCGAGTGCGTGAGCGATCAGTCGTAGTGCGCGGCGATCCGTATGCGCAGTTCGTGCGCATCGGCGAGCAGCCGTTCCCGAAAACGCACCTCTTCGCTGCCGGAAATTTTCTCCCGGAACATGAGTAGAGCCTTGGCGCCGTCTTCGGAGCTGTGCTCTAGCGGGATAACCGCTGTTCCGAGTGTCACAGAGGGTCCGTCACTGGGCGACAACGCCTCTTCACAGTAAGTGATCGACGTAGCCTCGCCAACGGCGACAATGGTCGGACAGTGCCACGCGCAGTGCTCGTCGCGGTTCGGGAGAACCTCGAAGCAGCGCTTGGCAAACCAGTGCGGTAGAGTCAATGCGCGCCCGGCCTCGTTCAAGTACAAAAGCTCCATTCGTCCGGAGACCACGGCGCAGGCGTCCCTCTCGCCTTCGAGGAACTCCCACCGAATGGCGTTCTCGTCCTCGAGCATCCTTTCACTCAGCGGTATGTCACGGGTCATGGTGTAGGAACCCAATAATCTCCAGCCCATCTGGTTTAAGAATACGCCATCCGAGAGCGCATTTCGACCACCGGTTTGGGTGTCAAATCGGCGCTAATCCGACCGCTCACTCCTGCGCGCGAGTCGGGCCTTCATCGCTTCCTTCTGTTTGGCGCCAGCGTCGTCATACATGAAAGCCACGAGCACGTAGCGGTCGCCTCGACTGACTTCGAGCGCCTCGTGCAGGAGTGCGCATGAGAAAACGATCGCCTCTCCGCGCCGCGGCCGATACAAATGTGCACCGTATTCGGGAAAGCGAAGCGCGCCTCCCTCGTAGTCGTCATTCAGGTTGAGCGTCAGGGCGAAGCGCCGGTGGGCGGTCTGCGGGGAATAGTTGTCGCGATGTGGCTTAAACACTCCGCGGTCGGAAGATCGATAGCAGGTGATCTTGAACTCCTCGAGGCGAGTGACCTGAAAGCAGAAGGCCTTGTGTATCTCGGGAAGGAGGCGGGCACCGATTCGTCGCTTGATCGCCGTGATCACGTCGTCGTCGCGAACATAGTGGTCGAAGCGTCGTTTCACCGAAGAATCGACCGCATGCACCGGATTGCCGTCAACGAGCGAGTAGACGCCACTCGCCTCGTTTCCGCGCGTATGAAAAACGTTGATCAGCTCGTCGCAAAACTCCGTTTCGAATACCCGCGGCAGAACCAGCACCGGCGCGGTGTCGCGTGGAGTCGTCGCGGTAACGAAAAGGTCGAGATCCTCGAGCAACGCTTTTGCACGCTCGGTGGCGGTGTCGTTTTCGAATATCGCGAGGACGCGTTGGTTGGCATCGAGAACCAGAACCGGCGTCGATGCCGCCGCCGAGTCCCAGCTCACACCGAGCGCCGCCGCGGCATAGCCGTCGTCGGCACAAAGCACCGTTGCGGGAAGCGACAGTCCATCGAGCGCGCGCGCGGCGTTATCCGGCGAATCACGCGTGACGATGAAGCAATCGGCCGCGACGTCCCCGTGCCCGAAGACACGCTCCAGGGTGGCGAGAGTTGCGCGCGCGCGGGTCTCGCCCAGCCGCGCAAGCGTGGCGAGCACAATGGGGCGGCCGCGCGTACGGTCGTAGAAGCTCCGGATCACGCCGTCGGGATCCGGGAGGAAAAAATCGGGAACACGATCACCGGGTGTTAGCGACAACGGTGTGTCAGTAGGAGTTTGCCGCATCAGATCACGTCCTGCTTTTGTCCTCTGCACGAAACCGCCCGAGCGGAGCCGTGTCGCGTCATATTGGCACACCGGGTCCACGCGGGGCCACCCAATCGATGCGTGCTCCACCCCCCGCGTCGTGCGCGATGGCGAGCACCACGGGTACCGATGGCTGAATCACGGAACGACTGTCCCCGGCGCCTGCGCCGGATGCAATTACGGCGCCCGAGCGGTGGGCTCGTCGTCGTCGACCATTTTTCTGTACAGCAGTCCGTCACTCCAAATGTGATTGACGCCGCCCCAGGCACTCGCGCTGGCAAGATCCGGGAAAAAGCCTTTGTGTTTGAAATTCGCGCTCGTGTTGCAGAGCAAAGGCACGCCACTGAGGGCGTAATATTCGGTTAACAGCTCGAATATGCGCGGATGCTCGGAGGCATTGACGGTCTGCAACCGGGCGCTGCCGTCGAGGTGCTGAATCGCCGGAATGCGCTGCTTCCATTCGCCCCGCACGTCGTGGTCGTAGAGCATGAACGGGTCCGGTATGCCGGGATCGAACACCTCGGGCGCATGCTGCTCGAGACACATGGGTGCCACCGGACGGTAGCCTTCACGCCCCTTGATGCGGTTGAGCGTATCCTTCATCGACGACTCGACAGCGGGCGCGAGAATGCTGCGATTGCCGAGTGCCCTCGGTCCGAGCTCTGCCTTGCCGTCCAGAAAGAGGACAGGCTCTCCGCAATGGTGTATGAGCTCGGCTAGCTCGCGCAGGCTGCATTGTTTCGATGACCATCCGGGTGCCGGCTGGTTGCGTATGAATTCCGGTCCGCTGTAGACGCTCCATCGAAGCGCGTGGTGGGGTGTGTACGCCATCATCGCGCAGCACGCAGTACCCAGCGCGCTGCCCGCATCGTTTGGAAACGGCGGAATCCACATCCGATCGAAGATGCCGGCCGACCTTACGGCCTGATTCCATTTGATATTGAGCGCGCAACCGCCTGCATAGCATAGGTTCCTGGCGTAGTCCGGGAACGCGCGAATCATTTTGTCCAAAGACTCCACCAGCAACTGCTGTACGAACTCATGATAGGTCGTGATGACATCCTCACCCTTCTCGGCGTTCAACACGGGGCTCGATTTCGCGCGCTCGATGAAAACGAGATTCGCTTCATAAATTTCGTCCACGGTTGCGTCATCCAGGCCGGGGAGGTCGGAGATCAGGCGAGTGAATTCGGCCATCAGCGATGCGCGTTGCTCACCGTAGGCGACGTAGGCCATGATCTTTCCAGGGTTGCCGAGCGTTTCCCATTGGTTCGGATTTGCCGAGAATGGGCCGCGGCCTGCCGCCAGCTCTGCATAGACATCCCCAACAATGCTGAACGGAGCGCCCAAGTACTCGAACCTGCCGCTACCGGCGTGAAAGTAATAAAGGAAAGGCGCCATTCCCCCGTCCCAGCTCAACACGAAGGAGCTCTCGCCGTTGCTCGCGAAGGGGCTGGTGCAGTAGCTACCAACCACGTGCCCGGCGTAGTGGGGATAGCTCAGATAGGGAAACTCCGGATGACTATTTGGTGCGTAGTCGAGGATGTCTCGACTGAGCGGGGTCTGTACGTATGGTGCCCTCGGCAGCCGGATGTCGCGTTGGCCCCACTTGAATACTTGGCGTCGTGGATTCCAGCCGTCGAGAACGAAGTGATCAACGTCTTCGGGGGAGTATCCGTAACGAGAGAGCAATGAAATGACCCCGGCGATATCGAACAGGGGACAGTGGCGAATCTGATTACCGATTTTCTCCAACTCCACGCTGAAAATCAGGACATCGTCCTCGATCAGCGCGACAGCGCCGTCGTGACCGAATTTCAGTCCGCAGATCCGCATGGTTTCAGGTCCGTAGATAAATACAGATGGCCGAGTACGTGCTCGCGGCTTCGAGAGCGCCGGCTGTGCTCAATGCTCGCCCAGGGTTTGCTCTGACCAGGTCAGTGAGATGTTGAAGCTGATGGTGACGCGAGTGTCTTGGGAAAGATTCGGGTGCACTGAATGAATGATCGAGGAATCCCACATCATCATTTGTCCCTGCTCGGGCCGCATGGCGCATTCGTATCTACCCAAAGGCTCTCCGGCTACGGCCAGCATGTTGGCAGCGGCGCGCGGATCGTAAAAGCTGATGGATGCCGGGCGCGCGCGCGGGCGCGCAGTCGGCGTTTCCATATCTTCGGGCATCTTGAGGTAGTAGGTGCCGCTCAGGTACGACCAGGCGTGGTTGTGTGGCGCGTGATAGTCCCCGAAGCGATTGGTATTCGACCAGCCACTCACCGACCATTCGATCCGGTAGCGCATGTCGACCATATCGAAATAGGCTTGCACGGTCTCATCGATGCCCTTGCGCAACCAAGCCACTCCTGGATTGTCCAGCCCGAAAATATCGACCGTCTGAAAGCGGGCGGTCAGCTGATCGTGCTCGCGTTCCATGTCCGAGACGACCTTCATCAGCGTACCGTAGTGTTCCTCGTGGCCAGGCAGTCGTCTGCGCAGCAAGAGGGTCGGCCAGAGATCCGTGAATACCGGCGTCCAGGTCGGAGAATTCGCCGAGTGGCTCATGCCGATTCGGTTGCCGCATGCACGTGGATGTCGAAGGCCACGCGAATAGCGGGTTCTCGCGAGAGATTCGGGTGTAAAAAATAACTCACGTAGGCGGGCCAGATCAGTAATTGGCCCGGTGCGAGCGCGTAGGTAAGGTTGTACGCAATATACGGATCTCTGTTGATTGCGTTCATGTTTATCCCTGCACGCGGGTCGTAAAACGTGATATTGCCCGACCGGCGGTCGTCGCGGACTCCGATGCCTTCTTCTCCCGCGTTGCTGCGCGCGACGTATATTCCCGTGAAATATGCGCCCGGATGATTGCGCAAGCTTCGATAATCTTCGAGTTGCTGTACATCGAATCGTCCGCTTGCGCTCCACTTAATCGGCTGGTTGATCTCCGCTTTGCTCAGGCATGCGCTAACACCGTGCTCGATTTGTTTCTTGAGCCATTCGAGACTCGGATCTTCGATTGAAAAGACGGCCTCGTCAGTATGCCCAAGGGCCAGCTCCACCAATCGTGCGGTGTGCTGCTCGTGGCCGGGAATAGGCTGGTTCAAGAGACTGCTCGTCCAGAGCTTGATTACCTCGAGTCCCATGTCGTCAGGGTGCATCGTGTGATGGGCGGCAATCTCGAAAAGACGGCGAGGATACCAAGAGAACAGCCGGGAGGACAGGTCGGCTCCGCGCGCTCTGATGTGCGAATCTCGGACCGTTGTTTTTCGCGGGTCAGCGTGCGGCGCCGGAGGTGCTGGCCGCACTTTGCCGGTCGAGGTAGGCGGCGAGGTGGGCGCTCAGGTCGCGGGCATCGTCGCCGGCGCCGTCGATGAGCGCCGACTTGCGCCGGCGCAGAAACTGGAGGCCCATGAGATACATTCCGGGGGCGTCGACGACACCACCGTCGTGGCGCACCCGGCCCTTGCGATCGAGCACCGGCACCTCCAGGTAGGCGTAGTCGGGGCGGAATCCGGTCGCCCAGATGACGGTGCGGATGTCGCCTTTGGCGAGATCCATGCCGAGCGGCGGCTCGGCGGGAACTGCGGTGGGCGCGAAGCGTTCGGGCGGCCCGACCTCGTCGTCGAACCCGTTCTCGCGGGCCCAGTCATCGAGGGTGCCGAGCAGGCGGTTCATCTTCAGATCCGACAGCGCACACTGGTTCTTGAGCCCGCCCGAGAACAGCGCCTGGGCGTCGCGGATGCCGGCGAGGCGTCCCACCAGCTTGACGCCGATAGCCGTGAGGGCGTTCAAATCCACCGTGCGGCGGTCATCGGAGCCCGCCAGCTGCAGCGACGGCACGTGGC
>JBFICP010000190.1:0-6336 GCA_041581935.1 Gammaproteobacteria bacterium | reverse complement strand
GCCGCCGCCTGGCTCAGGCACGCAAAGCTCGAGGATCGGCACGCGGGCTGGTGGCGGGCTATGACGGAGACCATCATGCGCCTCACCGAAGCGCCCTGGCGTGCGCTATGGATCGTGGGTCTGATAGCGCTGCCCGTGACTGTTACCGGGTTGCTCGTGCCGAAGGCCGACTACCTGCCCGAGGGTAATCGCAATCTTGTCTTTGCTTTCATCATCCCGCCGCCCGGAGTCAACATCGATCACATCGAGAAGGAAATGGGCGATGTGATCGCGGCGCGCATCGCACCCTACTTGACCGGCGAGAAACGGCCGCAAATCAAGCAGTACTTCTTCGTCGCCTTTCCACAAGGCGTGTTCATGGGCGCACGCACCGAGAACGAGAACGAGACCGGTGACCTGGTGCCGATACTCAACGAAGTCGTTCGCGGATTTCCCGATACCTTGGCGTTCGCCAAGCGCGCATCTCTTTTCGGTGGCTTCGGAGAGGGTCGCACAGTCGATATCAATCTTCAGGGGCGTGATTTGGAAACCGTCATGCAGGCGGCTCAGGCTGCATTCGGCGCGACCATGCAGGCATTGCCCGGTGCCGACGTGCGGCCGTTTCCGGGCCTCGAGCTTGCGGAACCGGAGCTGCGCCTGGTGCCCGACGAGCGTCGCATCCGCGAGGCGGGCTGGAACCGCGAAACAATGGCCCAGATCACGCGGGCACTGGGAGAGGGTTTGTTCGTCGGCGACTACTTCGACGGCGAGGAACGCCGCGACATCATCGTGCGCGTGCAGCCGTGGCAAACGCCGGAGGAGCTGGATTCCATCCCCCTGGCGACGCCGCAGGCCGGGGTGTTGCCGGTCAGCGAGCTCGTCAGGGTGGTACGCACCGCGGGACCGAGCGAGATTCGACGCCTCGATCGGCGCCGCAGCGTGACCCTTCAGGTGAGCCCGCCACCGAACATGTCGCTCGAGGAAGCGCTGGCCACCATCAAGGAAAAGGTCGCGCCGGTGGCGGAAGCGTTGCTGCCCGAAGACGGCGAAATCCGCTACACCGGCACCGCCGATCAGCTCGAGGAGGCGCTCAGGAACATGGGCGGCAGCTTCCTGCTTGCCATCGTCATCCTCTATCTGCTGATGAGCGCGCTGTTCCAGTCATTCAAGGACAGTCTGCTGGTGCTGCTTGCGCTGCCACTGGCCACGGTCGGCAGCGTGGTTGCGCTGTGGATAATGAACGACGGGCTCGCGTACCTGGGCATCAATCTGTTCCAACCCATGGACCTGCTCACCATGATCGGATTCATCATCCTGCTGGGACTCGTGGTCAACAATGCTATCCTGCTGGTGCACCAGACGCGCAACGCAGAGCGCTCCGGTCTCGGCCGCCGCGAAGCGGTGGAGCAGGCCGTGGGGCTGCGGCTTCGCCCGATACTGATGAGCACGTTGACGAGCATTTTCGGCATGCTGCCGCTGCTGCTGATCCCCGGGCCGGGGACCGAGCTCTATCGGGGACTCGCGGCGGTCATCGTCGGCGGCATGTCGGTGAGCACCGCGTTCACACTGATACTGCTGCCGAGCCTGCTGCGCATCGGCGAGCAACGCCACGAGTCCGTCGCCGCGACTGCTCAACCTGCCAACCCTTGACCCGCGACGTTTTCTCGCCCGCCCTGTCGGAGCCGGCTCTACCGCCAATGAGACCCCATCCCGAGCACCGAAGAGCCCGTGCGCAAGCTCGCCGCCACAGGTAAGGGGCGCGATTCGCACGGATCGGGCTCGTTGCCGCGATTGCGCAGTGGCGCGCCGATACGGGCGCACGTGTGGAGTCATCCGTGCCAATCGCGCTGTGGTTAGAATTGCACGCTTGCATCGGATAGACTCGCATACAATCGGATCGATGCAGGTTGAGGTCACCTGCACGATTCAGAATGCACAATAACAACAGCGCTATTCGGGGAAGCTCAGTCGTCGGCACGCCCATGAATCGTTCAAGGCGCATACCGCCATGCATGCTCGGTGTCATGGGCGTCGCCGCGCTCGCTGTGTCAGTTAGCGCCGCAGCGCAGGAGGTGGACAACCGTCCAATCTACTATCTGATGCTGAAAAGCCTCGAAGATGGCTTCAAGTCTTATAACGACGGCCTGGTCACGGCGCTGGACGCGCAGGTTGCACGAATTCGCGCCGATTTCGCACCACAACGCCGTTCAATCGCCCAGGAGATCGAAGCTCTCGAGAGCGAACGCGCCAGCAAGGAAGCGACATTCAATGCCAAGCGCGATGCCCTCAATGAGCGCATCGACGCAATCAATACACAGATCGCGCTGCGCGACGGCCGCGCAAACGAGGTTCGGCGCATCGAGAGGCGCCACACGGCCCGCTATGCAGACGACCCCGAAGTCAAGGCGCTCATGGACCGAGTCGCCGCCGAGCTCGCCGAGATAGACGCCGTCAGAAATACCTACCTGTCCCAGTTGGCCAAGACGCGCAACGCACGCGCGACACTGACACGGCAGTTCGAGGAATACATGTCGGCCGGAGACCCGCTGGCTCTGGAGATTCGATTGCTCGAGCAGGACTGGCAACGATTTGCCGAGGGGGAAAGACGCAAGCTGAAGAAGCTCGCCGACGCTTACGCGGTCGACTACGCCGCGTACAACGAATGGCTCGAGACCGAGCTGGCGTCTCTCGATGAGGCAGGCGGCGCCGTAGCCAAATCGGTCGAGACCGACCGCGAGCAACGCGCCCTGCATGCACGGATCAAAAACGAATTACGAGGCCTGATCGAAGAATACAACGCCTTGGTGGAGGTGCATAACAAAGCGCCAGCCGACGATCCGTCACGCGACGAACGTGCTTTGAAATTTTCCGCCCTCGAAGAGCGAATCGCCGAGCTTCAGAGCGGACTGGCAAAGGCCCGGACATCGGTCGTGAATGCCAATGAGGAGTTCGAGAAAAACAATCGGAAATACGACGAGCACTACACGCGATTCGTCGTCGAGAAGCGCCAAAAGGAAGCTGCACTCGCCGGGACTCTGGCAGAAATCAATGCCGCCAGGGTCAGCGTTGAAGCCGACATCGACACCCGCCGGCAAAAGGTCGATGCCCAGATCAAGGCACTCGAGGCGCAGATCAGCGGCGAGCTGGAAGGCGCGCGCGGAAATCTCGAGGCTCTCAGCAGACGCCTGATCGAAGACTTCGGACGAGACCACGAAGGACTGGACGTCGCCATCAAGCAGGTGCTCGAAGACAATGACGAGGGCTTGCTGTACTCGGCGGCCGGGGCCCCCAGGTTCGATCTTTCGCGGCCAAAAACGGCCGGTGTGTACAAAGCGGTCGAACGCGTGCTCGCCGATCGGCGCAAAATCGATGCCCGCATCGTCGCCCTGGAGGAACGCGCCGGTGCAACGCAAACGGCAACCGACGGGCAGATGCCGGAACCGGCCCCTCTAGAGCGGGCGCGAGCGGCGTTGAGCACCGAGCGCCAGCAACTGCTCGAAGCGCACGCGACCTTCGCTCGGGATCACCAGGCGACGGCGGCCGCGCTCGAGCAACGTCGCCACGATATCGAAGCGCGCTTTTCCGAACAGCGCGTGCTCGCGAGGGAATTCTATTCGCTGCGCGCCGAACTCACGCGCTCAGAGTTCGAGGCTGTGCAACAAGTGCTCGTTGCGGCAATCAGGAGCGTGCCGGATGATACCCCCAGGACCCCCAATCGCTCCCGACTGCTGAAGGCGCTTCGCGAAAAGGCTGGGCACATGGCGGGCCCGGTGGACCCTTCGCTGCGCGCCCCCCATGCGCTGATCGATGACATTGATTCACGGCGACCGACCGGAATCGATCCTCACCCCGGATGGCAGACGTTCGCATCGCATAAGGTGACGGACAGCACGACACTGTCCGGAGACGACAAGGCCGCGGTGGCTTTCGCCTGGCTCTCGCGCCTTCGCCGACAACCGCAATTCGAGCGTGCTGCCGGAGCGCTCGATGCGAGCGGAGTCGTCATGAACGGCACCGAGGCGCTTTCCACCTTGTTCCTGGCAGGCGTGATGGACCACGCGACCGTCATCGAGCAAAGACTCGTGGGCGGCGGTGTTGGTATTCAGGTCGGCGTTCTCGGACGCGCCTATCAGCTCGACGCCGATGGATCTTTGGAGCGACTCCCCGGCGCGTAGCAGCGTAGGTACGCCGCTGCGAACCACCGAACCATAATGGGGGATCATCGTCCGACGGCTCCCCAAGCCCGTGTTGGTCTGGACCGCTCGCTCGGGCTCGGACTCATCACCCTCTACGGCCTCGGCAACATTCTCGGTGCTGGAATTTACGTTCTCATCGGTGAAGTCATCGGAGTCGCCGGTATGGGCACGCCCCTGGCTTTCCTGGTGGCGGCGGTAATCGCAGCGCTCACCGCGTTCAGCTACGGTGAGCTTGCGGCGCGCTTTCCTGTAAGTGCCGGGGAAGCCGTGTACGTTCAGAAGGCGTTCGGCCAGCGCTGGCTTTCAGTCGCCGTGGGCACGCTAATCGCGTTTGCCGGCATGGTCTCCGCGGCCACTCTTTCGCGCGGCTTCAGTGGCTACTTCCGCGTGCTCATGAACGTCCCGGACGCGCTGTTGATCGTGTGCCTGGTGACGACTCTCGGATTCATCGCCGCGTGGGGCATCAAGAGCTCGGCGCGTATCGCGGCGATGCTGACACTCATCGAGGCGGGCGGCCTGGTGATGATCGTCGTGGTAGCCGGGGACGCACTCGGCTCGACTCCGGAGATCGTACCGAGAATGCTTCCGACGAGTGGCGAATTCGCGTTTCCGGGTTTGGTGCTCGGGGCACTTCTTGCGTTTTTTGCCTTTATTGGCTTCGAGGACATGATCAACGTCGCCGAGGAGGTGAAACGTCCGGAGCGTAACCTTCCCCTCGGAATTCTCATTGCACTGTGTGTATCGACGGCCATCTACATGCTCGTGGTTTTGGCTGCACTCACGAGCATGCCAGTTGACGCTCTCGCCGGTAGCGAGGCCCCGCTGGCCCTGTTGTACGAGCACGCGACGGGGGAATCGCCCATCGTTATCAGCAGCATCGGCTTGGTGGCCGTGATCAATGGTGCGCTCGTGCAAATCATCATGGCGGCGCGCATTTTTTATGGCATGAGCATGAACGGCTGGTTACCACGCACTCTCGGGGTCGTTCATCCACGTACCCGCACTCCGGTGAGGGCGACGATCGTGGTCTGCGGCATCGTCACTACGCTCGCCCTGTGGATTCCGCTGGTGCACCTCGCGAGCGCAACCAGCGTCCTGGTGCTCGCCGTGTTCGGCTTGGTCAACCTCGCGTTGGTCGCGCTCAAGCGGCGGCAGTCCGCCGCGGTCGGTGTGATACCGTGTCCCATGTGGATTCCGGTAACGGGAGCGTTTGCAAGCTTCGGGTTGCTCGCCGCTCAGGTTCTGTTCTGACCGAGAGGTCGACCTTTGCACAACAGGAGCACTCTCTCGATGGTGGCGCAGACGGCGATGCGATGACCGATCGAATCGATTTCGTGCAGGCGCCCGGAGACGCCGGGCGCATCGGCTTGTGCGCGTGTCCGGGGCTCGAAGGGCCGGTCGCCGTAACGCTCGTGCGCCTTCGCGACTGGGGAGCCCGGGGACTCGTGAGTCTCATCGAGGATCACGAGCTCGATGTTCTCGGCGTCCGGTCCCTACCCCGCCAGCTCGAGACGCTGGCGATGCGCTGGTGGCATCTTCCAATCCGCGACATGGGGACGCCCGACGAGCGCTTCGAAAAACGCTGGCAGCGAAGCGGCGCCGAGCTGCGCGGACTGCTGCGCGAAGGATCGTCGATCGCGTTGCATTGCCGGGGAGGGCTCGGACGGACCGGCACGATTGCGGCGCGCTTGCTGGTAGAGCTCGGCAGCGCACCCGCGGATGCCATCGCACGCGTGCGGGAGGCCCGCGCGGGAGCCATCGAGACACGAGAGCAGGAGGCGTTCGTTCATCGATGTCGGGCTTCGCCGTGCCCGGCTCGATCTGCAGGATCGCCGAAGGGGTCTGATTAGATGTTGATAACGACGGCGATGCCCAGCTGAGCGGCGATGGCACGCAACACCGTCACGTCCTCGTCGTCGAAATTGCCGTCGACCTTGTTGTCCACCTGGACGGCGCCCACCACCCAACCCCTGCGATTGACGACCGGCACGCATAACACGTTTCGCGTGCGGAAACCCCGCTGTCGATCGAATTCGGGGTTGAACCGCTGGTCCCCATACGGATCATGGATATTGACCGTCTCACCGGTTATAGCCGAATAGCCTGCCACCAACGAGGATACGTGGACGCGCACGTGCTCGGTCTCTCCACCCTTGGCGAT
>JBFICP010000189.1:0-6369 GCA_041581935.1 Gammaproteobacteria bacterium | reverse complement strand
TCGGCGAGCGAGCAGCTGGTCGAGGAGATCACCCCGTCGGGCAGATAGGTGGTGAAGTACACGGTGCCCGCCAGCACGATGGGCGGCGCGAGGCCCTTCTCGCCCGATCCGGCGAGGTTCAAGTGAAAGCCCTTGGCGCTTTGCAGGGCGGTGAGATCGGCGCCGCTGGGGTCGTTGATCGTGGTCACGTCGAAGAGATCGCCGGCCAGCGCCACGGTCTCACCCTGGACCATCGTATAGCCGTCGGCGAGACCGTCGTCGTCGCTCGGATCCAGGGGATCGCCGTCCACCAGCGGCGCCACGTGCAGGTCGCGCATGGCGTAGAAACGATTCTGGACGCTGGTCTCCAGCGGGTGCGAGCGGTCGCCGGTGACCATGGTCACCATGTCGTAGCGGCCGACGCTCGAGTACACGCTATCGGTCACCTGGACGATGTCCGGCGGGTAGAAGAACTTGCGCTGGTCGGCGGGATCGGCGGGATCGGAGACCGAGGCAAACTTGCCGACAACCGCCTTAAGGCCGGTCGACGCCGTCGTATCGGGCCTGAAGTCCACGCGCCACACCTGGCCGCCGGTATCGCCGACATAGAGCCTATCGGTGGTGCCGTCGGCGTTGGAGTCGAACATGGCCACATCCGAGGGAATCGGGTAATCCATACCCGGCACCACCACGCCCTGGGTACCGCCGTGATCGGTGCCGCTAATCCAGAAAAGTCTCGCACCGGTCTCGGCATCCACCACGTAGATGGCGTTGCCGAGGCCGTCGTCGACGAAGGCCGTGTCCTGCAGCTCGTCATAGCCGCCGGCGAATACCAGCACCGTCCTGAGCTCAGTCACACCGGCCACGGCGGTGCCGAGGTGCAGCTGCGCGACCTTGGGCCGCGACCAGCTCTGACCGAGGCGCGGGAACTCGGTGCTGTCGCCCTCGATGCGCCACAGCAGTCTCGGGGAGATGTCGGTGGTCCTCTCGGGATCGGTCAGCGGGCCGGTGATCTCGGACTGCGTCACGTTGAGCGCGTAGTAGTTGTCGCCGCCCCGGCGCATGCCGACGAAGAGCTTGATGAACTCCTTGACGCCGTCGCCGTTCACATCGAGGCCCGGATCGAGGACACCGTCGTTGTTCTCGTCGTTTACCCACACGCTCGGTGTGCCGTCGACCCCGTAGACATGATCGCCGGTGGGATTGGCGCGCAGGGTACGCTGTCTCGGCATCACCATCTGCGGGTAGAAGATCCACTCCTCGGCGCCATTCGCGGCATTCAGCATTCGCAGGCCACCGTCGTTGGTGCCGACAAAGAGCTTGTCGATCGGATCGGTCGCAGTGCCGCCGTAGGTCACGGCCACCGGGCTCGAGTGCAGCGGATCGTGGAAGGCGTAACGATTTTCGGCTGTGATGCCGTCGCCGTCCTCGTCGTCCACGTCCTGGCCGCGGATCCAGCCGATGAGCTCGGTGCGATCCGAGTCCGACATGAGAACGTCCCCGAGGAGTTCCTTGGTGATGGCCGCGTTGGCATCCTTTATCTCGTTGACGGCCTGATCCAGGTTCTCGTCGTCAGGTGGCGCCGTCACATCGGCGTAGGTGAACACGCGCCGGGTGGTGTAGGGTGGAATCTCCCCACCCGCGCCGCCGACCTCGACCTGATTTCCGTCGGTGACGCCGCTCCAGAAGCTCTCGGCGAGATCGAGGATCCGGTTGTCCGAGCCGATGGCGGGCACGCCGTTCGCGTCGAGAATTTCACCGAGCACGCAACCGTCGGAGGCGCTCTGGCAGAGCTGATATTTCTTGGTGTTGCCTTCCCAGAGAGCCCGTGCATTCGGTTTGAACAGCGAGAAGTAGACTTCGTTGCGATGAAACAGACGATTGAAGGCATTGACCGAGAGCGACGGCGTCGCGAATGACGTGGTGCGCGCGAGAATATCGGTGATGATCGCTTTGAAGACGTTGGCGAGCTCGTTCGACGTGCTTGCTTCGTAGAACTTGCCACCGCCGAGGCTTGCCATGTCGCGCAGCAAATCGCCGCTGAAGTTGAAGCCGATGGTGTACATGTTGACGGTCTGGTCACCGCTCAATGGCACGCTCATATCATCGGTGTGCATCCATTCGACGAGATCCCGGGCGCAGGCCTCATTGCCGCCGGAGCTGATACAGGTTGCCGTCGGAATGTAGCTCTTGATAAGCGCCTCGGAATCGTTGTGATTGGCAATGCCGTCGGTGAGGAGCACGATGTTGTTGCCCTGGCAGATGTCGCTGATGGGGCTCGTGTACTGGGCAGCGCCGAGGATCGATTCGGTGATGCACTCGGGTGCATTGAGATTCGCGTCGGTGCAGCCCGCATCGCGCACGACAAAGCCGCCGGTATAGGACGAGGGGTGGCTGACCCGCGTATTGCGGCGCACACCGTCGTTGGTGCTCGGGGCATTGAAGTCGCCGAGCGATCGATCGAAGCCGCGTGTCAGTCCCCAGTAGACGGAGTCGCCGCGGTAGTAGCGTGCCGCCTCGTAGAGCGTATCGACAATGGGCGTATGGCCAAGATGATCGAGGTCGTCGATGATCTCCTTCAAGCGCGTGCGCACCGTCTTGAATCCGCTGCCGGTGGTGGCGAGGGCGCCGTTGACCTTGATGCGCAGCATGGGGGCAGCGGCCGCGTTGCCGTTGTAGGTGTGCGCGTGCCGTTCGCTGCCGGAGTCGTGGGACTGGATGATGGTGAGGCTGTTACCGGCGGCCCAGCCCGGGCGATCCACGACCTCCTGGACGAGCGCGGTGAGGTCGCTGCTGACGTGCTGCTCGTCGACGATGTCCCAGTCCGCGGGCACCCAGGTGGCGGTCGCCGTGGTCTCGGTTCTGTCGGAGACGTCGCTTGCGCTGCTGCTGAAGCCCGGTGAGTCGTCCACGTCCTCGGCGTGGAAGCGCAGGGTCGCGGCACCGGTAGTGGTGCTGCGCGCCGTGAAGACGAGGTGCGCTTCGAGAATCGACGTTCCCGGGGCGATTGGCAGGTTCTGGAAACGCAGGCCGTTCACCTGGGTCGAGCGCATGTCGAAGCTCGATCCGCCGATGGAAACGCTGCCCGAGCTGATGGTTTCCTCGGCATCGTCGTCGCTGACTTCGACCTGGCGCTGCACCCATTGATTGATGCAGGCGCCCGGAGCGGCACTCGACTCATCGTAGTTCACCCGCAGGATGGGCGCGCGCGAGGGATCGTTATCGAAGCTCTCGGCGATGCGCGGCCCACCGCCCACGCCGTTCAGCTCGATCATGAAGGCCATGGCGTTGTCGCCGCACCAGCCACCGCGGTTGACGATCTCCTGGACGATACCGGTGAGATCGGGCGACTGCTGGACGATGTTGACATCATCCCAGGGCGGGACGGCGTTCCAGTCCACGTTCGCAGTGGTCTTGGTTCGGGCGCTCAAGTTGTTGACGGATCCGCTGAAGGGGACGGCGTCATCGGTGTCCTCGCCGTGGATTCTGATGTTGGTCAAACCGCTGCTCACCGCCGCCGGCCAGAACTCGATGACGGCACTCGTCACCGTCGCGCCCTGGGGTATGCCGATCCCCTGGAAGCGCAAACCGACCACCTGATCGTCGCTCGAGACACTCGTCGCGTAGGTGATTTCGAGCTTCGCCGCCCGCGAGCTGCTGCCGTTGTACGAATATGCACGGCGTTGGCCCGATCCCCCGTTGGTCTGGATGAACGCCATGGCGTTGCCGGATGCCCAGCTCGGCTGGTCGACGATCTCCTGGACGATGGGTGTCAGATCGTCGCTGGGGTACTCGTTGTTGGTGCTCCACGAGCCCGGATTCCAGGTCACCGAAGCGGATGTCTTGGTGCGTCCGGAAACGTCATAGCAGCTGCTGCAGGATGTGGAGAACGGTGACGCGTCGGCATCCAGGTGACCGTAGAAAGTGAGCGCGGTGGAGCTGCTGTCGCTGTTGCGCGCGGTGAATACGATGCGCGCGTCGAGAATCAGGGCGGCCGGCGGTATGTTGATCGCCTCGAAGCGTACGGCGTTGGTCTGATCCGGATTCATATCGATCCGAACACCGGTGATGATGTCGCCGTCGCTCAGTCGCTCCTCCGCGTTGCTCGATTGGCTCGTGACCTGACGGGCGACCAGGGTGCTGCTAACGGCGGCCGTCGAGGTAATCAGATCGAGCTGCTCGCCCAGAAGATCGACCGCGCCGCCGCTCACCTGCTCCTCGGCGTCGTCGCTGCTGGCGTTGACCTGCACGTTGATGTCTGCGCCGCTGCTGCCGCCGGCGGCGACCACGGAGACGTCCTCATCGATGTACGCGACCGGAAAAAGTATCGGTCCACCCGGGTCGGTGAAGCGCATCAGGCCGACGTTGATGTTGTTGACGTCGTCGAGGATCGCGTGCAGGGCATCCTTCATTCGATCCAGGCGATCCTGGCTCATGCCGTCCATACCCGACATGCTGCCCGATGTATCGAGAATGAAGAGCACGTTGGGACGCACGCCGGCACTGACGGTGACGTCACCGAGATAGATCTCTGTGTCGTCGGCTTTCAGCTGGACGGGAAGTCCGGAAACGGCACCGAGTGCGATAGCCAGGACCAGAGCGTAGAAGCGACCGTTTCCCATCTGCCCAATCTCCTCGTTGCAGCGGTACGGCATCCGGTCCTGGTGTTGTTATGCGGGTACGACACCCGGGTAGCGGATGTCGTACCCTTTTATTGCCCGACCTCGTTGGACGTCCGTCGCTGGAGTCCTCACCCTGCTTCGAAATTCGAGTCACGTCGCAATTCTTCGCGATCTGTGAGATCTATCGGACCGGGTTGGCAAATACGTGATGAAATTCGGGACCCGCACCGACGAACGGCGCGCGCGCCACGACGGACGGTGACGGATTACCGCAAGGCAAAAACGCCGTTCCCGAAGCCGTCGGTAATGGGAATTTGAGGCGCGATCGAGACGTCTGAGGCGTGGCTGTGCGTGCTCGATGGGCGAGACAGACAGGGGCGCCCCGCGCGCAGGCGCGCGCCTGCAACGGTGCTAGAATCGTCGCTGTGGGCCTTTTTTTCCTATAAACTGCAACGTTTAACTGCCATCAAGAGGTAGCACAGGGTGTCAATGGAAATCCTGCTGGCGAATCCACGCGGTTACTGCGCCGGCGTCGACCGGGCTATCGAGATCGTGGAGCGCGCCCTCGACATTTTCGGGCCGCCGATTTACGTGCGCCACGAGGTCGTGCACAACAAGTACGTGGTGGACGATCTCGCTGACAAGGGCGCGGTTTTCGTCGAGGAGCTGGCCGAGGTGCCCGATGGCGCGACGGTGATATTCAGCGCCCACGGCGTCTCGAAGGCGGTGCGCCGGGAGGCGCAGGAACGCGGTCTCGAGGTTTTCGATGCCACCTGCCCGCTGGTGACCAAGGTGCACATGGAAGTCATCAACTACCTCAAGGAGGGCCGCGACACCATTCTCATCGGCCATGCCGGTCATCCGGAGGTGCAGGGCACGCTTGGGCAGTGGGAGGCGGGCTCGAACAAAGGCGCGAAGATGTATCTTGTCGAGGGGCCGGACGACGTGCACAAGCTCAAGGTCGAGGATCCCGAGAACCTCGCTTTCGTGACTCAGACGACGCTCTCCATGGACGATACCGCCGATGTCATCGACGCCCTTCGTCAGCGATTTCCCTCGATCACGGGGCCGAAGAAGGACGATATCTGCTATGCCACGCAGAACCGTCAGGATGCCGTGAAGCAGATGGCCCCGGACTGCGACGTTTTCCTGGTGGTCGGCTCGCCCTCGAGCTCCAACTCGAATCGACTGCGCGAGCTCGCCAGCAAGCTCGGCACGACCGCCTACCTCGTGGACAGCGCCGACGAGCTCGACAGGAAATGGTTCGAGGGAGCTGCCCGGGTGGGTATCACCGCCGGCGCATCGGCGCCGGAGATCCTGGTGCAGGCGGTGCTGTCACGACTCAAGTCCTGGGGCGGGAGCTTCGTCGAGGAGAAGGAGGGCAAGCGCGAGCGGGTCGTGTTCTCTTTGCCCAAGAGCCTGGCGCGAAGCGAGAAGAACCGGGGACATTCCGTGTCCCCGAGTGGCACTGAAGGGTAATACGCCGGGGAATTGCCCGCGGCCGACCGCGCACCTACCAGCAGCCGGCAGGCCCTCTCATTCCCGCCGAGGTCAGCGTGATGGCGGCACAGTCGGGATCGGCATGCCCGCCGGCCGGTGCCGCGCTCTGCGTGAACGCCGCGGGACCGACGCCGGTAATCGAGACTGCCCAGAAACCATCGTTCGATGCCGCAGGATGCGCGGCATAGCCGAGCGTTGTGGTGCTGTTCGCATACTGGTTGTTGTCGGAGAAGTGCTTCTCCTGCAGCGTCGCTATGCGCAGCAATGC
>JBFICP010000188.1:0-6504 GCA_041581935.1 Gammaproteobacteria bacterium | reverse complement strand
ATGGCGCGGTGAATGTTGTATGTCATGACGCGCACACGCATTGATGCGTCTCCAGACACAAGGGCGCGGGCAACCGAGACCTTCGAGAGCGCCGCCTGAGCAGTTCGAACTCACGCTTTAAACGGATAGTTTTGCCCGCGAGCTGTCGCTCCCGGCGGAAACGGCTCTATGATTCCGCGGTCCAAGTATGATACCCATTGTCGCTTTCCGTGGCCGGATTTTCGATGATTTCAGTCCCGAAACCAGGAGTCCATGCATTGTCCGGTTTGGCGATCGGCCCGCGGCGGTCGCACGCGTTCGCTCCGGCCGGAGTCCTCGCCGCAGTCCTGCTGGCGGGCTGCGCACAGCTCACGGGAAGCGGAATCGGCGACGGCGAGGGGCTCTCCGAGAGCGAGCAGGTCGCACTCGAGCTCGAGCACAGCGTGGGATTCGTGGACGACCCGCAGCTGCAGTCCTATGTGGAAAGCGTCGCTGAGCGCGTCGTTGTCCAGGGCAAGCGCAAGAACATCGACTACCGATACAAAATTCTCGACATGCCGGTGCCCAACGCGTTGGCGCTTCCGGACGGACAGATATTTCTCTCCAGAGGTGTCTTGATACTCGTCAATTCGGAAGATGAGCTTGCATCGATACTCGCCCACGAGATCGCCCACGTGGACGAGCGACACGCGAGCCAACGAGAAAATCTGGCCCTGGTGACTTCGCCCATACGTCTCGGCACCGGAATTGCCGGTTGGGCAACCGGCCTGATTATTCCCGATCTCGGTGACGCTATCGTCGAGCTCGGGGAATCGACGACCGGGCTGTTCCTCGCTCCTTACAGTCGAGAACAGGAACGGGAAGCGGACCGCGCCGGGCAGGCCTTGGCCGCCGCCGCCGGATATGACCCCGGAGGTCTCGTCGACCTGCTCGACACCATGGCGAAGGCGGAGGCACTCGACCCCGAGAGTACTCCCGAGCAGAGCTGGTTCGACACCCATCCGAGCACGAACGAGCGGGTGTCGCTCACGCGAAAACACGGGGAATCACTGACGCCGGCCGTGCGGCCCGTGTCGGCCCGCGACCGCGCCGGCCTGCTGGCGATGCTGACCGGACTGGTGGTGGGCGAGAATCCAGGCAAGGGATTTTTCGACGAGAACTGGTTCGTGCATCCGGAGCTCGCATTCGTAATGGGTTTTCCCCCCGGCTGGGAGGGCATCAATACCAGCGGCTTCGTCGGCGCTCAAAAACCCGATGAAGAGACCTTCGTGATGCTGGCCCTGGTGGCGAAAGGAACTGACCCGATGCAAGGTGCGAGCGTGGCGTCGCGAAAGCTCGAGATCGATGTGAAATCGAACGCCCAGCCGGGAATCGTGAACGGGCTTCCCGCGGCCAAGAGCCAGGTACAGTTCAAGAGAAATGACGGCAAGGTCGAGAAGGCCGAGTTGACCTGGATTGCACATGGGGGCCTCATTTACCAGGTCATGGCCGTTGCGCCGCTCGAGCGCTACGAAGCGGTGGAGGACATCATGCGCGGTTCCGCGCACAGCTTTCGTGCGCTTACCAACGAGGAGCGCGCGAGTATTCTCGTCGTCAAGCTTCGTGTGGTCGAAGCACGGCGGGGAGAGTCCATCGCTGAGCTGGCCGAACGGGTAAAGACACCGTGGAGCGTGGATGTCATCGCGGTGGTCAATGGAATACCGGCCGGTGAGCCGCTCGAAGCCGGCGAGCTCATCAAGGTCGGCCTGCAGGAGAGCTACACGGCGCAGGCCGGGGAGCCGATCGCAACGCCCACGTCGCCATGAACGTGACTACTCTTCGGGCGTCACTCCGCGACGGCTGCGTTTCAAGGCCCCGCGGCGTTGCTTCGATTCCAGCCGTCGGCGTTTGGATGCAAGCGTTGGTCGCGTCGCTTTGCGCGGTGTCGGGGCGACCGCGGCTTTGCGCACCAGCGCCACCAGGCGATCGAGCGCATCACGTCGATTGCGTTCACGGGTGCGGAAGCGGCGCGCGTCGATCACGAGAACACCGTCGCCGGTCAGCCTGCGCCCGGCAAGACGCTTGAGTCGTTCCCTGACCCGCTCCGGCAGACTCGGCGAACGCGCGACGTCGAAGCGCAGCTGCACGGCCGTTGCCACTTTGTTCACGTTCTGTCCGCCGGGGCCCGAAGCGCGAACGAACTGCTCGTCGATCTCCTTCTCGTCGAGGACGATGTCGTTAGTGATGCGGATCATTTCTGGTCTGACGCACAGCGGGTACTCTGGCTTACCACCGGCCCGTTAATCATAGGCGGTCTCTTTCCCGGCGTCCCGCCGTCGGCGCAAAGTCGCCGATTGAAGGTACAATCGCCGCAGCTCGCCTGTCAGTCTGGAAGTCGTCGATTCGCATGGGAAAGTTCGCGAAATTCGCCACACGCGCGCTCGTTGTGCTCGCCATCGTCGCCGCCGGTGTCTTCCTGGTGCGCTACTTCACGAAACCGCAGCCCGTTGCCGTGGTGCTCGCCGCCGTCGAGCGCGGCGAGGTGCAGGCCACGGTTTCCAATACCCGCGCCGGCACGGTCAAAGCCTGTCGGCGCTCGAAGCTCGCACCCGCCACCGGCGGCCAGGTGGCACGCCTGTCGGTGCGTGAGGGCGACAGGGTGGAGGACGGCCAGATCCTCATGATTATCTGGAACGACGATCTCGAGGCGCGCGTGCAGCTCGCGCAGAGCGAGGAGCTGGCCGCCAGCGCCAGGGTTCAGGAAGCCTGTCTGAACGCCGAGGTGGCTAAGCGCGAGGCCGAGCGCCAGCAACGGCTCGCGTCCCAGCGCCTGGTAGCTGAGGAAATCGTCGACCGCGCCACCACCGAGGCCAAGGCCCGGGAGGCGGCCTGCCAGGCGGCCCAAGCAGCCCGGGAAGTGTCCCGGGCGAGCACCGCGGCCGCGCGTGCCGATCTCGCGCGTACCGTGTTGCGCGCGCCCTTCGACGGCGTGGTCGCCGAGGTCAACGCCGAGCTCGGCGAGTTCGTCACGCCGTCGCCACCGGGCATTCCGACACTGCCGGCGGTGGATCTCATCGACTACCGTTGTCTGTACGTCGCGGCGCCCATCGACGAGGTCGACGCACCGGCGATACGCACCGGTATGCCGGCGTGTGTGACCCTCGACGCCTTTCCCGAGCGGCGTTGCCAGGCAAGCGTTCGCCGAATCGCGCCGTACGTGCTCGACGTCGAGAAGCAGGCGCGCACCGTCGAAGTGGAGGTCGAGTTCGCGAGCGAAGCGGGCAGCAAAGGACTGTTGCCGGGCTACACGGCCGATGTCGAGATCGTTCTCGAGAAGCGCGACGACGTGTTGCGCGTACCCACCGAGAGCGTCCTCGAAGATTCACGGGTGCTCGTCTATCGTGAGGCCGACGCGACATTGGAATCGCGACGATTCAAGCCGGGAATTTCCAACTGGCGCTATACCGAAGTCCTTTCCGGACTCGAGCAAGGCGAGCGCGTCGTGGTCTCGGTGGACCGTGAGGGCGTGGAAGCCGGTGCCTTGGTGACACCCGAGTCCGCGAAACCGGCCGCGGGCGGGTGATCCGGTTCCGCAACGCCCGGCGATATTTTACCGTGGGCGATCAGAGCGTCCACGCTTTGGACGATATCGATCTCGATATCGCCGGTGGTGAGTATGTCGCGATTATCGGCCCGTCGGGCTCGGGAAAGTCGACCCTGCTCAACGCCATCGGTCTGCTCGACCGCCTGACCGATGGAAGCTACCTGCTCGAAGGCACCGACGTCACCCAATTGAGCGATGACGAGCTCGCGCGCACTCGCCGGGACAAAATCGGCTTCGTATTTCAATTCTTCCATCTGGTGCCACGTTTGACGGCCGCCCAGAATGTCGAGCTGCCGCTCACGCTCAGCGATGTTGCACCCGCTGAGCGAAAGGAGCGGGTCGCGCGGGCTCTGGCCGAGCTTGGCCTTGCCGATCGTGCACATCACGTTCCCAATCAGCTCTCCGGCGGTCAGCGCCAGCGCGTCGCCATTGCACGCGCGATGGTCACACGACCGCAGGTGATTCTCGCCGACGAACCCACGGGCAATCTCGATCGTGCTTCCGGACTCGACGTGGTCGAAATCCTGGAAGAGCTCAATCGAAACGGGATGACGCTTTTGGTGGTCACACACGATCCCGAGCTGTCCGCGCGTGCTTCGCGTGTGATTCGCATGGTCGACGGAACGATCGCTTCGGACAGCGTGCGCGAGACGGTCCGATGAATGTCCGCGATACGATCGCCTATGCGGCGGGCAGCGTGCTCGGTTATCGCCTGCGCACGCTGCTGACACTGCTCGCCATGGGAATCGGCGTTGCCAGCGTGGTCACGCTGACCGCGCTCGGAGAGGGCGCACGCCAGTTCGTTACCGGGGAGTTTCAATCCCTCGGTACTCATCTTCTGATTGTCTTGCCCGGCCGTTCGGAGACGACGGGCGGTCCGCCACCGCTTCTCGGCGAAACGCCCCGCGATCTCACGCTCGACGACGCGCTGGCCATCGAGCGCAGTCGCGCGGTGCGCCGCATCGCGCCTATCGCGGTGGGATCCGCCGGCGTCTCGTATCGTGAACGCGAGCGCGAGGTGTCGGTCGTCGGAACGACCGCGTCGTTTCTCGAAGTGCGTCATCTGAAAATGGCGAGCGGTCAGTTTCTACCGACCGGTGACCCACGAAGGGCTTCGCCGGTTTGCGTGCTGGGCGCTAAGCTCAAACGCGAGCTCTTCGGCACCGAGCCCGCCATCGGGCGCTGGGTGCGGATCGGCGATCGACGCTTTCGTGTCCTCGGTATCCTGGCGTCCGAAGGCCGGTCCATCGGTCTGGACATCGAGGACATCGTGGTCATTCCCGTCGCCGCCGCCCAGGCGCTGTTCGACAGCTATTCGCTGTTTCGCGTGCTCATCGAAGCGCGCAGCGACGAAGCAATCCCGAGGGCGCGACAAGACATACGGCGAATCGTGCGCCAACGCCACGAAGGCGAGGACGACGTCACGGTGATCACCCAGGACGCGGTCGTGGCGACCTTCGACCGGATCTTCACCGCACTGACGCTGACGGTCGGTGGAATTGCATCCATCAGTCTCGTCGTGGCAGGGATATTGATCATGAATGTGATGCTGGTGGCGGTGGCGCAGCGCACCTCCGAAGTGGGTTTATTGAAAGCACTCGGTGCGACATCCGGCGCCGTGCTGCGCGTGTTTCTCGCCGAGGCCACCATTCTTTCGCTGATCGGCGCGCTCGCGGGCGTGGCGGTGGGCTATGCGGCCATAACCTTCGTTGCGCACGCTTATCCGGTACTGTCATTGACCGCGCCGCCGTGGGCAGTCGCCTCCGCGGTCCTGGTTGCCTTGAGTGCCGGCCTTGTGTTCGGCGTGCTGCCCGCCCGGCGCGCATCGAAACTCGACCCTGTAGCAGCGCTGGCAGAGAGATGATCGCGTGCGTCTAATCGATCTCTCTGGTCTTGCCGCGGGCGCCGTGACGGCGCATCGCAGCCGCTCGCTTTTGACCTCCCTCGGCATCGCGGTCGGCATCGCGGCCGTTGTGCTGCTTACGTCAATCGGAGAAGGCGTCCATCGTTTCGTGCTCGCGGAGTTCACTCAGTTCGGCACCAATATCATCGGAATAACTCCGGGAAAGACGGAGACGTTCGGCCTGTCCGGCGCCCAGATCAGCAATGTCCGGCCCTTGTCACTGGACGATGCCGCTGCGCTCGCGCGGCTCGACCAGGTCGTCGCCGTCATGCCGGTCGTGCAGGGCAATGCCGAAGCGGAGTTCGACGGTCGAACCCGTCGCACGATGGTCCTCGGGGTGGGGGCCGCGTTGCCACGGGTCTGGAGCATGAACGTAGCAGCGGGGCGCTTCCTGCCGCCCGACGACCAGCGAGCGCCACGCGCCTTCGCCGTTCTCGGTGCGAAGGTGCGCAACGAGCTTTTCGGCGATCGTAATCCCCTCGGCCAGCGCCTCAGGGTCGGCGGTGACCGATTTCGCATCATTGGCGTCATGGAGTCGAAGGGCCAGTTTCTCGGCTTCGATCTCGACGACGCCGTCTACGTGCCGGCCGGCAAAGCGCTCGAGCTGTTCAACCGCGAGAGTCTGATGGAGATCGATCTCGTGTACCGCAGCGGCGCTTCCGTGGAATCGATTCGCGCAAGCATCGGGCGGCTGCTGCGGGCGCGCCACGGAACCGAGGACTTCACCGTGACCACGCAGCAGCAGATGCTCGATATCCTGGGCTCGGTTCTCGATGTGCTCACATTCGCGGTGGCAGCGCTCGGCGGAATATCGCTTTTCGTCGGCGGCGTCGGAATCCTGACCATCATGACCATTTCGGTACGCGAGCGCCGTTCCGAGATCGGGTTGCTTCGCGCCATCGGCGCCCGCCGGGGTCAGGTGCTTCGACTGTTTTTGCTGGAGTCTCTGCTTTTGTCTGCCGCCGGGGGACTCGCCGGGCTTGCATTCGGTCTCGGGACCGCGCTCGCGTTGAGGCTCATCGCACCGTCTCTACCTGTT
>JBFICP010000187.1:0-6514 GCA_041581935.1 Gammaproteobacteria bacterium | reverse complement strand
TCGCCGGTGAATCGGCCCGCCAGCAAAGAGGTCTGTGGAGCCCAGGCCTTTCCGCCCAGCAACGGATTCAGCCCGCCGACGATGGCGGTGATCTTGTTCGTCTGCCTGCTAACACTGTGAGCTGATGCCTCAGGGTCGTGCAGTCGATGCGCGTTGATCTCGCGAGCATGGCGCCCCGCATAGCATACCCGCTCGGGGATACGCTCCCGGGATTTCCGGTGAGGTGAAACTTTGAGAGGATGCCATCATGAGCGAACCAACGAAAATTCAAAGCAACGGAATGGCGCGATGACTGCCGAACATTCACAACCGTACCTAGACTGCTCACCCAAAGTCTCCGACGAGATCCGCAGAACCACCTGCTATATGTGCGCATGCCGTTGCGGAATCAACGTGCACTTGCGCGATGGCAGGGTTCGCTATATCGAAGGTAACCGCGATCATCCCGTGAACAACGGCGTGCTCTGCGCGAAGGGTTCCGCCGGAATCATGCAGCACTATGCGCCGTCGCGGCTGCGCACGCCATTGCTGCGAATTGGCGAACGGGGCGAGGGAAAGTTCGAAGAGATCTCGTGGGACGAAGCGCTGGACAAGGCGGTTTCATGGTTGGCCAGCGTGCGCGCGCGAAACCCCAGGAAGCTCGCATTCTTCACCGGTCGTGACCAGAGCCAGGCGCTGACGAGCTGGTGGGCGCAACAGTACGGAACGCCAAACTACGCGGCCCACGGCGGGTTCTGCTCCGTGAACATGGCCGCGGCGGGCATCTACACCATGGGCGGATCGTTCTGGGAATTCGGACAGCCCGATTGGGAACGCACCCGGATGTTCATGATATTTGGCGTCGCCGAGGACCATGACTCGAACCCGATCAAGCTGGGACTGTCTCGGCTCAAGGCGCGCGGCGCGAAGATTGTCGGCGTGAATCCGGTGCGCACGGGCTACAACGCAGTGGCCGACGAGTGGGTGCCGATAACTCCGGGAACCGACGGTCTGTTCATCCTGTCGATGATTCACGAGCTGCTGGAAGCCGGTCGCGTCGACCTCGACTACCTGTTGCGTTACACCAACGCGGGCTGGTTGGTGATTCAGGATTCCGGCGCCCCCGACAATGGGCTGTTCGCGCGGGACGCCAATGCCGAGCCGCTGGCCGCCGACCGTAACAACGGCGGCGTCGCCCCGGCCAAGAGCGTGCGCCGGAATGCGGCGCTCCAAGGAACATTCCGCCTCCCCGACGGGCGCAGCGCCCGCCCGGTATTCGAGCTACTGGCCGGCAAATATTCACACCCGGCGTATGCGCCGGAGACGACCGCCGAGACGACCGGCGTCCCCGCCGGTCAGACGCAACGCCTGGCGGCCGAGCTTGCGAGGGTCGCGTTCGATGAAGCGATCGTCTTGGAGCGGCCCTGGACCGACGTTTACGGCGAGCAGCACACGACGATGATCGGTCGCCCGGTCAGCTTCCATGCCATGCGAGGGATCTCGGCGCACTCGAACGGCTTTCAAACCTGTCGGGCGTTACACCTGCTGCAAATACTGCTGGGGTCGGTCGAATGTCCCGGTGGCTTCCGCTTCAAACCACCGTACCCGAAGCCTGTCTCGGCGCATCCGACTCCCAACGCGGAGTTCCAGCCGAACCAGCCTCTGGCGGGTCCGCACCTCGGATACCCGCACGGGCCTGAGCATCTTCTGTTGAACGACGATGGCTCACCGTTACGAATCGACAAGGCTTTCTCCTGGGAGAACCCGCTGTCGGTGCATGGCCTCATGCACATGGTGATCTCCAACGCCTATCACGGCGATCCGTATTCCATCGAAGTGTTGTTCATGTACATGGCCAACATGTCCTGGAATTCGACCATGAATACAAAAGGCGTGATGGAGATGCTTTCGGCAAAGCACGATGACGGCTCGTACGTCATTCCGAAGATCATCTACTCCGACGCCTACTCTTCGGAGATGGTGGCCTATGCCGATCTGATTCTTCCCGACACCACTTACCTCGAGCGGCACGACTGCATATCCCTTCTCGACCGACCGATTTCGGAGCCCGACGCGGCCGCCGACGCCATCCGATGGCCGGTGGTGGAACCGGACCGCGACGTCCGCGGATTTCAGAGCGTGCTTCTGGATCTGGGCGCCCGGCTCGGACTCGCCGGCATGGTGACTGCCGACGGCAGCCCGCGTTACACCGATTACGCGGACTACATCGTCAACCACGAGCGCAAGCCGGGCGTCGGACCGCTGGCCGGCTTTCGCGGCACGGACGCGCGCGCGCGTGGGCGCGGCGAGCCCAATTCGAGCCAGCTCGAGCGTTACATCGACAACGGCGGATTCTGGATTGAGAACATTCCCGAAGAGGCACAGTTTTTCAAACACGCCAATCTCGCCTATCAGGAGTGGGCGGTCTCGATGGGCTTTTTCGACCGCCCGCATCCGGTGACCTTCGCGCTTTATCTCGAACCCCTGGCCAAGTTTCAACGCGCCGCGGAGGGTCACGGCGAGCGGATCCCGCCCGAGCACCTGCGCGAGCGCATTCGCGAAACCTTCGATCCGCTGCCGAAATGGTACGCGCCGTTCGAGCAAGAGCTTCTCAGCGAATCCGGGAAGCTCGGGAAATTCCCACTGCACGCCATCACCCAACGACCGGCGGCCATGTACCATTCCTGGGGCACCCAGAATGCCTGGCTGAGACAGATCCACGGCCGCAACCCGTTGTACGTGCCCGGTGAAGTGTGCGACGCGGTAGGCCTCGAGGACGGCGACTGGGCTTGGGTCATTTCCCACCACGGGCGGATCAAGGTGCCGGTGGCGCGGATGAACGCGCTCAACGCGAAAACACTATGGACGTGGAACGCCATCGGCAAGCGCAAAGGGGCCTGGGCCCTGACGCCGACGGCACCGGAATCGACCAAGGGTTTCCTGCTCAATCATCTCATTCACGAGCTGTTACCTCCCAGGGGTGACGGCCTCAGGTGGTCGAACTCCGATCCCATTACCGGACAGGGGGCATGGTATGACCTGCGCGTGCGCATCGAGAAGGCGCAGGGCGAGGCAAGCGAATGCGAGCCTCGCTTTACGCGCCAGATCTCGCCCGTCGGCGAGGGTCCCGAGGAAGTCGCCTACGGTGAGGAATGGTCCACATGACCAGCCTGCCCAAGGGCACGGCGCGTAAGCTCGGGCTCGTCATCGATCTGGATATCTGTGTCGGTTGCCATGCTTGCGTGGTCTCCTGCAAGGAATGGAACACGTCAGGCTACGGCGCGGCCCTATCCGATCAGGAGCCCTACGGCGATGAGCCGACGGGCAGCTGGCTCAATCGCGTGCACACCTATGAGGTGACACCTTCCGACGCGCCGGCACAGATCGTGCATTTCCCACGCTCCTGTCTTCATTGTGAGAACGCTCCCTGCGTGACGGTATGCCCCACCGGCGCCAGCTACAAACGCGTCGAGGATGGCATCGTGCTCGTCAACGAGGATTGGTGCATCGGATGCGGTTTGTGCGCCTGGAGTTGCCCTTATGGTGCCCGGGAGATGGATCAGCGGGCGGGGGTGATGAAGAAATGCACCCTGTGCATCGACCGAATCTATAACGAAAACCTGCCCGAGATCGATCGCGAGCCTGCGTGCGTGCGGGCCTGCCCGACGCGGGCGAGACACTTCGGTGATCTCAACGATCCTGAATCCTCCGTCAGTCGATTGGTGCAGACCCGTGGCGGGATGGACCTTATGCCGGAGCAGGGCACGAAGCCCGTCAACAAGTATCTGCCACCGCGAGCGAAGCGCGAGCCCCTGGAGAGCTTCGCGTCACAGCGTGGCGATTCAGACCGGAATGCGGGCTCTCGATCCGCCGGCCTGCTCGATTGGCTGGACAAGGCGCTCGAGCGGCTCGGATAACGTCATGCATCCCGCAGCGTCCGTAATCTTTTTTACGACCGCCTCGGGGGCGGGATACGGAATGCTGGTGCTACTGGGGGCTTTGGCACCATCGGGCCTGTTGCCCACGGATCGATGGTTCGGCGGCGTGGCCCTCGCGCTTGCCCTCGGTCTCGTCACCGCCGGTTTGCTCTCCTCGACATTCCATCTTCACCACCCCGAGCGGGCATGGCGCGCTTTTTCCCAGTGGCGCAGCGCGTGGTTGTCGCGCGAAGGCGTGCTCGCGTGCCTGACCTATGCACCGGCGGTCCTGTTTGCCGCAAGCTGGTTGTACTTCGAAGCGCTGTCCGGCGTCTGGGGCCCGATAACCGCGGGCATGGCGATCCTCACCATCTATTCCACATCCATGATTTACGCGTCTCTGAAAACCATACCCCGGTGGCATCACGGCCTCGTGCCCCCGGTGTATCTGATCATCGGCTTGGCGAGCGGCGCGGTCTGGCTGGTCGCTGTCGCTGCCGGTGTCGGGGAGATTCCCGGGCTGCTGCTCTACGTGGCGCTGGCCGGCATCGCATCGGCCGCCGCGCTCAAGCTCCTCTATTGGCGATCGGTGGACGCCGCAGCGCCGTCGAGCAGTCCCGGGACCGCCACGGCACTTGGGCACATCGGAACGGTGCGGCAATTGGAGGCACCGCATACCGTCGACAATTGGGTCATGCGCGAGATGGGCTTCTCGATTGCCCGCAAGCACATCCGCAAGCTGCGTCGCATCACCGTCGTTCTCGGTTTTGCAGTGCCGTTCGTGGTTCTTGGCGGCCTCGCCGCCGGGTCATTGCCTGAACTACCCGCCGCCCTGCTGGCGGTGGTTTCGGTGTCCGTCGGTGTCGTTGCCGAACGGTGGCTGTTCTTCGCCGAAGCGCGCCACGTGGTGGCCCTTTACTACGGTCGAGTATCCGTATGACGGATTTTAAGAGTCAAAGCGGTGATTCCGCCTTTGCGGCGACCGATACCGATTGTCCGTGGGCGCGCATCAAGACAAGCGTGTTCGACTGCTTGCCGGCGCCAGCCGTTTTTGCATCCCGGTTGCAAACAGGCCGGCTCTGTCTAGGTCATCCTTTGGACCTTGGCTCCCTCGCAATGATAAACCTGAACGCGTAAGGCGATTCGGGTCCGCCCACGACAATCACGCTCCCGTCCAATAGCGGGCAGGTGCCGCCCTTACGGCCTCCACCGATGAGATTGCCACCCACCACCGTGCCGCAGACGCTGCCCCGATCCTTCAGCACGTATCCGCCCTGGGGGTCTTGCTCGATCTGAAAATGTTCGCGGGATATGGTCTTGAGCTCACCGGTATCGCGTAAATGCAGCTGGTTCTTGACGTCACGAATCATCAGTGTTCGGTCGGGCGCGCGGAATCCGAGAACGCTGGTCTCGTCCTTCGACTCGCGGCCGACGCGAAAAGGGTAAGCGCGAATCGGAACTTCCGACGAACCGCCGAGGGCGTCCTCGGCTTCCGGTGTCAACGCGCGCAGAACTACCTCATCCGTACTCATCGTCCCAACTCCTTTTGATTGTGCAATTTTCCATTGCACAGAGCACACATATCAGCGAAGGCAGCAATGCCAAGTATAGAACATTCGCCGCTTCAGCGATTGTCGGTGCTCGAGACGTTTCTGGTGTCAATCGCATGATGATCCCACCCAAGTCATCATGAACATCATCTGAGGTCGAAATTGCCTTTGTTATCAACGCCTCAGGTGCTTTGCGTTCGGCTCCGATGCCGGTCGTCTGACTTCGAAACCGGAAACGCTTTAGGATTGATTGACATGGTCTGCCCATTGGAAGTGACTGGATGTGAGATTTCTCACACTAGCGACTCAGTGGTAATCAAGCGGGCCTTGCGAAGAAGCGTGTCCGAGGCGTCGGCCAACGAATGGATTGCCCTCGTAGGCGACTTGGCGTCCCCTCACGCTCGCGCTCCGGCGATGGCCGATCCGGTCATGGCTTCTCAACGGATAGTCGCGAGTGCGGTCGCATAACGCGTTATCGCGTCAAGGACAGCGACAGCATCGTCGTTGAGTCGGAGCGCGCCGCGCGCGTCTCGAGCGGGTCGGTGGCAGAGCGGGATACCGGCGAGGCTTTGAAATCGTCGCCGCGAACGGCGCGCGCGGGCGCCAGCAAGCGATTGCGCCGGGAGATGCGCTCCCGTGCGGAAGCCATCGCCTCGCGTGACGATTTCGGTCTCGCGAATCGGCGCAGACGGCGACGGGATCCCCTGCGGGACGGCTCGGTGCCGGCAGTAGCGGTGACGAGCCTCCTGCGCCTCGAGGACCGACCGCAGGCCGGGCTTTCGGTCCGGGCCGCCGGCAGCTTGATATCGACTGAATCGATGGATTCGCAGAATTAATGGATTTCCATGACGTCCCGACCGGTGTTATTTTGGTCGCCGTTCAGGTCGCCTGACGCTCGATTTCCGTGTCGGCATCGCGCCGTCAGGCCCGTCTCGGGGTGAATTCTCGGATCGACAGCGCGCTTCGTGCCGAGAACCGCATATAACAACACTGGAGGGAGGGGTGATGAGAATAACCAGTTTTCCAGACCACATCCGGCGTCGAGTGCAGACGGCCGCACGTGCCGTT
>JBFICP010000186.1:0-6542 GCA_041581935.1 Gammaproteobacteria bacterium | reverse complement strand
GTCCACCGCCAAGTCCGGCGATATCGCGACAGCCGTGAGTGTCGGGTCGGCAAGCGTACCGCCGAGCTTGCCCGTGATATCGACGCCCCCGGCGAGCGGCGTGCCGAGCGCCTCGCTGAGCGCTGCCAGTCTCGGCAGTTTTAACCGGTAGTCGAATTCGAGTCCGCCCTCGCGCGTGCGCAGCATTCCATCGGCGGAGAGCTGCGCCGAGTCCGCCGTGACCGTGAGGTCGCGAACGCTCAAACGCCCCTGCTCTTCACGGTCGTCAAAGTCGAACGTACCGGCGAGCACCAGGCTCGAACCCGCAAGCGCCCGCAACGGGCTCTCCGGGGGGAGCGCCTCGGTAATCGTTGCCCGCGTGGATGCCGTCACCGCGCGCCCGATGGCATCGGATCGGATGCGGGATTCGATATTCGCCTGCCCGCGCAACGCCACGCCGGCGATCTGGGAGAAAGGCGTGAGATCGGGCACCCCGAGAGCCACCTCGAACACGGCGGCATCGCCCGCGAGCCGGCCCGAGAGTTCGATACGTGCAAGCCTGTTGGCCATGGTGGCACGTTTGACGACAACGCCGTCGCTCTTGAGCTCGCCATCGGCTGCGAAGGCAATTTCGTCGGAGAGCAAATCGGCGAGCGGCGGACCCACCAGTCCCGCGATCAGCGTCTTGCCCTTCAATGTCAGAGCCGGCCCGCCGGCGGCATCGATGGTGAACTCGCTCTCGAGCGACGCCAGCGCGCCGGCCCGTGCCCGAGCGGTGCCGCGTACCGAGTCGATGACTCCCTCTCCGGCGGCCTGGAATGAAATCGAGGGCAGTCCTTCGAGGTTCAATGCGCGTGAAATCATGCCGCCGGCGCCCTCGTTCAGCGCAATCTCGAAGCGAAGAAACTCGGAACGAGGCTTGACCAGCATGTCGAGCTCCATCTGTCCCGAGACGCCGTCTGTTCGCACCACATCGATTCTCGTGCGCACCCGATCGGCGCCCTCAATGGCCGTGTCGCCCGACGCGCGGAGCTTCACGGTTTCACCGAGTACCGGCTGCTCGATAACGGCATCGCTGAGAAGAAATCGTGCGACCGAAATGCCGATGGGCAGTTCGGGCCATTCGAACGGCGCGGTGCTCTGCGTTTGCCCGGGCCGGCGGATTACCGTCAAGCCATGGGCTTCCAGATTGGAGATTCTGAGCCTGCCCCGAAGCAGCGCCGCCGGACGCCATCGGGCGCGTGCAAACTCGAGCTCCAGCCAGGTACCGTCGACATCGCCCACGACCAGACCGTGCATCTCAATCGTGCCCGGCAGGTCACCGGCGATACGTTCGATGCGCACCTGTGTTCCATCGGGGCTGCTCAACGCTCGATTCAGCACCTGCACGATCTGGGCACGGCCCCAAGAGCTCTGGAGCACCGCATAGGCGGACAGTACCGCCACACATGCCGTGCCGAGCACGACGGCGGCGGCAATGCACAGCCATCGAACGATGCGTAGCGCTTGGCGCATCATTCAGAACGCCTGCCCGATGCTTATATAAAACTGCATGAAATCGTCGACGCCGTCTCGGCGATTGATCGGAAATCCGAAGTCCAGGCGTATCGGACCAAAGGTCGTGAAATAGCGCCCACCGAATCCAATCGACCACTGCAGATTGGTGGAGAAGTCCGGTAGCTCGTTGTCATACACATTCCCTCCGTCGATGAAAACGACTCCACCGATGCTCTCGGTTATCTTGGCACGCAGCTCGGCGCTGACCTCGAACAGCGATCGCCCGCCAAGCGGTGTGTTACCGGCACCGAGCGGACCGACGGATTGGAATCGATAGCCGCGTATGGAGGCTCCGCCGCCGGCGTAGAAACGCTTGTTGGCAGGCAGCGTCTCGGTTGATTCACCGGCGGTGGACCCGATTCTCGCACGACCGGCAAGCGTATAGAGCTCCTCGTCGTCGACGGCATAATACCCGGTCCATGCCACCAGAGCGGTAACAAAGTTCACACGGTTCTCGCTGGTACCGTAATAAGGGTTCAGAGACATTCTGAGCCGAGTGCCTGCGTTGGGGTCGAGCCGATCGTTGGATGTATCCCGCTCACCGCGAACCTCGACACCGAATAACGAGAAATCTCGCTCGCCCTGCAAATCGGTAAGATTGCTGAACTCGATGGGTATGCCGGCAATAATTTTCCAATCCTCTCCGAAACTGCGTCGCAGACCGGCGAAGTATCGCGTCAGCGGTCCGCTGTATGCATCGGTATCTTCGTTCGCCAACGCGCCGCTGGCCAGCAGGTCCTGATCCTCACGCAGAAAACGCGGTTTCGTGAAAGATGCCGCAAACTCCTGCTTGATCTCACCAATCTCCGCGGACAGAGACAGCAATTCCTGGCGACCGAAGATGTTGCGGTGCTCCCAAGTCGGTTCCACGGCGAAGCCCTCATCCGTCGACCAGCGTGCCGCCAGTCCGATGGAACGGTGTTTTCGTTCCTCCACTCGGACAGTAATGGGCAAACTGCCTTCGGCATCCAGGCTCTTGGGGCGATCGAACGCCACGACCGCAAACAGACCTGTTTTGAGTAAGTTCTGGCGCGCTTGGTTCACTTTTCGGCGATCGTAGATATCTCCTCGCTCCCAGGGAATGAAGCCCTCGATGTAGTCGACTTCGACACTGGTGGCACCGGTGATGGAAACGGGGCCGAAGCGCGCCTTCTCACCGGGCTTGATTGCAATATCCACGGACATGGTGTGGTCGGCATGGTCGACAACCGCTTTCTGGTCCACGACCTCGGCGAGCGGATGGCCCAGATCGGCCAGCGTTTCCAGCAACCGCCTGCGCGCCCCTGTCACGACCTCGGCACGCGCCGGCTCTCCCGGCGTGGCGCCGACGCTGGCCGAGTCGCGTGGCAGCTGCGGATCCTCGGAGCCAGCACCGGAATAGGCGATGGTGTACCGCCTGAGCAAATAGCGTTCGCCAGCCGCAATTTCGACGATGACCTGCACGGGCGCTTCGTCGCGTTCGATACGGTACTCGATTCGCGCATCGTAGTAGCCCTCCGAGCGCAGCACCTTCTGTAGTCGGTCCCGATCGGCGCGCGCCCGGCGCTCGAGCGCCGCCAGCGTCGGAGGCGGTTGGTCCTCCAAGCTCAGCAGCTGCGACGCGGATTCCAGGCGCTTCTCGAGTGAGTTGTCGTCGACTCCCGAGATTTCCGCCCGGTACTGAACGCCGGATTCACCGGACGGCGCCTGTTTGAGGTTGCTGTCGGAATCCTCGGTAAGCGGACCGCGCGCGATACTTTGGCAGGGTATCAGCAGAGCGAACGCTGCTACGACACAGATGGCCCCACGGCGGACTGAGCGTATCCATCTTGCGACCACGTCGTGAGCTTCTCTGGAGACAATTTTCGGCCTCATGTTAGCACCGCCGTCGAGCGAGGCGCGGGCAAAGCCGGTAGCGGGTAGGGAACAGCGGAAAACCAGTGGGAAAGCAGCTACTTGATCGCGAGCACTCTGACGCTTGCCGCATATTCGTTGACATCGATGCCCTTGTCCGGAATCGATTCGCCCGAATCACCACGAAAAGATTCCGCCGAGGCAAGTGACGACCTGTTCGGACGATTACCGGCAATGAAAGCGTATTTCCCCCGAACCAGACTATTCAGAAAACGCGGTGAAAGTGGCAATGGCATTGCGTTACGACTGCAGGCGGTAAGCGGGAACTGGCCCGCAGGCTGCAACATGGACGGGATCCTAACGGCCACCGCCGTCGGATGGTTTACTCATCAACCGTGATTCCGTGGTTATTCAACAGTCACCGACTTTGCGAGATTGCGAGGCTGATCGATATCGGTGCCTTTCAGCACAGCCGCATAGTAGGCGAGAAGCTGCAGTGGGATCGTGTATACGATGGGCGTGATGTGCTCGCCCATGGCAGGCACCTCCAGAACGTGCACGCTCGAGCTCGGCTGAACACCGGCATTTAGATCGGCGAACACATAGAGCTCTCCGCCCCGGGCGCGCACTTCCTCGAGATTCGATTTCAGTTTTTCGAGCAGCGCATCGTTCGGCGCCACGACCACCACCGGCATATCGGCGTCGACCAGCGCAAGTGGACCATGCTTGAGCTCCCCTGCGGGATACGCTTCGGCATGAATGTACGAAATCTCCTTCAACTTGAGAGCGCCCTCCATGGCAACCGGGTACTGCACTCCACGGCCAAGAAACAGCGCATGGTGCTTGTCCGCAAATCGCCCGGCGAGGCTGTTGACGTGATCGTCGAGAGCCAGCACGCGTTCACACAATCCCGGAAGGGATCGGAGCTGATCCACGATGCGCGCCTCCGATTCCGAGTTGAGAGCGTGACGGCGTCCGAGCGCCACTACGAGGAGTAACAGCGCCGTCAGCTGCGTGGTGAACGCCTTGGTGGACGCAACGCCGATCTCGGGACCGGCGCGCGTCATGAGCACCAGGTCGGACTCGCGCACAAGAGAGCTTTCCGGCGAATTGACGATACTCAATACCGGCCCGAATCCGATTTCCCGCGCGCCCCGCACGGCGGCCAAAGTATCCGCCGTCTCACCTGACTGCGAGATCGCAACAACCAGTGCGTCGGCATTGGGCACCGGATGTCGATAGCGAAACTCGCTTGCCACCTCGACGTTACATGGAATTCCCGCAAGTCCCTCGAACCAGTTGCGCGCAACCAATCCCGCATGAAAGCTCGTACCACAAGCGACGATTTGAACGCACTTGACGCGATCAAAGATTGCCTTTGCTTCGGGGCCGAAGGCGGCCTCGAGAACACGGTTTCCGTGAAGACGGCCTTCGAGCGTGTTGGAAATAGCCTCAGGCTGCTCGAATATCTCCTTCTGCATATAGTGACGGTACTGACCGCGCTCGACGGCGTCGGCATTCAGCTCGCTCAGCGATTCCGGGCGCTCGACGACCTCGCCCGAACGGTCATACACGGTAACGCTGTCGCGTTGCAGCTCCGCGACGTCACCGTCTTCGAGAATCATGAATCGCTGGGTGACGGGTATCAGAGCAGCGACGTCGGAAGTGAGAAAATGCTCGCCGACGCCGACACCAACCAGCAGCGGTGGACCCATGCGCGCACCAACCACGCGATCGGGTTCCCCGATGTTTACGACACCGATCGCGTATGCGCCCTCGAGTTCCCCGGTTGCGTTGCGCACCGCCTCGACCAGGCTTGCACCCTGCTTCAGATAGTGATGGATGCGCGCGGCAATGACCTCCGTATCCGTGTCGGATTGAAATTCGTATCCGAGTCTTTCTTGCTCCGCGCGGATCTCGGCGAAATTCTCGATGATGCCGTTGTGCACCACGGCGACCTCGTCACGGCACACATGGGGGTGGGCGTTGTTTTCGTTGGGCACACCATGGGTCGCCCAACGCGTATGCGCGATGCCGATGGATCCCTCGACCGTGTCATTGCCGAGCAATTCATCGAGCGCCGCGACCTTTCCCGGCGTACGCACGCGGGTGAGGGTGTCAGAACCGTTGATGACCACCAGGCCCGCCGAGTCGTAACCCCGGTACTCGAGCCGTCGCAGGCCCTCGACGAGTATCGGAACCACGTTTCGTTCCGCTACTGCCCCGACGATGCCGCACATCTGAATGCTTCCCTGAGTCGTACGTTGAACACGAGTCTATCCGAATGAAGGAGTGATTTCCCTAGGAGCGAGCATCATACTTGTGGCTGGCCCGCGCTCGTTTTTTACCCGTCTCCCTTTTCCCTCAGCGACCCTGGGGTAATGCCATGCCGGACGGGGTCGGGAGCACTCCCACACGCTCCTTAGTCTTCACCCGCCTCCCTGTCCCACCTCCCGTCGAGGGCGGGGGGACTCTCCGTTTAACGTACCTTTATTCCTGAAGGGACGGTGACTATTCGGTGGCTTTTTTGCTTTTGCCAGGGCGAGACCAGTTCTCGATGGTGGTCTGGCGGCCACGGTTGACCGAAAGCACCCCGGAGGGCACGTCCTTTGTCACGGTCGCGCCGGCGCCGATGGTCGCGCCGGCGTGCACGGTGATGGGGGCCACCAGCTCCACGCCGGACCCCACGAACACGTTGTCCTCGATGATGGTGGCGTGCTTCTCGGCGCCGTCATAGTTGCAGGTAATGGTTCCGGCGCCCACGTTCACGTCCTTGCCCACCTGCGAGTCCCCCAGATAGGTGAGGTGATTGGCCTTGGATCCGCGGTCCACGCGGGTGTTCTTCACCTCTACGAAGTTGCCGATATGCACGTCCTCGGCGAGCGCCGTGCCCGGGCGCAGCCTCGCGTAGGGCCCGATCCGGCAACCGGCACCAACCGTAGCCGCCTCGATAATCGTATTGGCGAGGATCTCGTTATGCGGTCCGATTTCGGCGTTCTTGATGACGCAGTTCGGACCGATTGTGGTGCCCCCGGCAATTACCACCCGGCCTTCGAGTATCACGTTCACGTCCAGGACCACGTCGCGCGCGATATCCACCTCACCGCGTATGTCCAGGCGTGCCGGATCCATGATGGTGACGCCGTCGCGCATCAGATCTTCGCAAAGCTTTC
>JBFICP010000185.1:0-6569 GCA_041581935.1 Gammaproteobacteria bacterium | reverse complement strand
TCCAGCAGAACCACATCGACGCCGCGCTCGCGCAGTCCGAGCGCCGTGGCGAGTCCGGCGAGTCCCCCGCCGACCACGCAGACCTCGGTATCGATGGCGCCGTCGAGCGCCGGGTGCGCTGCTCCCGGCGTCATGGTGCGACTGTAGTAGCTATCCACGTAGTGCATGGCGACGTGCCGACGACTCCCCCGCTCGACAACGATTACCTTCAACCCCGGCGCATGATAAACGCAATGCGACGGTGCTGGCAGGCTGCGGTCAAATCGCAGATCATCGCCTTTCGACTCCACGACAGAGCGGCGACGGCCCGATGCACAGCAAACCGGCAGCGGTAATCTTTGACATGGACGACGTGCTGTGCCGCTACCATTTCGACAAACGGCTCGCGCGGCTTTCGGAGATGTCCGGTGTCGACGCGCAAACCATCAACGAGGTCATCTGGAAGCAGGGCTTCGACGAGCAAGGCGATGCCGGTCGTTATACCGCCGAGGAATACCACCGTCTATTCTGCGAGCGTATCGGCGCGCCGCTGACGCGAGAGCAGTGGCTCGAAGCAAGGGCCGATTCCATCGAGCCTGACCGCGAGGTTCTCGACCTGGCGCGCGCGGTCAAGCGTAATGCGGTCGTTGCACTACTCAGTAATAACGGTCCACTCTTAAAGGAATCAATCGATCGCGTATTTCCCGAGGTCGCGGAGATCTTTGCAGAGCGCGCGCACTTTTCCTGTGAGTTCGGGACCTGCAAGCCGGATCCGGTGGTGTTCGAGCGGGTTACCCGGCGTCTCGAGGTGGATCCGGGCAAAACGCTGTTCATCGACGACACCGCGTCGTACATCGAAGGCGCAATGCGAGCCGGACTCATGACCCATCACTTTCAATCGGCGCCGCGGCTTCGCGACGAGCTCGAGGCGTATGGATTGCTCGTGTAGGTTTACCTGAGCGCAGCGATGCCGAACCTACGGGGCCTTTCTACAGGGGTGGCCGTAATCGCTCGCTTCAGTCGAGATACGGCGCGTCCTGGCGCACTTCGATGAGCGTGGGAACGTCGGCGGAAAGCGCGTCCGTGACCGCCGCGGCGAAACCCGTGAGACTATCCGCGCGAACCGAGTGGCAGCCGAAAGCACGCGCCAGGAGCTGATAGTCGGGGTTGCGCGGGCTGACGCCCAGCTCGGGGATACCCTTGGCGATCATGTCGTCTCGGATCTGACCGAGGCCGTCGTTGTTCCACAGAACGATCGCGAGCGGCAGGCCGAGCTCGACGGCGGTGGCGAGCTCCTGAATCGTGAACAGCAACCCTCCGTCGCCGACGAGAACCACCACCGGGCGGTGCGGCGCGCCCAGTCGCGCACCAATGGCAGCCGGCAGCGCGTAACCGAGGGTGCCGTAGCCGTTGGGATGAAACCAGCTACGCGGCATGTTGCAGGGATAGTGAACGTTGCCGGTGTAGGCGATCTGCGTCATGTCCGTGACGACGATGGCGTCTTCCGGCACCGCAGCGCGAAGATGATTGAGCACCATCATGTGCGTGCGCGACAGCGGCGACATTCTCTCGATGCACGCGGCGCGCACACGCTCGAGCTCCGCGTCGGTGAATGTGGACGCGCCGCTGTCCACGGCGTCGTCGAGGGCCGCCAGGGCTCGGCCCGCGTCACAAACCAGGGCGACGCGGGCCGGGTAGTCCCGTTCGACTGCCTGCGCGTCGATGTCGATGCGAATGAGTTCGCCCCCGAGCGACAGCTGATCCACCCACGAATCGGTCTCGGCGAGCTCGCTGCCTACCGTGAGCACCACGTCGGCCGAAGCGATCAGCGCCTGCACCGGTTCCAGGGACAGGGTCGCGCCCAGACACAATGGATGGCGGTCGGCCACGACGCCCTTGGCCGCGTTGGTGACGACCACCGGTGCGCGCAGCCGCGTCGCCAATCGCTCGAGGATTTCGGCGCCGACGATGCTGCCGCCCCCGGCGATGACGAGCGGTCGGCGCGCCCGTGTGATGAGTCGGGCGGCCTCGGCCACGGCATCCGGCGGCGGCAACGCCGGCGACGGCGGTGGGCACGCGGTGGCCTCGAAATCGGCGTCGGCCGTCAACACGTCCAGGGGCAGTGATACGTGCACCGGCCGCGGGCGTGCGCATGCGAAGACGGCGAAGGCCCGGGCCAGAAGCTCGGGCACCTCGCCGGCTGCGCGCGCCGTGGCGCTGAAAGCGGTCAACGGCTCGGTGACGGTCTGCTGAGAGGTGATCTCGTGGAGGCGGCCGCGACCCATGCCGAGATCGGCGGTGGCGTTGACGCTGGAAAGCACCAGCATCGGCACCGAATCGGAATACGCCTCGCCCATGGCGGTGGCGGTGTTGGTGACGCCGGGGCCGGTGATGACGACGCATACGCCCGGTCGGCCCGTGGCCCGGGCATAGCCGTCGGCCATGAATCCCGCGCCCTGCTCGTGGCGCACGAGGACGTGGCGAATGGAGCTCGCCGCCAATCCCTTGTAAAGCTCCAACGTATGTACACCGGGCATGCCGAAAACAGTGTCCACGCCGTAGGCCTCGAGAAGCGAGATCACGGCACGGCCGCAGGTTTCGTTGGTACTCACGCGCGGGATTGTATACTGCGCTATACAGTGGCACACGGGCCAGTTAGAGTTTCGGGCTTCAAACGTTGCGGGCGTTCCTGCGGGGGACGACAACAAACGTCGAAAAAAGAGACGGACTAACATCATGACCATCAAACGCGGGCGCAATCTTCTGTTGTCGCCGGGGCCGACCAACATTCCCGAGCGTGTGTTGCGCGCCATGCAGAGACCGGCCATCGAGCTGCACTCCGAAGAGCTCGTCGGTCTTGCGCGGTCCTGCCTCGAGGACCTGAAACCCATTTTCCGAACCCGCGAAGGCGAAACGTTCATTTATGCCGCCAATGGTCACGGCGCGTGGGAAGCGGCATTGAGCAACAGCCTCTCCCCCGGGGATCGCATTCTGGTATTCGAGACCGGGGTTTTCGGTGAGGCGTGGGCTGGAATGGGGCAGTCCTTCGGGCTCGTGCCGGAGTTCATCAGCGGCGATTGGCGACACGGGATCGATCCCCAGGCGGTCGAGGATCGGCTGCGCGCAGACACCGCGCACGCGTTCAAAGCCATTCTGATGGTGCAAACCGATACCGCGACCGGCATCACCAGCGACGTGGCCGCGGTTCGCCAGGCCATCGACGCTGCCGCGCACCCGGCACTGTTCATGGTCGACGCGGTCGCCTCGCTGGCGGCGACGGATCTTCGAATGGATGATTGGAAAGTGGACGTGGCCGTGGGGGCCTCGCAGAAGGCGCTGATGTCGCCGCCGGGCCTGAGCTTCGTGGCGGCAAGCCCGAAGGCGCTCGCGCGCGCCGACAAGGCCACCCTGCCCCGTCACTACTGGGACTGGCGGCGGCGCCTCGACGAGGAAGCCTACATGTGGTTTTGCGGCACGGCGCCCGAGCATTTGCTGTTTGCCCTTCGCGAGTCCATCGACATGGTTCAGGAGGAGGGGCTCGAGGCCATATTTCGCCGCCACGCTCGGCTTGCGGGCGCGGTGCGTGCGGGAATCAACGTGTGGGCCGAGGCCGGTGCCGTCGAGCTCAACGCGCTCGTGCCGAAGGAACAATCGAACTCGGTATCCACCATAAGGGTGGACGAACGCTACAACGCCAACGCCATCCGCAAGACCTGCGAGCACGCGCTCAACACCTCGCTCGGTGGTGGCCTCGGTCGCCTGTCCGGCAAGGCGTTTCGCATCGGGCACATGGGCGATATCAATGAACCGATGCTCCTCGGCGCACTCGGAAGCATCGAGCTCGCGCTCGAGATGTGCGGCATCCCCCACGGCAAGGGCAGCGTGACCGCCGCCATCGCCGCACTGGCGCACTCCAAGAGCCCGGCGCTCGCGGCAGATTAGCACCGACCCGGTTAGCGGCAATCCCCTCCTACGGATCCCGGAGATGCGTACCCGGGCCGCTGAGCCGGGCGCTAAGCATCAGTACTGGTGCCTGCGACTGACGCGATTGACGAGCGGCCGGCCCTCGATGAATCGCTTCAAATTGCGAAACACCAGATCGAGCGTCCGCGGCGTGTACTGCTCGCGGTCGTCCGATGAGCAGTGCGGCGTGATGACGAGATTCGGCGTGCGCCAAAGCGGTGAAGTCCCCGGCAAGGGCTCCGGGTCGAATACGTCGAGCACTGCACTCATCGCTCCCGCCTCGAGCTTTGCGCGCAGCGCATCGTAGTCCACCAGTTGCGCGCGACTGTAGTTCACGAGCCCCGCGCCCGGCTTACAAAGGGCGAGCTCTGCGGCGCCGATCATGCGATGGCTCGCATCGGTGTGCGGCGCCGATACGAGCACGAAGTCGGCGCGCGGCAGGAGCGCGTGAAGCGCCCGCGGCGTATGCATCTCATCGACGTTGCGCCGGGCCTTTCCCGTGCGGCGGATGCCGAGCACCCGCATGCCGGCGCGCTTCGCCCAGGCGGCCACTGCGCTGCCGATGTGACCGACGCCGACGATCAGCAAGGTTTTGCCTTCGATGCCGGTATTGAATACCTCCTGCCATCGCGCTCGATTCTGATTAGCGATCATCTCGGGAATTCGGTTGTTGAGCATGAGGATCGCCATGAAGGCGTATTCCGTCGCTCGTTGGCCGTGCACGCCGCGGCTGTTGGTGAGCACGGCGCCGCGCGGCAACCAGTCGAGCGGCATCATGTGGCCAACACCAGCGCCGTGAACGTGTACCCAACGAAGGCGGGGGGCACGGTGGCGCAGATCGCGGCGATCGAAATCCCAGCAGAAAACGGCGTCCGCCGTCGCAAGCTCGCGATCGAGAATGTCGCCACCGTAGCCTATGCTGATACGCACCCGATCGGCGAGCTCCGGATGGCGCGCCAGCGCGTCGCGCACGCGGCGCGGCGAAATATCGAAGACTTCGTTGACGTTGGCCGAGTTTTCGACGTGCAGGTGAATCGAAGACCGGTTCAAAGCAGCTCGAGCTGCAGCGGGTAGTTGGTCAGCTTCTCGTGGCCGGTTTCCGTAATCAGTACCTGCTCTTCGAGCTTGACACCTTCGCGCCCACCCGATGTGCCGATATAAGACTCGACGCACAGCGTCATGCCGGGTTGAATGATGCCATCGTAGCCCTTCGCGGCGAAGTCGTCGGCGTGCTTGATGGCCGGGTACTCGTCGCACAGACCAACGCCGTGCATCACGGAACTGTAGCGGTTGTGGTAGAACTCGTCGGGGATCTTCCAGGCGCGCTCGGCCACTTCCCGATAGCTCATACCGGGCGCGAGCAACGCGGTATTGTGCTCGATCTGCTCGACCGCGGCGGCATACAGGCGACGTTGCTCATCACTCGCCTTACCGTCGTCGCAAACCCATGAGCGCGACATGTCGCAGCAGTAGCCATAGGGACCCACCAAATCCGTGTCGACACTCACCATGTCACCCTTCTCGATGACGCGCATGCTGGATTCGCGAAACCAGGGATTGGTGCGCGGTCCCGATGACAGCAGGCGAGTCTCGATCCACTCACCGCCGAGCGCAATGTTGCGCTCGTGCAGCTTGGCCCACAGCGCGTTCTCGGTGATGCCGGGACGCAGCGCCTCGCGCATGGCCTCGAGCCCCTGCTCGCACACGTCGATGGCGTGGCGCATGAGGACGATCTCGCCCGCAGATTTGATCTCGCGCGCATTTTCCATGAGTTCGAAGCCGTCATGCACGCTGATGCCGCGCTTGGTGAGCTCTTGAACGCCCAACGGTCCGCAGCGATCGATCGCAACGCGCTTGTTGCCACCGCCGTCGCGGGCAACCAAATCCGCGATCTCGTCTGCCCATTTGACCACCATCTCCTGGCAGCGGGATCCGGCCGCGAAGTAGTACCAGCAGGTGGCCGGGCGTACCTCGTCCACCGCGGAAAGATCCTCGGACAGATGCGCGAGCCCGCCGTACTCGAACACGATGACCGGGCCTTCGGCGGGCACGTACACGTAGCGGTTCTCGTTGTGAGAGCACCAGATCTGCATGTCCGTGACATCTGTCGCGTAACGCGTGTTGAGCTGGTCGTAGAGCACGATGGCGGCGTAGTCTCGCGCCTTCAGCGCCTCGCGTACACGCCCGAGCCGGTACATGCGAACCTTGTCCAGATCCGTCGGCGCCTGGGAGTATTCCATCGCGCCGTGCTGCCGCGCTGCCACGCGACCTTCGCGAACAACCGCCGTCATAACGCTTACCCCACTTGAGACCCGACGTTCGGCCGAATGTATCGGAGCCGTCGGCGCGCCACAATAGCCCCGGTCATTGCATGGTTTCCGGGGCTCGGGCATGCTCGGCATTACCCTCTCCCGGGACTCGAGACATGCCGCAGAGCGTCGATCTGCTGATTCTGCACGCCCACCTGCTCACCATGCAGGGCGAAGGCGTCGGCTACATTCGCGACGGCGCGGTGGCGGTGCGGGGCGACACCATCGTCGACGTGGGCGAGAGCGACGCGCTCAGCGAGCGCTACGAGGTTGCCGAGGTTCTGGACGCGGACGGTTGCGCGGTGATGCCCGGCCTCG
>JBFICP010000184.1:0-6615 GCA_041581935.1 Gammaproteobacteria bacterium | reverse complement strand
CAAGCCCTCTTCCACGTAACCACATACGCGCTTGAACTGCTTGTCGTTGATGATCGCACCCATGTCGGTTGCCTCATCGAGCGGATCGCCGAGCTTCAATGCCGAAGTCTTTTCGACGAGCTTCTCCAGAAACGAATCGAATATGTCGGCGTGCAGGAACAAGCGCGATCCCGCCGTACACGACTGGCTCTGCCGGGTAAAACGCATTGCGGAAATAATGCCTTCGACAACCCATTCCTCATTGGCGTCCGGATACACGATGGACGGGCTCTTGCCGCCTAGCTCGAGTGATACCGGCACAATCCGACGCGACGCGGCTTCCATGATCAGCTTGCCCACCTCGGTGGAGCCCGTGAAGGACAGTTTTCGCACATCGGGATGCGCGGCGAGCGAGGCACCGCAATCTTCGCCGTAGCCGGTGAGGACATTCAGCACCGATGACGGCAGGTGTGTCTGGCACATCTCGGCGATCATGAGAACCCCGAGCGGTGCATCCTCCGCGGCTTTGAGAACGATCGTGTTACCGGTGCAAAGCGCGGGCGCGATCTTTAGCGACGCGAGTGCAACCGGTGCATTCCACGGAATGATCGCGCCCACCACGCCGATGGGCTCGCGGCGCGAATAGCTCAAGACCTGCTCACCGAGCGGCAGGGTTTCTCCCTTGATCTCACTCGCGAGGCCACCGAAGTAACGGAAGATGTCGGCGGCGAGCGCGGCCTCCGGCCGTGCCTGAGTGCGCAAGGCATTACCCGTTTCGGCGGCGATGATGCGCGCCAGCTCCTCGGTGCGGGCCTCGATGTCCTCTGCGATCTTCAAGAGGAGCTTGCCGCGGTCGCGCGGCGTGACCTTGGACCAGGATTCGAACGCCGACGCAGCGGCCCGTACCGCGCGCTCGACGTCTCGCGCATCGCCACGTGGGACATGTCCGAGCGTGGTGCGATTACCAGGGTTCTCGACAGCGATGGTTTCTCCGTTGGCGCTGTCGACCCATTCGCCGCCGACCAACATCTGCCGATGAATCTCGGCTGTTTTATTGAGCATTTTTCGAATCTCCTCAAAGATCTCCATCAATTAGTCGGTATACCGCGCTGCAGTCGAGCTCCCCCGCACCGTGCTGACAGAGCAGCCTGAACAGCGACGCGGCGGTTGCCCCGAGCGGCGTGCCGGTGCCGGTTTCTTGAGCGGCGCGCTCGGCGAGACCGAGATCTTTTGCCATGAGCGACGCTTTGAACCCCGGCGCGAATGCGCGATTGACGGGCGCCGACGCGACGATCCCCGGCACCGGGAAGAGCTTGTCGATCACCCAGGACTGTCCCGACGAGGTCGAGATGACGTCGAACAGCTTCTTCGGATCGAGACCGAGTGCCAGACCGAGCGCGCAGACTTCCGCCATTCCGACCATCGCGATGCCGGCCATCATGTTGTTGCAGATCTTCGCCGCCTGGCCGTGTCCGGCTTCGCCGGTGTGCACCAGGTTGGCTCCCATCGCGCCGAGCAGCGGCCGCGCGCGCTCGAACCCGGCCTGCGAGCCCCCGACCATAAAGGTCAGGGTGCCCGCCTCCGCGCCCATGACGCCGCCGGAAACCGGTGCGTCGAGCATCTCGTAGCCTTCGTCCCCCGCCTTGTCCGCGACCTCGCGCGCGGTCGCCACGTCGATGGTGGAGCAGTCGATCAGCAGGGCATTATTCGGTGCCAATCCGATGATGCCATCGCCGCCTAAGTACACGGCGCGCACGTGCCGGCCCTCTGGCAACACGGTGACCACCGCCTGGGCCTCGATCAGTGCGTCGGCGATTGACGAAGCCGCGCTTACACCCGCCTTTACCGCGCGATCGAGCGCCTGATTGGACAAATCGAACCCTCGAACTTCGTGCCCTGCAGCAACCAGATTGCGGGCCATCGGAAAGCCCATGTTGCCGATACCGATGAACGCTATTCGAGTCATTTCGGCCACCCCCGGGATGAGCCACGAGCGTGTCCATTGAGCCTGAGAAATGGGGTACCGGCAAGTTTCCGTAAGCCGTCACGGGCAACGTTCAAACGCATCGAAGGCCGCCGAATAAGGTCTTGCTGCCGCCGAGCTCGACTGCCCGGCACCCTGCTTGCCGTTACGACGCTCGAACGACCGCCCGGCTCGACGGCGCTTCATCAGGCTGGTCCTCGCGAGGTGCGTGCGAGGGTGGTTGCCGCGGTGCGCGGGGATCGGGATGATACCGGGATTAGTGGGCGTACCGATTTCGGGAGGAGCCATGGACACGATACGGAAACTGCTCGATGACAAGGGGAGCGACATCTGGTCCATCGGCCCGGATGCATCCATCTTCGAGGCGGTCAAGCTGATGATCCTCCAGGACGTGGGCGCTTTGGCGGTGGTCGTCGATGGCCGCCTGGTGGGCATGATCTCCGAGCGGGACTGCGCGCGACATATTGTGCGCGGCGAGAAGTCGGCCAAGGAGACGCACGTCCGGGAGATTATGACCTTCGAGGTCATCTATGCACGACCTCAGCAGCCCATGGACGAGTGTATGGCCATCATGAACGAGTACCACATCCGGCATCTGCCCGTGCTCGACGATGATCAGCTGATCGCGATGGTGTCACTTCGGGATCTGGTCAATGTCATCGTGACTCAGCAGAACATGAAAATTAAGGAGCTCGAGACGCTCTCCTACTATCACGGCACCTGAGCGGTTTTCGACCCCCGTCGTGCGAGTGCCGGCATTTTCGCGTGATTATCCCTTGAGAGATATGGAGATGGCATCGCATGTACAGTAATGGTGAGGTGAATCTACGGGTTTGGTGACAAGACGCGACCGGGGATATGTAATGACCGAGTTTCACCATGAATTGGACGCCTGCGGCTTGAACTGTCCATTGCCCGTGCTGCGGGCGAAGAAGACCCTGGACAAGATGGCGACGGGCGAAGTGCTGCAGATTATTGCCACGGATCCCGGGTCGGTGGAGGACATGGCGGCGCTGGCGCGCCAGACGGGTAACGACCTGCTCGAATCGCGCCAGGAGAGCGACAAGTACTATTTCCTGATGAAAAAGGGCTGAGCACAGTCCCCGGCGGCGACACGCCTGGAGAGCACACGACCGCTCGATTCTCGGGGATATTCCCCCTGAGATATGGACCGCTGAAGGTCGGTCGGTATCATTCCCCAAGGTGGGGGTGGGGCCTGCCGGGTTCGGCTCGACCTCGCTAACCCACGAGAATTATTACAATTTCCCGGCCGTTCCTTGGTGTTAGGATCAGCATTAGCGAACCGCCGATTGAGTACTGCCCATTGGCCAGAAAGAGCGCGCTGAACTGGCCGTTTCGGCCTCCGGCACGACAGGGGCTTCGAGCCCGCTCCACCCCAATCCCGGGAGGCGCGGCAACGCATGTTCGCACTTCTTTCAAGCATTCCGAGAACGCCCGTGGACACGCTGGTAACGCCTGAGAAGCGGCCGGAAACGCTCCGCAGCGCGCTCGCGGGAAGCTATGCGCGAGTGTTCGGCCAGCAGTGGCCGGTCTGGATCGGCGGGGTGCTGTTCGGCGCCATCAACGTCTTTCTGTTCGCGTTCGACAAGCCCTGGAGCGCGGCCGACGGGGTGCGCAACTGGGGTGACTGGGTATTCAACTCGCTCGGCATCGCCGATCGCGAGATCATCACGCCTCATCTCTACTCCACCTCGGTGTTGAATTTCGGCATCATCGGCGGCGCGCTCGCCGCCGCGCTGCTCGCGCGCCAGTTCAAGGTTCGCATGGCGCCACCGTGGGAGCTCCTGAAGGGATTCGTCGGCGGTTGCCTGATGGGCATCGGCGCAGCGCTCGCCTTCGGCTGCAATATCGGTGGCTTTTTCAGTGCCACGGCCGCGCTGTCCATGGCCGGGCTGGTCATGATGGTGGGGCTCATGGCAGGGGTGGTCGTTGGCTTGAAGCTCCTCGTGTGGGAAGTCAGCTACATCAGCCTGCCGGCATGGGCCGAGCGCCTGCCGCCGGCGAAAGCGTCGGGGCGCGACTGGGGCCAGCATCAGCCCTGGTGGGGGCTCGCGGTGCTGTTGCTCGGCCTGGCGCTGGCCTTCGTCTACGACAGCGAGGATTATCCGGTCCGGGGCGGTTTTTTGCTCTTCGGCGTGGTCATCGGGCTGTTCATGCAACGCACGCGCTTCTGCTTCGTGCGTGCCTTCCGCGAGCCCTTCATGACCGGCAATGCCGACGCCACCAAGGCGGTCGCCATCGCCGTCATCATCGCCGCCACCGGATTCACCATTTTGAAATGGACCGATTTGCGCGACTGGGAGACTCAAGTATCGTCGGCCTTCTGGCTGGGGAGCCTGCTGGGCGGCTTCGTCTTCGGCATCGGCATGTCCATGAGCGGCGGCTGCGCAACCGGATCGCTGTGGCGCGCCGGCGAAGGCCACGTGAAGCTTTGGGTTGCGGTTGTCGCCTTCGCGCTCTCAGGGTCGCTCTTCCGTGGCTGGATGGCGGACAGCGGCGTCATCAATCGTCTGGGCGAGCCGCTGTTCTTGCCCGATGTCATCGGTTTCAAGATGGCATTGATCTCGGTCATTGCCGTAATGTGTCTCTGGTATCTATTAGCCACGTGGAACGAGGTTAAGCGGAAGTTGGTAATCATTTGACGTTTGGCGCGCGATGGTCATGCGTCGAGCGAGGCTTCCAGTCTCATCCAACCGCCGCACAGGGAGCGTGGGTGCGAAGGCGGATGGAAACATAAGGAGGAGAATCAATGAAACTTACAGGCATAGTCGCCGCGGCCGCTGCGGCGTTTCTGGTAGCGGGTTGCAGCACTGCCCCCGAGATGGGCACGAAATTCGGTGCGCCGACCCAAGGCATGACGACGCAAGAGTATCAGCAGCTCGTGTTTCTCGATCCTCAGAATACCGTCCGCATGGATTGGGACGCCGTCAAGGGTATGGACGGCAACTTTCTGATCGACAATCAGGGCGAGCCGACGGTGTCGGTCGTCGACTACGACAAGGGCGAGACCATCAAGCTGATCGACATGGGCGAGACGGGTAACCATCATCTGTGGATCATCCCGGGCGCCCGGTATGCCTGGTCATCCCAGCGTTACGAGAAGGACGTCTTCTGGACCATCGACTTGACGACCCAGGAAGTCGTCGACAAGTTCTCCGTTAGCATGGACGGCAAAAAGGTCATCGCGCCGCTGCACGTCGGCTTTGCCTACACCCAGCCGCTAGCGGTCACCGGTAACATTCTCGACAAGGAGAACGGCTACCTGACCTTCCTCAGCACCGCGACGCGACGCCCGATTGCGACTACTACCGTTAGCTGTAACGGTGCGCGCGACGCCATGTTCACGCTCGACGACAAGTACGTCTTCACGACCTGTCAGCAGGAGCCGAAGGGCGTATCGGTGGTCGACGTCAAGACTCGCAAAGAGGTCAAGTGGCAGCCGATCAAGGGCGGCCGGGCAGGTGCAATGACGCCGGATGGCAAGTACTTCATGGCATCGGCCAAGGGCGCGGTGGTGTTCTTCGACACCAAGACCACAGAGATCGTCAAGACCATCGAGGTGCCGGGCGGTGGGGGCAACATTACCTGCCTGCCGGACAGCTCGAAGTGCTATGTGGGGCTACGTAAGGCCGAGAAGGTCGGTGTCATCGACATGGCGAGCCTCGAGCTCAAGAAGACCATCGATACGGGTAAGGACGCCAACCGACTCTATCTCAATCCGGCCAATACGCGTTACGGCCTGTTTGCCAACGAGGCCGGCAAGTCGGACCAGATCACCGTCATCGACACGCAGGAAGACGTGGCCGTGAAGCAGATCTACACGGGTCTCGGCCCGCACAACATCGCCTTCAATCCGCAGGGCACGCGGGCGGTGGTGTCCACCAAGAAGGAGCCCGTGGCGACCCTGGTCGACACCTCGGCCGCGGACCCGATGGAGTGGGATACGATCACGACAGATCTCAAAGCCGGTATTCAGAACAACGGCGTTCGCTGGGTGCCGAGCCCACAGGCGTTACAGGCGAAGCTCAACGCGCAATAACGCCGCCGGATGCCCGGGGAATAGCGGTGGCAACATTGGCCACCGCCGCTTCCCGGAAGGAGTAAAATGGGATTGCGGGGTGCCTGCCTCCTGTGGCAGGCACCCGTGATCGAGTTGTCGTGAGCGCGATTCGCTCACCTGAACATTATGGAGGGCACGGAATGAACATCGATGGTGTTCTGACCCGACGTCGGTTCCTTCGCTATGCGAGCGTCGGCGGGGTCGCGGTACCCATGTTTGCAACCAGCGTGATTCCGAATATCGCTCACGGATCGGTCTTTCAGCTTCCGGCAAATCCGGAGAATCTGTCCGATTTGGAGAAGATTCACATCCCCAAGGTGACCCTGCCGCCGGTGGTCGAAGACGGCAGCCAGGCGCCCATCGTGGTGGAAATGGATCATCCCATGGAGCCTGATCACTTCATCAAAAGCATTCAGATCATGAATTTCTCCGATCCGGTGGTGATCAAGGGCAAGTTCTATTTCACACCGGTCAACGGTGAAGTGTATCTGGGCACACAGATCCGGCTCGCCGGCGGCGAGGCCAAGGTCTGGGTTATCGCCGAGTGCAACCAGCACGGCAAGTGGGCCAT
>JBFICP010000183.1:0-6626 GCA_041581935.1 Gammaproteobacteria bacterium | reverse complement strand
TCCAGCGGAATGATGCCTGGACCGGAACGCAGGGCGCTGCGCAGGCTGGCCCGCAGGTCGATGCGCGTGCCGCGTCGGTGGCGGCGATAGCGGCGCACCGGGACCCGTGCCAGCAGCAGCTGCATGCGCGCCACGGCGGCCTTGGCGCGTGCAATCTCCTCGCTGCTCATCTGCTCGAAATCCTTGTCCTGGAGCCGCTCGCGCGCCGACCAGGTGAGGCTTGCGTCGAGCTCTACCTCGCTCGCCGGCGGCTGCGCGTCGTCACCGTTTGCGGTGCCGGCGCCGAGCGCGTCGCCGATACGCCGGCGTATCGCCTGCTCGGGCGCCGCCTGGGCATCGCCGAAGGTCGGCAGCAGCGTGGCCATCATGCGCTCGAGCAGGCGCGGGTTGCGCCAGAAGACGTGAAACGCCTGATCGAAGAGCTCGCGATGCCGGGATCGATTGACGAAGACCGCGTGCAGGGCCCAGTAAAAATCCTGTCGGTCGGCGACCCCCACGGCACGCACGGCGTTGACCGCATCGATTACCGTGCCGGGGCCGATGGGCAGTCCGGCGGCACGCAGCACGCGCGCAAAATGCATGATGTTGGCGAGCAGCCGCCCGCTGCCAGACGCCCGGTGGCCGGAATCACTCATGGCCGTGCGACGCGGCGGCGCCGCGCCGGCGGCGCGACGGGATCAGCCACCGATCCGCTCCGCGTCGAGCGCCGACTTGATCTCGTCGAGCAGACGGGCCGCTTCGCTGCCCTGCACCTTGGCGATGTCGTCCTGATACTTGAGGAGCGCGCCGACGGTATCGTTGACGACGTTGGCGTCGAGCTCCAGCACGTCGAGCTGAGTGAGGGCCTGGGCCCAGTCGATGGTCTCGGCGATGCCCGGCAGCTTGAACAAATCCATTTTTCGCAGCCGCTGCACGAAGGCGACCACCTGGCGGCTCAGCTGCGCGTCGGCCGCCGGCGCCTTGAGCGCGAGTATCGCAAGCTCGCGCTCGGCACTGGGATAGTCCACCCAGTAGTAGAAGCAACGCCGCTTCAGCGCATCATGAATTTCCCGGGTGCGGTTCGAGGTGATCACCGTGATCGGCGGCTGCTCGGCTCTGATCGGGCCTATCTCGGGGATGGTGATCTGGTAGTCCGAAAGCAGCTCCAGCAGATACGCTTCGAAGGGCTCGTCGGCGCGGTCGAGCTCGTCGATGAGCAGCACCGGCGGACCTTGATCGTGCGGTTCCAACGCCTGTAGCAGCGGTCGCTCGATGAGAAAGCGGCGCGAGAACACGTCCTCGCCGAGGCGCGCGCGGCTCGTGGATCCAGCGGCCTCGGCCAGCCGTATCTCGATCATCTGCCGGGCATAGTTCCATTCGTAAACCGCCGACGCGACGTCCAGGCCCTCGTAACACTGCAGGCGCAGCAGACGTCGCGCGAGCGACGTCGCCAGCACCTTGGCGATCTCGGTCTTGCCGACGCCGGCCTCGCCTTCCAGGAACAACGGCCGATGCAGGGTGAGCGACAGATACACCGCGGTGGCCAGACTGCGATCGGCCACGTACTCGCCGGCCGTCAACAGGGCGTGGGTCTCGTCGACATTCGTGGGCAAGGTCATATAAACATGATAACCCGGCGGCAGCGGGTCATCATGACGTCGCGCAAGCCCGGGCCCGGCGCGAGAATCGTAGGTTGGGCCGTGCGCAGCAAAGCCCAACCTACGGCCGGTCGACCGGTCAGCCGGCGGCCGCGGCCACCGCGCGTTTGGCCATCACCGTCACCAGGTGCGCCCGGTACTCGTCGCTCGCGTGGATGTCCGAGTTGAGCCCGGACGCGGGCACCGAGATGCGCTCGACGGCGGCGGGCGAGAAATTACCGGCCAACGCCTGCTCCATCTCCGCGACCCGGAAGACGCTCGGCCCGGCGCCCGTCACCGCCACACGCACGCCGTCGGCTCCTTCGCTGACCATGACGCCGACGACGGCATAACGCGACGCGGGATTGGGAAATTTCGCGTAACCCGCCCGCTTCGGGATCGGAAAGCGCACCGCCGTCACCAGCTCGTCGTCGCCGAGCGCGGTTTCGAACAATCCGGTGAAAAATTCATCGGCGGCGATGCTGCGCGTATTGGTTTCGACGGTTGCTCCCAGGCCCACCACCGCCGCCGGATAGTCGGCGGCGGGATCGGCGTTTGCGATGGAGCCGCCCAGGGTGCCGCGGGCGCGCACCGCCGGATCGCCAATGTGATCGGCCAGGTGGCCGAGCGCGGGAATATGGCTTCGCACCTCCTCGGAAGCCGCCACCTCGGCATGGGTGGTGGTGGCACCGATCACCAGCGCGTCGCCGTCCCGGCGGATCCCCGACAGCTCCACTACGCGACCGAGATCGACGAGATCGGACGGTTGCGCCAGGCGCTGCTTCATGGTCGGAATGAGGGTCATGCCCCCGGCCAGGTACTTGCCATCCTCGGCCGCGGCAACGGCCTTCACGGCGGCATCCAGGGACGTCGGTCGTTGATAATTGAACGCGTACATGTCGGTCCCTCCCTAGCGAGTGCTTTGAATCGCGCGCCACACCTTCTCCGGTGTCGCCGGCATGGTGAGATCTCTTGTACCGATGGCGTCGGTGATGGCGTTCATGACCGCCGCCGGTGCGGCGATGGCACCGGCTTCACCGCAGCCTTTGACGCCGAGCGGATTGTGCGGACAGGGGGTCACCTGGGTGGCGATCTGCATCGGCGGCAGCGTATCCGCGCGCGGCATGGCGTAATCCATGTACGAGCCGGTCAGGAGCTGCCCCGAATCATCGAACCGGCATCCCTCGAGAAGCGCTTGTCCTACACCGTGGGCCACCCCTCCGTGCACCTGCCCCTCGACGATCATCGGATTGACGATGTTGCCGAAGTCGTCGGCCGCAGCCCAACGCACGATCTGCGTCTCCCCGGTTTCCGGATCCACCTCCACCTCACAGACATGGGTACCGAACGGGAATGTGAAGTTAGCCGGATCGTAGAAGGCACTTTCATCGAGACCGGGCTCGAGCTCATCGCTCGGATAGTTGTGGGGCACATAGGCCGAGAACGCGACCGAGGCGATATCCATCTGCTTGTCGGTGCCGGCGACGGTGAAATTGCCGTTTTCGAACTCGATGTCCTCGACGGCCGCCTCGAGCGTGTGGGCGGCGATCTTTTTGCCCTTGGCGATTATCTTGTCGATGGCCTTGCTGATGGCGGAACCACCGACCGCCAGCGACCGCGAGCCATAGGTGCCCATGGCGAACGGGATTTTGGCGGTATCTCCGTGAACGATCTCGATCTGATCGAAGGGCACGCCGAGCCGATCGGAGACCAGCTGCGCGAAAGTGGTCTCGTGCCCCTGCCCGTGGCTGTGGGAGCCGGTGTACACGATCACGTTGCCGGTCGGATTGAAACGTACCTGCGCGGACTCGTAGAGACCGACTCCGGCGCCGAGCGACCCGACCACGCTAGAGGGCGCAATCCCGCACGCCTCTATATAAGATGAGAAGCCGATGCCGCGCAGCTTGCCTGCGCTCTCGGAGGATTCACGGCGCTTCGCGAATCCATCATAATCGATGAGATCCAGCGCCTTGTCGAGGGTCCCCGGATAGTTGCCCGAGTCGTAGAGCAGCGCCACCTGGGTTTGATACGGGAATGCGTCGGCTTGAATGAAATTGCGACGGCGTATTTCCGCCGGATCGAGTTTCAGTTCCCGGGCCGCTTCTTCGACGGCCCGCTCGACGACATAGGTGGCCTCCGGTCGCCCGGCGCCGCGCACCGCATCGACCGGCGTGGTGTGTGTGAATACGGCTTTGACCTCGCAGTAGATGGCCGACGTCGTGTACTGCCCCTGCATGAGTGTTGCGTAAAGATAGGTCGGCACGCATGAAGCAAAGGTCGACAGGTATGCGCCCATGTTGGCCAGGGTCGAAACACGCAGGCCCAGGAACTTGCCGTCGCCGTCGAGCGCCAGCTCGACGTTGGAGACGTGGTCGCGCCCGTGGGCATCGGTCATGAACGATTCCGAGCGTTCCGCTGTCCACTTGACCGGACGTTTGAGATTACGCGCCGCCCAGGCGGTGACGCACTCCTCCAGGTAGATGAAGATCTTGGAGCCGAATCCCCCACCGACGTCCGGGGCTACGACTCGCAGCTTGTTCTCCGGCGCGAGTTGAATGAACGCCGAGATCACCAGGCGCGCCACGTGCGGATTCTGACTGGTCGTGTACAACGTGATCTCGTCGCTGCCCGAATCGTACTCGGCGAGCGCCGCGCGCGGCTCGATTGCATTGGGAATGACGCGGTTGTTGACGACCTCGAAGCGCGTGACGTGGGCTGCCTTCTCGAAGGCCGCATCGGTGGTCGCCTTGTCGCCGATTTCCCAGTCGTAGCAGAGATTTCCCGGCGCCTCTGCGTGCACTTGCGGCGCACCTTTTTTCACGGCCTCGGTAACCGAGGTCACTGCCGGAAGCGCCTCGTACTCCACCACGACCTGCTCGGCGGCGTCCTTCGCGCCGTGGTAGGTGTCGGCGATGACGACGGCCAGTGTGTCGCCCACGTGACGCACGGTATCGAGCGCCAGCAGCGGGTGCGGCGGCGCAATGTGAGGCTCGCCGTTTTTCTGGGTAATGGTCCACCCGCAAATCAACCCTCCGAGACCCGACGCGGCGATATCGGCACCGGTATACACGGCCTGCACGCCCGGCATTTTCGAAGCCGCCGAGGTATCGACGGTGAAGCTCGCGTGAGCGTAGGGTGAGCGCACGAAGTACGCGTAACACTGGCCGGGACGGTTCATGTCGTCCAGATAGCGGCCGTTGCCGGTGACAAAGCGGTAATCCTCTTTGCGGCGTACCGGGGCGCCGATTCCAGTGTCGGTCATGACGACTTACCTCCCTCGCGCATGGCGCGGGCGCCGGCCTGTATGGCCTTGACGATGTTCTGGTAGCCCGTGCAGCGACAAAGATTACCCTCCAGCCAGCCGCGAATTTCGCTTTCAGACGGATCCGGGTTGACGTTCACGAGATCGAGCGCGCTCATAATCATGCCGGGCGTGCAGAAACCGCATTGCAGACCGTGGTGCTCTCTGAAGGCCTCCTGCATCGGATGCAGCTCGCCGTTGCGGGCGACGCCTTCGATGGTTTTCACTTCGGCGCCATCGGCCTGCGCCGCCAGCATCGTGCAGGATTTCACCGCACGGCCGTTGACGTGCACCAGGCATGCGCCGCACTGACTGGTATCACAACCGACGTGGGTGCCGGTGAGTCCCAGTTGATCCCGAAGCAGGCTGACCAGCAGGGTACGCGGCTCAGCTTCCACCGATACCGCTTTGCCGTTCAGCGTCATGGAGACGTTTACGGACATGGTTATCCCCCTTCTCCTCAGGTGGCGGCGAGCGGTCATGGCGACCGCGCCGCTCGTTGATTGTAAGAAACCCGTTCCGGCGCGCCTGCGCGGCGACGACGACGCGTGTCAGTCCGAGCCCACCGGTTGGGCGACCACCTCGACAAACTTGCTGAAGAAATCATCGGCAATCTTGCGCGCCGCAGCGCCGACGAGGCGTGAGCCCACCTGGGCAAGCTTACCGCCGACCTGCAGGGTCGCGGTATAGCTGAGCGTGGTGGCGCCGTCGGCCTCGGCGAGCGTCACGTCGGCGCTGCCCTTGCCGAAGCCCGCCGGTCCGCCCTTGCCTTCGCCGCTGATGGTATAGCTTTGCGGTGGATTCAAGTTCGTAAGCAGTATGCGGCTCTCGAAGCGGGCCTTCACCGGTCCGATCTTGGCTTTCATCTTGGCCAGCAGCTCGGTGTCGGACTCGCGTTCAATGCTCTCGCAGCCCGGAATGCACTGCGCGAGCACTTCCGGGTCGTTGAGCGCCTCCCACACCTGCTGCCGACTGGCGGGGATTTCGAACTCTCCACTGATGTCCATGTTGCTTCCCGGCCGTGCTTCGGCTTCTTCGAGCACTCGGCGGAGCGCCGGCGTCGCGAACGAAGTCCACAGGCTAGCACGATTCGAAGGCCCTGTCCCTGCCGCCCCGTACGCGCGCAAACGCTTCACCGAGATGGCCCGAACATGTGCGAGCCCTTAGTATTGCGGAAGCCTTGCAAGCGCCATCTGCGCACCCGGACGGACACCATGCGTCGAAACCGAAACGCCAAGATCATCGCCACACTCGGCCCCGCGAGCTCCAGCATGGATCGCATCCGGGAGCTGTTCGAGACCGGCGCCGACGTGTTCCGGCTCAACTGCAGCCACAGCACGCCGCAGGAGCGCGAGGACCGCATCGGCAAGATTCGATCGCTCGAGGGTGAAACCGGTCGCCCGATCGGCGTCGTGCTCGATCTGCAGGGGCCGAAGCTGCGCATCGGCCACTTGCGAGACGGCAATGCCAGTCTCGATACCGGTAGCCGCTATCGGCTCGACCTCGACACGACCCCGGGTGACGGCAAGCGCGCTCCCCTGCCGCATCCGGAGATCTTCACGGCGCTCGAGCCGGGTATCGATCTGCTTCTCGACGACGGCAAGATTCGATTGCGCGTCGAAAAATGCGGCTACGACTTCGCCGAGACGCTGGTGATCGCAGGCGGCGAGCTTTCGGATAGAAAAGGTGTCAACGTTCCCGATGTGGTG
>JBFICP010000182.1:0-6647 GCA_041581935.1 Gammaproteobacteria bacterium | reverse complement strand
AATCGCGTGACGAGCGGTCGGTGATCGGGGTGGCTGATAATGAAATGAATATGCCGTGGCATATAGCCGGCATATCCGGGGTAGACCGTGACCAGTTCGAACTCTCCACTGTCATCCGACGTCAGATGGGTGCGCCAGCGGTCCGGTTCGTGGTCGCCATCCTGGTTGGCGTGCAGGATCCGGATACGCGCTCCGGTGACCGGCTTGCCGCAGGTATCCAGCACCCGGGCGCGTAGAAGCAGCGGTTCGCCCTCATCGCCTTCGCGCCAGAGATTGGTCTCGGACGGCGCGGTTGAAAAGTCGTGGGGTCCAGGGCCGGTCTCGGAGGTTGGCGGTCGTTTGTCGCAGGCCTGTGAAGCGGACGCGACACCAGGGGGGAGCGCTGCGAGCAGGACGGTCGCTGCAATGCCCATGCGCACCGCCGTCAAGCATCCACCCCGTCCGCCCCCGTCGGCGGCGGTGTTTTGCGCGACAGCTCTATCGCGGATTGGCTTCACGCTCGTTCGCCCCCCCTCGGTCAGCCGACATCCGGCCGGCCCGCAGCGATCAGCCCCTCCTCGCAGGCCTTGATCTGCAGACCGAGATACTTCGAGAAAATCCTGCACTGCGCGAGACTCCCGGCGATGAACCAGAGACCGGGCTGACCGGTGCGCATGAACATGCTGCGCAGCTCGTCGTCTTCGCCGAAGCCCCAGATCGGGCCGACGCGCTCGGCGATGCGATCGCCGAACAGACGCCGGACGAGGACGTCCTGGCCCTTGTAGCCGGTCGCGAGCACGATCAGATCGGCGCGAAGCGTCTCGCTGCTTTTGAGTCGGGCGCCGTCGGCGACGAAGCGATCGATTTCGTCAAATTGAATCAGACCGATGGCGCCGTCGGCAACCAGGTCCGAGCAGCCGACATTGAAATAGTAGCCGCCACCCCGGGTCAGATACTTGAACTGCCAGCCCGTGCCGTCTTCGCCGAAGTCGAGCTTGAATCCGCGCCGCTCGAGCCGCTCGAGGAGCTCGCGATCGAGCTCCCTCGCCTGGGCGGTCATCAGTGTGTGCGCGCGACGGGCGAGCGCGAAAGGGGTGGATGCGACGATCAGATCGCAGTCTTCCAGCGTAGGACCCTCGTCGTAGAGCGCGTAGGGAAGCTGCGCGCTCGGCTCGATATTGACGATCAGTGTCGGGCTCCTTTGAACGAGCGTCACCGATGCGCCGCCGCAATGAAGATCCTGCGCGATGTCGTGGCCGCTGTTGCCGGTGCCGATGACGATGGCGTCCTTTCCGGCCCACTCGCCGGCGTCGTCATAGTCATGGGAATGCAGCACGGTGCCGGCAAAGTCCTCGAGGCTCGGGATGTCCGGCAGGTGGGGAATGCCGCTGACCCCTGTTGCCATCACGATGTGCCGCGGGTGCATTTCGCGCTCGCCGCCGTCCGCATGCTTCAATCGCACGCGCCAGCGGTTCTCGGCGTCGTCGTAGGTGCCGCCGGTGAATTCCGTTCCCGTCCAGAAGTTGAGCTCCATCGCCTCGACATAGAGCTCGAACCAGTTGGCGAGCTTGTCCTTCGGAATGTAGGTCGGCCAGCTCGGCGGAAAGGGCATGTAGGGCAGATGGTTGACCTGCACCTGGTTGTGCAGCGTGAGCGCGTGGTAGCGGGTGCGCCAGTTGTCACCGATGCGTGCGTGGCGATCGACAATCAGGGTATCGACGTCGAGCTGCGCGAGCCGCGCCGCAATGGACAGGCCGGCATGCCCGCCGCCGACAATCAGCACCACCGGATCCCGATCCTCGTACGCCGCCGCCACTTCGCGCAGATCGAGCCAGTTGGGGCCGCGGAAGTCGCGGGAATAAGCCTCGCCCGTCGGCCGTGCGTTGCCGACGTGCTCCTCGAAGCCCGCAAGCGCTTCGAGCGCGGTGAGCAGCGTCCATGCTTTCAGCCGATCATTGTCGATGGGATCCGGAATCAGACGGACGATCCCGTCGCCCCTACCCTCGGCGGTCTCGAATGCGAAAATGGCTTCGATCGACTCGGTGCCCGCGCGGGTGACGCAGCCCGGCGGCATTCGTTCGCGGTCCGTCCTGAAACCCGACGCCTGAGCCCGTGCGGTTCGTGACAGCAACGTCGCGGCAATTTTGTCTCCGCCCTGCACGGTCGTGATGAGCCAGGTGAAAGCGAGCACGTCGCGCCAGTAACTGTCGGCGTGGAACAGCGACGCGAGGCATGCGGGATCCGCACCCGCGAGTGCTTCCTCGAAATCCGCGAGCCACTCGTCGACCCGCATAGTGAGATCCGTGACCGTTACATCCAGCATGACTGTCCCGCAGGAGGCCGGCGCGTTGCCAGTGTGACATCCTTAGCGGGCGACACTCAATCCGATTCTGAGTTCAGTTCTGATCCTGAGCGCCCGGACCCCAAACAACCTCGGAACAACTACCTGCCGGCTCGATAGGGTCACCCGAGCCATCGCGCTTCGATATGCCTGTGGACGGTCTGGCGTCGATTTCGTAATCCTAAACCTTCCGATTCTCGTCCAGCACGATGACGTAACAGTAAAGCGTGGTGGAGCTTCCGTCTCCAATCTTGCCGACCGCCCCGGTATACCCCGCGCCGATTGCAGCGTAGACGTCGGTGGAGTAACGCTTCTCACCCTGGTACACCATGACGTAGGAATCACCAAGATTGCCCGAAAAGTCGGGCCAGCCGAGTCGTGCATTGACCTCTTCTCGATCGAGGCCAACCAAAGACTCCAATGTCGCGTCATCGATGATTCCGCTCTGGCGATCGGGGGTCACGGAAGGCACGGGAATGATGATGCAGCCGCTCATCGCCAGCACGACACCGAGCATGACGAGCCTTGCTCCATCCATCAGCAGTGCCGACAAAGTCGGGGGGCTCGCTTGCTGCTGGGGTGTCGCTTGAGCCACGGTGCCGGGATCGATCGAAGATCGGGAGAGCGGCTCCGATGGAGGAGTGCCGGGCCACGGCCGCCAAGGCGGAAAAGCGTGCCGGCACCGATATGGCCAAAGTGGCCGAGGCAAAACAGGGCTGCGAGGATGCCCTGAAAATGCACGAGCAAGGCCAGCACAAGGCCTCGGTCATCAAGGCGGGTGAGGCCATTTCCCTCGCCGGAGAGGCAGCCAAGTAGATAGCCGGCTAATCGAGCGCATCGTCTTTCCCCCCGACGTTAACGGCCCGGTGAAGCGCGCCGGGCCTCTTTTTCAATTACGATGACGCATCGTGCGTCATCCAGATAGCCGAGCGCCGTGAGTTCGCCGCCGAACGCGAACACTTTCGTCGTGCAATTACCGCTGCGGGGGGCCGCGCCGCCGGCGTCATTTGCGCGCGTCGCAGGCAACGTCGGCAAACGAGGTATCTGCGTCGAGCATCCCGCCGGCCCCGCCGGCGTCGGCCGGGAACCAATCGCCGCGTCTCGTCAGGGTGGCCACCGACCTCGAAGCGCCGGCGCCACGCGTGCACGACGAGGGCACAATCCCAGATGAAGGCCAGCCGGGAGCGCATTCTGACGACCCACTCCGGAAGCCTGCCGCGCCCGGCGGAGCTGACCGCGCTTTACGCGCGCCGTGCACGCGGGGAGACGGTGGATGCCGAGCACCTCGAGCGTCTCGGCCGGGAGGCCACCCATCGAATCGTCGCGAAGCAGCTCGAGGCGGGTGTCGATGTCGGCAACAACGGCGAGCAGCAGCGGGAGGGATTCTTCCTTTACGTGCAGCATCGCATGAGCGGCTTCGGCGGAAGCTGGCAGCGGCGGCCGCTTCAAGATGTGGCGCGCTACCCGGATTTCCAGCGCCAGCGCGATGCGCTCGCGAGCGGCAAAGTGGCGGTGTCGAACTTCCGTCCGCCCAAAGCCATTGGCGAGGTGCGCTATCTGGACGCGCGCGCCGTCGAAGACGAGTGCGTGACGTTTCAGGCGGCCATGGATGCCGCCCCGGTTGAATTCGTCGAGCCCTTCATGACTGCGCCATCGCCGGGCATTGTCGCCTCGGCCATGCGCAACGAGCACTACGCGAGCGATGCCGACTATCTGGCGGCGCTCGCCGAAGCCCTGAGGGTTGAATACGAGGCCATCGTCGCGCATGGATTCGTGCTGCAGCTCGACTGTCCGGATCTGGCGCTGGAGCGGCATGTCGGTTATCAGGATCGTCCGCTCGGTGACTTCATCGCGTTCGTTGAGTCCGTCATCGACGCCATCAACGGCGCGCTGGTCAACGTGGCCGCGAATCGCGTGCGCCTGCACGTTTGTTGGGGAAACTACGAAGGTCCCCACGACAGTGATGTGCCGCTCGAGGAAATACTGCCGGTGCTGCTGCAGGCCAAGGTCGGTGCTCTGGTGCTGCCCTTCGCCAATCCCAGGCACGCGCACGAGTACCGCTGTCTCGAGAAACAGCCCATCGGCGATGAGCAGCTGCTGGTGGCGGGCGTCATTGACACGCTCACGAACTTTGTCGAGCATCCGCAGGTGGTCGCCGATCGCATCGGGCGCGTGGCGCGTGCGGTCGGCGATCCGCGTCGCGTCATCGCCGGTACCGACTGCGGTTTCGACACGTCGGCCGGTATGGGTCGGGTGGCCGATGATGTGGTGTGGGCCAAGCTGCGCGCCCTCGCCGAAGGGGCACGACTGGCCAGTCGGCGATTGCTGTAACGGAGCGAATCCATCGACGCCGAACGCGGGCCCGCAATCGAGGTCATACCGAGCGGCGCCGCGCTCGGCGCGGAAATCCGCGGCCTCGAGATCGGTGCCGGCGTCGGCCCCGACGCGGTGCAGCTGATACGCGCTGCCTGGGCCGAGCACCTGGTGCTGGTAGTGAGGGATCAGCACATCGACGACACGCACCTCGTTGCCTTCAGCCGCTTGTTCGGAGAGCTGGATCCTCCGGGTCCCAATCCATACGGCAAGCCGTTCCACGAGCGATTTCCCGAGCTCAACGTCATATCCAACATCGTCGAGAACGGGCGACCACGGGGAAATCTCGGCTCCGGTGAGGCGGTCTGGCATGCGGACATGACGTACGTGGAACGCCCGCCCAAAGCCGCGATTCTTCATGCGGTCGAGATCCCGTCGCAAGGGGGAGATACATATTTTGCCAACATGTGCGCGGCCTACGATGCCTTGCCGACGGCATTGAAAGCCCGCATCGACGGCTTGCGCGCAATTCACGACGCATCACACAACAGCGCCGGCATGTTGAGAAAAGGGTTCACGGAGACCGTCGATGTGCGCGACACCCCCGGCGCTTGTCATCCACTGGTGCGAACGGACCCCGTATCGGGGCGCCGCGGCTTGTTTCTCGGGCGCCGTCCTGGAAGCTACGTGACGGGGCTCGAGGTATCGGAAAGCGAAGCGCTGCTCGATCAACTTTGGGCCCACGCCACCGATTCACGTTTCACCATCCGACATCGCTGGCGTGCCGGAGACGTGCTCATGTGGAACAACCTCGCGGTGTTGCACCGGCGCGACGCCTTCGACCCCGGGTCGCGTCGCCGTCTGCATCGCGCCCAGTTGAGAGGTGGGGGGCCTATCGCCTGATTCGCAGTCGCTTCCGCCCCTTGACCGAACTATCGGGAACGAATTGCGGATGTTCGCGAGCACGCTCGCTACGACAAGGCCCCCCGAGATCCCCGCTTGGCCCTACACAACAGATTGCTCGCGCAGAGTCGCGCTCGTCTCGACACGTGGTCAAGAGCGGAGACACGCCGGCCGACGGCGGACGCATCAACTCAGTGGTACCAGGCACCGAGCAGCGTACGATAGCCGCCCGATCGTGGTCGAACGGCCGAACTTCTGGGCCTCGCCCGCACCTCCTTGCGTCGGCGTGATACGGGAGAGGGTCGTCCAATTACGGTCACGCGACAGTGTCTTCTGGAGTGCCATGCTCGCGTTCGCGGTGCGATTGCACCACAGCCAATGACGATGCCGGGCGCACACGCACGGTGTTTCGAAATCGGTTCCCCGCCTATTCCGAGTGATGCACCGGCGCAATCCCGTACACCGGCGTTGCAATGTTCTCCATGCGTGCCTTGAGCTGCAGCGCCAGGTATCGAGAGTAGTGCCTCGACTGCATGAGGTTACCGCCATGAAACCACAGCCCGGTCTGATGCGTTGGCTTCCACATGTTTCTCAATTCACCTTCCCACGGGCCGGGATCATAAGGCGTGCCCGAGCCCAGGCCCCAGCATCTGCCCACCTTGTGCGCGACCTCCTCGGAGATGAGCATCGCTGCCCATCCATTCATAGGCCCATAGCCGGTTGCGAGTACGATCAGATCCGCAGGAAGCTCTTTTCCGTTGTCGAGAGTCAGTGAGCGCTCGTTGATTCGCTCGACTTCGCAACCACTCTCGAGCCCGATCTCGCCATCAACGATGAGCTGCGAGGCGCCGACGTCGATATAGTAGCCGGAGCCGCGCCGCAGGTAAGCGGTGTGGATACCCGAGCCATCCTCGCCGAAGTGAAACTGGAAACCGGCGCGCTCGAGTCCTTCGTAGAGCGTCGCATCGTGTTCTCGAATCGCCGCGTATACCGGCCTCTGCCACTCGGGCATGAGCTTGAACGGCACGGAAGCCACGCGCAGGTCCGCGATCTCGGTGGTGATCCCGGCCTTCACCGCCGCCTCCGAGTAAAGCGGACCCCAGGCGAATTT
>JBFICP010000181.1:0-6673 GCA_041581935.1 Gammaproteobacteria bacterium | reverse complement strand
GCCCGCGCCACGGCGCGCGCTTCAACATCAAGACCGGCGAAGCGCTGACGCCGCCCGCTTACGAGCCGGTGGCGACCCTCCCGGTGCGCGTGGAGAACGGTATCGTGCAGGTGAAGGACGACCGCTGGGATTGAGCGGCACATCAAAAATGTTTCAGCTGTCCGATCGGACTTTGTACTTTCTCCACACGTCCGGCCACACCGCAGGTTCATCGATATCGTAAGCCGCTTTCTGGTTGGACGGATAGTCGTAGGCCTGCGGGCTATTCTGGATTCGTACAGCATTGAAGCGTTGCTCGTCGATCTCGAACGCGTCCGTCGACTCGTCATACGCGGCAAACCCCGATCGATATGCCTCGAGATACGACTGCACCATGGCCTGTATCGACTGGTGCTCCACGGTCAGCAATCCTTCCTCCAAATCATAGAGTAGAACCGGCGTCGATCCGCACCGCTCTTCTGCAAGTAACACAAGCCGGTAAGTCCTCGCATCGTATGCGAGCGGGAACCATACCCGTGTCCAGGAGAACTCACCGAGGATTTCTATGGACTGCTGATATTGATGGAGCGCTGACTCGATTGTCGACGGCTCCGGAAATCCGAACATCATGCTCGGCATTTCAAGCCCGTTGTGCCATTTGTACAGTGTGGCAACATCTTCGCTGAGACGAAGGGGCGTCAGCGCCTCATTCAGCTTGTCGATCTGATCATCCAGGACGCCCGGTTGGAGCTTTTTGAAAAGCGCCGGGTACTGTTCTCCAAAATACGCGTCGAACGCGCTGAGCAGTTCGGCCAGCTCCGCCTGCTCAGGCGCGACGCGCTGAACGAGCGGAACTTCCGACGGGACAGCGTCGCTGGCGACGGTCGCCGTGGTCGCTTCCCGCCGAGCCCGGTGCTCCGATGCGCTGGTAACATCTTCCTTCAGGCGCGCCGAGCCCCGTTGCCGCATGATGTCCAATAGGTCCGGGTCGCCGACCATTGACAACCAAACCGACGGACGGGCGGAGCCGGGGTCTGGGTAATCAGGTATTTCGAGAAGGTAATCGGGGCAGTTTTCCAGGCAATCCTTCTTGAATTGCCAAAGTTCCGAACCTTTCTCGTGATTACCCATGAGAAGCGCCGCGAACATCATCTGTGCCATAAACGGTTGTTTTACTACCTCTTTACCGAACACCGTCTGAGTGACGAATTTATCCGGCAGAGTGAGCAGTCGTGCATAGATGCGCTCGGCCTCGTGCAAATTTCTCGGTATGTCCAGACGGCTCAGAAATGCGAGCTCCATTCGGCTCAGGAAATTATCGTCGAACGACTCCAATGAAATGATGGCGTCGAAATATACAAGGGGTGAAAGAAGCATCACCATATCGACGTATCGATTATCGATACGACTGCGTTTGCCAGGGAGCACTTTTACTCGGCCAATGGGTTGACCCGTCAGTTCCTGAATTTCGCGTGCAGCCTGCTTGCGGCCGAGCATTTCACCGTAGTATCCATCGATCTCATCGAGGCATGCGGGGAGCGCATCGGCTGGCGTATAGCTTTTCAACGCGCTGTTGATCTTTTCGACAACGGAGTCGCTCAGTGCGTTGCCGCGAGCGCCGCTCTGGCGGATCAGGCTGCGCTGCCTTTTCGGCATGTCCAGACCGGCGTCGTCCCAGGCGTTCAGAACCAGGGCGAGCGCTTCATCGGAAGAATGAATCACGCGACAGTTCTCTCCTCACGAGGCCAGAATCTCCTTCAGAGCATCCAGCTTCGCCGACGTGTAATCCGAGCGCCAGGCAAGCAAGGTATCGACTTTCGAGGCCGCGCCGGGCAGCGGATGGACGCGAAACGCGCCTTTCACCGCGACCGCATCCAGCACCGAGCGAGGCACCGCGGCGAAGCCGGTGCCGGCGGCGACGCAGGCGAGGATGACGTGGTACGAGCTCGTCTCCAGCACGCCGCCCGGCGTGATGCCGGCCTCGAGCATCCAGTCCTCGAGATAGCGCCGGTAGGCGCAGCCGACCTTGAAGGCGATCACCGTTCGGCCGGTCATCTCGTCGATGCGTTCGACCGATGGAAATGACTCCGGCGACACCAGCACCAACTCCTCGCTGAAAACGGGCGCTGTGTCGAGCGCGACGTGGGAGACCGGACCCGCGACGAAGGCCACCTCGATCTCGTAATCCAGCAATCGGTCCAGCAATCCCTGGGTGGTATCGGTCACGAGCTCCACCTGAACGTCCGGGTAGTGTGTGTGGTAGCGCGACAGAACCGATGGTAAACGGGACGCGGCGGTGCTCTCGAGGGTACCGACCCGAAAGCCGCCGCGCGGCTTGCCGTCGGTGAGCGCGGCCTCGGCCTCGGTGGACAGATCCAGCAGCCGCTCGGCGTAGGGCAGCAGCGCCTCGCCGGCCGGGGTCAGCGCCAATCCTCGGCTGCGCCTGAGGAACAGGCGCACGCCGAGGCGGTCTTCGAGCTGTCTCACCCGTGTGCTGATATTGGATTGCACCCGGTGCAGCTTCTCGGCGGCCCTGGAAACGCTGCCTTCCAGGGCGACGCTGCGGAATATCTCCAAATCGCTCAACTCGACGCCGCGCATTGATTTCTCCTTAAGAGATATTAGCCTTCCTTTTAATTCATTTTTCCTGAAATCACCAGCCCGCTAGCATGGGACCATGTCGCCACCCGCCCCGGTTCTTCGCATCACCCTCATCGGCCTCGTCGCTCTGGCGCTGGCCATGGGCATCGGACGCTTCGCGTTCACACCGATGCTGCCGTTGATGCAGGACGACGGTTTGCTGGGTATATCCTCCGGAGGGCTACTGGCATCCTGCCATTTCCTCGGGTACCTGATGGGCGCCGTATCGGCGGCCCGTCTCCCTCTCGCACCCCGATGGCTGCTCAGGCTCTCGCTCGTGCTCATCGCCATCGGCACGCTGGGTATGGGGCTCACGGACAGCTACGCAGCGTGGCTCGTGCTGCGCTGGGTGAGCGGGGTATGCAGCGCCTGGGTGCTGGTGCTGGTCAGTGGTTACTACGTCAAGGCGCTCGCCGAGCGCCACCGCACCTCGGCGCAAGGCTGGCTTTTCTCCGGTGTCGGTGCCGGCATCGCCATCGCGGGCCTCGCGTGTCTCGCCTTCATGGGCGTCGGGCTGCGAAGCGCGCCCGGTTGGCTGGTGCTCGGCCTCACCGCCACCATCGTCACCGTCGCGCTGTGCCCGCTCATGGGAGACGAGCTGCCGGCGCAGCGCCGGCCGGCGCGAACACCGGCTGCCCAGCGTACTCCATTGCTGTGGGGGCTCGTTCTCGCCTACGGGATTGCCGGCATGGGCTACACCATCCCGGCCACCTACCTGCCGGTGATGGCCCGCGAGATCGTCGCATCGCCCGTGGTGTTCGGCTGGAGCTGGCCGGTGTTCGGACTGGCGGCGTTCGCATCCACGTTGCTGGTATCACGCCTGCAAACGCTGTTCACCAACCGGCAACTCTGGGCAACGGGCCACGTGATCATGGCCGCCGGCTTGCTGCTGCCGGTCGCCCTGCCCTACATCCTCGCCATCGCCGCCGCCGGGCTGTGCGTGGGCGGAACGTTCATGGTCGTCACCATGGTCGGCATGCGGGAAGCCCATCGCATCGCACCGCCGCCCGACGTGATTCGCCACATCGCGGCGATGACCACCGCGTTCGCAACCGGACAGGTGCTCGGACCGCTGCTGGCAAGTGCGTGGTTCGCGGCGAGCGGCAGCTTGACGGGCGCGCTGGTGTTGACCAGCGCGATGCTGCTGGTGAGCGTATTCGCGCTCGTGCAGCCCGCTGCGCAGGCGCGCGGGAGCCGGGCATGAAGCTTTACCTCAATGCCGCTTCACCGTACGCCCGGCTGGTGCGCGTCGTGCTCATCGAAACCGGACTCGAGCCGGCCACCGAGCTCCGCTATGTGGACCCCTGGGAATCGCCCCCGGAGCTGCTGGCCCGCAATCCTGCCGCCAAGGTTCCCGCCCTCGAGCTGGACGATGGCACGCGGCTCATCGAGAGCAGCTGCATCTGCGAGCATCTCATCCGGCACTCGGGTGTGGGAAATCTCGGCGTTGCGTCGCCTGCCAACGACGCCGTTCGGCTGCAGGTGCTCGGTCTCGGACGCGCCGCCATCGACTGCGCGTTCGGCGCCGTGGTGCTCGAGCGATTCTGTAAAGACACGGGGCTCGCAGCCCGCTGGTTGGATGCGTTGCCGCGAATCTCCGCATCTCTCGAATCCTTGTACTCCAGCGTGGTGCGAGAAAATACGGTCGATCTCGCCGATCTCACCGTTGCCGTTGCGTTCGAATACATCGACTTTCGTCTTCCCGAGATACCTTGGCGCACGGGAAGCCCAAATCTCGCCCGGCGGATTTCGGAGTGGGGGCGGCGTCGATCGCTATCGACGACTCGCCCGAAATAATATCGGCGCCCTGGTCGATAGCGACGCGTATACGCCTGCGATAAAAATGGAGAGCCCGCCATGAGCAGGCTCCCCTGATGAAAAGCTGGGCTCTACACGGCGCCTTCGGCTGTAGACGGATCGATTTCAGCGCTTACCTCGATCACGCTGTCCACCGGAAAACCGCCCTCTCGAGCGTGCTTGTAGATGGACTCCACGCTCTCGGCCTCATGCACGCAGTAGATCTTGTCGCCGGCGACGTAACTCTTCACCCATCTATAGGGTTGATCCAACCCCGCGACCACCGCGTTCGACTTCGCAGCGATGTCTTTGAGCTCCTGCGCACACAGCGTGTTCGCACCAGCGATGTTTCGTTCGATAATGAATTTCGGCATGGTATTGCTCCTTGGTTTGCCTCGGCGCGGTGACAATCCTGCGCGCCACCCGCTAGACTGGGCGTGGAATTTCTGCGAGCAGAAACGCGCAATTCGTCACACGGTTGCGCACACGGTGCACGCGAATCATGTGGTCTAGGTACGGACTTGCCCTGTTCGGGGTCGAAGCGAATGGCGCTGGAGATACGGCTCCTCGGTAAACCCGCGATCGTCGACGATGGCGGTGCCGTGCAAACGGTTCGGGGCCTTCAAGCCTGGGCCTTGCTGGCCCGCATCCTGCTTTCGCCCCGGGACGTCAGTCGGCGCGAAATCGCAGCAGAATTGTTTCCGGAGTCCGTCGATCCGCTCGGATCGGTTCGCTGGTGCCTGGCCGCACTGCGTAAAGCGCTCGGCTCTGCAGAAGCGCTAACCGGCGACCCGGTAAAGCCCAATCTGCCTGTCGGAACCCAGGTCGATATCCAACGGCTCGATAGGGGTGAGTTCGACTGTGCGCTCATCGGTGATCTGCTCGAAGGCATCGAGCCGAGGTGCAGCCCGGAGTTTGCAACATGGTTGCTGGTCGAGCGCGAACGCATCGCGGGCTTGATCGACGCCAGGATCCGCCAGCAGACTTTGCAGGCCATTGCGGCGCGTGATTACGACAAAGCCATCCGCCTGGCCGAGCTGGGCGTGCGTCGAATTCCACTCGACGAGCGCGCCCATGTGCTTTTGGTCAAGAGCCTGTCGCTGGCAGGAAGCCACGACGCGGCGTTGGAGCACGTCGAGGCAACGGAGGCGGCGTTTGTGGCCGAGCTGGGCGAGAAGCCCTCGGATGCGTTGCGCAGCGCGGCGCGCCGGACCATATCTGCGCCGCCAGGGGGTGTGTCGCCCCGGGCCATCGTCACCTCTCTCATGGAATCGGGTCGCGCCGCCCTTGCCGCGGGCGCGGTCGACGCGGGGATCGATTGCCTGCGTCGCGCGGCCGCAGATGCGGAGAAATTCGAGGATCCTCGGCTGCATGCGCAGACGTTGGTGGAGCTGGGAAGCGCGCTGGTCCACTCGGTACGCGGATACGATGACGAGGGTGCCGTTGTGCTGCAGCAGGCCGTCGAGCTCGCCCAACGATGCGGAGATCGGCAAATCGCCATCGCAGGATTGCGCGAGCTCGGCTACCTCGAAGCATTGGCCGGCCGGCGTCCGGCAGCCGAGGTTCATCTCAGCCGAGCACTGGAGCTCGCCGAAGACCCCGACAGCCTTGCAGGCGTACACGCGGTGATTGGATTCAACCTGGTGGACTGGGGCAGGACCGCCGACGGATTGCAACACTACGACCTGTCGCTCGACTACGCCCGCAGCGGAAACAATCCCAGGCGCGAAGCCTGGTCGCTCGGCGTCGGCGCCCGCGGACAACTCGCCGCCGGCTGCCCGGAAATCGCAACGCAATGGACGACGGAGTGTTTGGCGATCACCGATGACCTGCGTTGGGTTGCGTTTCGACCCTGGCCCCAGGCGGTTCGTGCCGAGGCGAAACTTCGCATGCAAACCGATCCGCAATCGCTACGCGGGGAACTCGAAGAAGCCTTCGCGATGAGCTGCCAGCTGGGAGATCCGTGCTGGGAGTCGGCTACCGCCCGGGTTCTGGCGCTGGCCTTCGCGGCGTCGGAGAACTTCGAGACCGCTCTTGAGTGGTTCAACGAGGCGCGCGAACGCTGCACGCGCGAAACCGATGCCTACGCCGGGTTGCTCGTGTCCATCCTTGCGGATTGCGCTGAATGTCACTTGAGGATCGGCAATGTCGCAGAGGCCGACTCCCTCGTCCGAGAGACCCTGTCGCTTGCGGCGAGGACCCACATGGACGCCCACGTCCAATGGGCGACGGAGCGCATGGGCCGCCTCGGCGGCTC
>JBFICP010000180.1:0-6706 GCA_041581935.1 Gammaproteobacteria bacterium | reverse complement strand
CCGCAGGCCTCGATAGGCGCCGGGCGGCGGTGGCCGATCGGCCAGACAATGGGCGTTGAGCACATGGATCGCGATTCCCGCCTCGGCGCTCCCGGGTCGCGCGGCCGCGTGCTCGAGGTGCGCGAGCGCGCCTTCCAGATCTCCCCGGCCGACGTGCAGATTGGCGAGTCCCGTGCGTACCCGGATCGAGTCCGGGTAGTGGTTCGCCGCGGCGAGCAGCATTCGCTCCCATGACTGCCAGACGAGAACGCGGTGGTAAGTGACGGCCGCGTAGCCCACCGGTACGAGCACCAGCGCGGCTACCACGAGCCGTTTGAGGTGGACCCGGGATACGAGCAGGTAGGCGCCGAATCCGAGTGAGAAAAAGACGCCGAAGCTCGGCAGATAGTTGCGGTGCTCGAAATAGAGCTCGAGCGGCAAGAGCGTTGATTCAACCAGGTGCGCGGCGAGAAAGAACCACGCGCCGAAGATCAGCAACCCCGTGCGCGTGCCCCGGGTCCACCAGCCCGCTGCCAGCACCGCCAGCCACGCAGCTCCCGCGATCAGCGTCGTCACGGGCTCGAGCAGCCCACGCGAAACGGGATATTCGTCGTGATAGATGCCGAACGGACTGCCGCCCGGCAGTAGAATCAAATTCGCCAGGTAGTCGAACAGGATTCGCCACTCGGTCAGCAGGCGCTCGCTGGGTGTGAACGGCCGGTACTCATAGGAAAGAAAAATCGCGCTCGGCGCAGCCACGATCATCACGGTGCCGATCAGCACGCCGGCGATCATGCACAGCGCAATCGGCCGATGCAGGAGGCTGCGCAACCGGCCATGGCCGTTGGCAGTTCGCTGCTCCTCGGGCGCTTCGGCGGGGCGGAAGAAGAACAGCTCCACCACGATGGCGAGAATCGGTACCAGGACGCCGTTTTCCTTGCTGAGAACGGCGAGCGGCCACAACAGCGCGAGTGCCAGCACGATGAGACCCGGGCCGCCCGCGCGCCCCGCGGCGATACGCTCCCGGCCGCGGACGTAGGCGAGCAGCGCGGCAAGCGAAAACACGGCGGCGAGGGCGGCCATGCGCTGGGTCACGTACAGGACGGTGCTGACCAGCAGCGGCGCGAGCAGCCAGCAGGCGGCGATCCACAGCGCTACCCAGCATCGCCCACGATCGATGCCGGCCACCGGTCTCGCCAGCAGCGCATCGGCGAGTACGAATACCAGAACGCCGCCGATCAGGTGAATGACGAGATTAGTGAGCTTGAGCGGCCAGACCCGATCGCCGGTGGTCAGCCAGTTGACGACGTAGCTGGCCATCGACAGCGGTCGGAAGTTGTCGTGCCGGGTGAGTGCCTCGTGCCAGATGAGCTCGCCGCGCGCGAGGCGCGTGATCGGTTCCAGCGTCGCCGTGTCGTCGAGTACCAGATCGCCGGAAAGACCCGGCCAGTAGATCGCTCCCGTCAGGACCAGGAGCGCCATGAGCGCGATCAGAATGCGTCGCGACGCGCGCCGGGAACCGGCATTGGCCTCGCAGGAGGGATTCAATGAGCGAACCGGGCGCTTAGCAGGGCGTCGTCTCCACGCAGGACTCGTCGTGATCCTAGCATCTGATGCGCCGGTAAACCGGATGCTCGCCGCGAGGTATACTCGGTACGGATGACGCTTCTCTCCTCGCCTTTCTCTTTCAACGGCCGCACGCGCCGATCCGTGCGTCGCGCGCTCCCGCAGAGTGAGCCGCCCGGGATCGTGGCTTGAATCTCGGTTACTTCTCCAAGTTCGCGCCGTTCCTCGTATGGTGGCCGGAGGTCAACCGGGCGACGCTACGGGCCGACGCTATCGCGGCCTTCACCGGCGCGATCGTCGTGCTGCCCCAGGGTGTCGCGTTCGCCACCATCGCCGGGATGCCGCCGGAGTACGGGCTTTACGCGGCCATGATTCCGGCGGTGGTCGCGGCGCTTTTCGGCTCCTCCCGGCAGCTGGTATCAGGCCCGACGACGGCGGCCTCCATCGTGCTCTTCTCGTCGCTGAGCGTGCTGGCCGACCCGGGCAGTGTCGACTACGTCGCCTACGCGCTGACGTTGACCTTCATGGTCGGCGTCATCGAGCTCGCCATGGGCATCGCCCGCCTCGGCGCGCTGGTGAATTTCATCTCGCATTCGGTTGTGGTCGGCTTCACCGCCGGCGCGGCCGTGTTGATCGCCGCCAGCCAGTTGCAAAATTTCTTCGGGCTGGACATGCCGCGCGGGCTGCATCTGCCGGAGAAGCTCGTCTATTTCGTTCAGAATATCGGCGATATTCATCCCTACGCGACCACCGTCGGGCTGGTGACGCTGTTCGCGGGGATCTATTTTCGCCGCCGCCTGCCGCGCTTTCCCTACATGATCGCGGCGATGGTCGCGGGAAGCGTGGTCGCTTCGCTCATCAGCCATTTTCTCTATGTGGGTGGCCCCGCGCCCGGAATCCAGGTCGTGGGTGCGCTGCCGGCGACCCTGCCACCGCTGTCGAGCCCGGATCTGAACTTCAACATGTTCAAAGAGCTGGCCCCGGCGGCCCTGGCGGTCACCCTGTTCGCGCTGACCGAGGCGGTTTCCATCTCGCGATCGCTGGCGGCGCGCAGCGGCGATCTGGTCGACGGCAATCAGGAGTTCATCGGCCAGGGCCTTTCGAATATCTTTGGCAGCTTTTTTTCATCCTACGTGGCGACCGGCTCGTTCAATCGCAGCGGCGTGAACTACGAGGCAGGCGCAAAGACGCCGCTCGCCGCCGTGTTCGCCGGACTCCTCCTGATGGTCATCGTTCTGCTCGTGGCCCCACTGCTCGCCCACCTGCCGAATGCGGCCATGGCCGGCATCCTGTTTCTGGTCGCTTTCGGGATCATCGATTTCGCCCATATCAAGAATATCGTGCGCGCCAGCCGGTCGGACTCCATGGTGCTGTGGGGCACATTTTTGGCCACGCTGCTCCTCGATCTGGATTTCGCCATCATACTGGGCGTCTTCCTTTCGCTGGTCATTTATCTGCATCGGGCCTCGCGTCCGTCGGTGCGTGTCCGGGTACCTGATCCGCGTTTGCCAAAGCAACGCTTCAATACCGATCCGAGTCTGCCCGAATGCCCGCAGTTCAAGATGGTGCGAATCGACGGGCCGCTGTTTTTCGGCGCGGTCAACTACGTCGCCGAGCGCCTGCGAATCATCGCCAAGCACAATCCAATGCAGAAGCACCTGCTGATCATGGCGCGCACCATCAGCTTCATCGACGTCGCTGGGGCCGAGATGCTCGCGCGCGAGGCGCGGCTTCGCCGTGCGGCAGGCGGGCAGCTTTACTTTCATCAGCTTACCGAGGACGCACGCGAGCTGCTCGAGCGCGGCGGCTATCTCCAGGATGTAGGTGAGGAGAACATCTTCCCCACCAAGGGCGAAGCCATCGCCACGATTTTCCAGCGCCTCGACCGCGGCATCTGTGTGCGCTGCGACAAACGCATATTCAATGAGTGCCGCGCAGTCCCCAAGGTCGAGATCGAAGAACAGCCCGCCCGCGAGCCGGAGCCGCCAGCCCGCGAAGGAGAGCCCGCTCCCGCGCCCGGCTGATCGGTCTCAGCTCGAGGGTCGCTCGCAAAGTGGCCGACCCTGGAATTCCGTCCACCGTCACTTTCGGCGGCCCGCGGGGTTCGGGCGTTTTCCGGAAGACCGACGCTATTCGTCAGCGCCGACCTCGGAATTTCGAAGCGCGGTCGTCAAAGCGTACTTCGAGCCTCGGAGGCTGAAGGTGGTCTCCCGATACACACCGTTGCCCAGCCGGTAGCGAAACACCAGGCTGCTGCCGTTCATGATTCGGTGAAGCCGGCGGTTGCGGCCCGGTCCGGACTTCCCGAGCGTGAACTCCGCCTGCTTGGGCAGGATGCGGCAGCGCTCGTCGCCGAAGGACACGCGTTCGGGTTCGCGCTTGTCGACCCGATAGGTCGGGCAGCCAGCGGGATCGATGGTGTCGAAGCCGCCACGTATGGTGAAAATCCCGCGCACGTTCTGCGTATCGTCGCTATACAGTCGCAGACTGTGGCCGCTGTCGTTTTCGACCAAGGCGATATCGATCCGGCTTGCAGCACCGTTCGGCGTGTCCTGGGCTACCCGCCACTGGGCATTGGCGACACCGGCGAGCAGCACGCCGAGCGCGCAAAGCACACCGATTGCGAGGTGCGCGGGTATCCTTCTCACCACGGCAGCGCGTCCAGGTCCACGTTTCCTCCGGAAATGATAATGCCGACTCTCGCGTCGCGCACGTCCACCGCTTCCTCGAGCAGCGCCGCCAGCGGAACGGCTGCGGACGCTTCGATGACGAGCTTCGTTCGTTGCCAGGTGAGCCGCATGGCCTCGACGATTGCCTCCTCGCTCACGCGGACGACATCCGCGACGTGCCTGCTGATGATCGGAAAGGTCAGCTCACCGACCGTGGTGCGCAAGCCGTCGGCGATGGTGTCGGGCGCATCGACCGGTATGATGTGTCCGGCGCGGAACGACCGAAACGTGTCGTCGGCGGCCGCGGGCTCGGCCCCGATGATGCGCGTCTGCGGTGAAAGCGCGGCAACGGCGGTGGCCGTGCCGCTTAGCAGTCCGCCCCCGCCGACCGGCGCCATGACGACGTCCAAATCCGGAACCTGCTCGAGAAGCTCGAGCGCCGCAGTTCCCTGTCCCGCAATGACACGAACATCGTCGAACGGGTGCACCAGCGTGCGGCCCTCGTCGGCGAGAATGCCCTCGAGGGTGCGGGTTCTGCTTTTTTCGTTCGGCTCACAGTGAACGATGCGGGCGCCGTAATGGGCAACTGCCGCCTGCTTGACCGCGGAGGTATTGCTCGGCATGACGACGACGCTCGATGTGTGCCTGAGCCGAGCGGCCAGGGCAACGGCCGCGCCGTGATTGCCGGATGAGTGTGTGGCAATACCTTTCTCGATCTCATCGTCACTCAGTAACAACAATGTGTTGCATGCACCTCGAAACTTGAATGCGCCGATCTTCTGGAGATTTTCGCACTTGAAATGCAGCGAAGCGCCGAGGATCTCGTCGATGGCCGTGCAGCGTACTACGGGTGTGCGGTGGACGTAGGGCGCGATACGCGCGGCGGCGGCCTGCACGTCAGCGAGGCTCGGGGTTTGAGAGATTCCTTTCGCGGCATCGAGCGATGCAGTCGTTTCAGTCACGGTTCGATGATCTCCTCATACTTCAGATTCGTACATTAAGTAGGCCGACTGTGACATTCCAAGCGATTCATAAACGCGTTGAGCGGCGACGTTTTCCTTCTCCACATAGAGTCGAATTCCACACACCGTGCCTGCGTGGCGGGCTTGACCACGAACGAACTCATAGAGTCTGCGGTATACACCTCTGCGCCTGAAATCCGGAGCCACGTAGACGCTCTGAATCCACCAGAAGTCTGCATCGCGCCAGTCACTCCACTCGAAGGTGACCATCAACGCGGCCACGATCCCCGCATCGGATTCCGCGACTACGTAGAAGCCGCGTCGGGGCTCGTCGAAAACCGCTCTCACGCCTCGATCGACGATTGCTTCCGGCAGCGCCTTGTCTTCCGTTTCCAGGGCCATGGCGCGATTGAAGCGCACCAGCGCATCGGCGTCGATTGCGCTGGCCAAGCGGATTTCGATATTCTCGTCGTTCACTTTTTCCTCGCCGCCTCCGGTCACTCGCCGATACTACATACACTGTGACCTTTGTGATAACGTCCCCGCGACGATTTCGGGCCAACAGGGCGCCGTCATTTTAGCCAGCAAGGGGGAGTTCAGCACCATGCAAACGCGCGCTGCGGTGGCACACAAGGCCGGTCAACCACTGAGCATCGAGACCGTCGAGCTCGACGGACCCAGGGATGGCGAAGTACTGGTCGAGATTAAAGCCACCGGTATCTGCCATACGGATTCATTCACACTCTCGGGTGCCGATCCGGAAGGCCTGTTTCCTTCGATTCTCGGGCACGAGGGTGCGGGCGTCGTGCTCGAAGTCGGACCCGGTGTGCGCAGCCTCGCGCCGGGCGATCATGTCATTCCACTCTACGTTCCCGAGTGTCGGCAGTGCGAGTACTGCGTGAGCGGAAAGACCAATCTATGCCAGGCCGTCCGCGAGACCCAGGGACGGGGCGTCATGCCGGATGGCTCCAGTCGATTTCACGCAGGCGGAGATGACCTCTTTCATTATATGGGTACTTCGACCTTCGCAAATCACACGGTCGTCCCGGAGATTGCGCTGGCGAAGATTCGTGAAGACGCGCCCTTCGACAAGGTGTGCTATATCGGCTGCGGCGTGACTACCGGACTCGGTGCCGTCATGAATACGGCCAAGGTCACACCGGGCGCTAACGTGGTCGTTTTCGGACTTGGGGGTATCGGACTCAACGTCATTCAGGGTGCACGAATCGTCGGTGCCGACATGATCGTCGGCGTCGATATAAACGAATCGAAGGCCGTGCTGGCAGAAAAGTTCGGCATGACGCATTTCGTCAATCCGAAGGAAGTCGCAGGAGACCTGGTTCCCTACCTGGTCGACCTCACGCGCGGCGGCGCCGACTATTCCTTCGAGTGCATCGGCAGCGTTGAGACGATGCGTCAGGCTCTCGAGTGTTGTCACAAGGGATGGGGTGAAAGTGTCATCATCGGTGTCGCCGGCGCCGGACAGGAAATCTCGACGCGACCCTTCCAGCTGGTAACCGGGCGGGTCTG
>JBFICP010000179.1:0-6728 GCA_041581935.1 Gammaproteobacteria bacterium | reverse complement strand
CGACCCTGAGGCCCTCGTCGAACAGCCAAGGGTCGCCAATCAAGACCACGTCGGCCGCATCGCGCACCTCGTCGAGGGCGAGCAGCTTGGCGATCAACTCCGGTCCGATACCGGAGGGATCACCAAGGGTTATGCCGATTCGCGGTTTCACCCGGAACTCCATTCGCGTTCGGATACGATTGTCATGTCGAAGCGCAGGGGATCCTTCGCAACTCGGTGCAGCGAGGAGCCCGCGAACCTCAATGCGCGCGCCTTTCGCGCGTCATATCTCCGGTATGAACACCGGGTAACGCGCTCAGGCTCGGCCAGTCATTCAAAATCGGTACAGGCCGCCGATGGTGAACATATCGACGTCGGATTCGCCGATGGTCTTGTTACCCACCTGCCAGAATCGTTCCCATTCGAAGCGAATCCCTACATGCTTGGTGATGTCGTATTTCAAACCCGCTCCCATGGCAAACGATGCGCCATCGTCATCCCGGTCGAAGCCCGTGCCCGTTTCGCTTTGTATGCTCCAAAGGAACACACCCGCCTTGCCAAGAATACCGAACTGGTCGGTGACGGGTATGGTTCCGATCCCAACGAGTTCCAGCCCTCCGGCATAGACGTCGGAGGTCGTCGGTACGCCGAGAAACGTTCCGGTGGCATCGGCGGCGCCGAGATAGACGAGCGCACCCTCGGCGCCGACGTACTTGTTGAACTTGAAACCGCCGAACACCTTGCCGGCAAACTCGGATGTGTCACAGCTCCCGGGTGTGGTGGTGAATCCGGGAGTGACCGCACGGCAAAGGTCGAGTCCGGTCGCCGCGCCGAGGCCGCCACCGACGTACCAGCGCCCGCCGCTCGTGTCCTCGGCGGCGGCGACGGAACAGAGCGCACAGGCGAGCATCGTACCGGCCGCCACCATCGAGGCTTTCGTGAACATCTTCTCGGTCCCGGTTGGCCTTATGTAACCTGCACAGTACACCACATGGCGTCACCCAGCCCACTGCGGATGCTGATTCCCGGGTTCCCCGGCGGCCAGCCGGAGGCGCCGGTAAGGCGGTTGCCTCAGCTCAATTACCGGCCTCCACCTTCACCCAGCTCGCTAACTGGCGCTTAGCCGGGTCGACGTAGCTCACCTCCACCCGGCGGCCGCTCGCGAGATCGGACGTGTCGCCGTCCCGGTTACTGAGATTGGCGCCGCTTCGGTCCAGCCAGATGCGCGTGTCGTCGGTGATACGCACCGGGCGCAGGGTTTCCCGCGCCGCGATCGTGAGCGTGCGCGTGCCGGGGTCATAGGCCTGAATGCGCCCGATGTCCGTCCGGCCGGTGGAAAGACCGGGTGACTCGCCGATGGGGATATAGATCTCTGTCGCCTGCTGGGCGCGAGGCTGGCTCACGCCCGCGAGCAACAGCATCGCAGCCGATATCATCGTTGCTAATGTCTTCATTCGCGGATACTCCATGCTCTGTTGCCTGTCGCCTAGGACGATTCGACCAGGGCGTCGCGCGCTCGGACGAGCGCTTCGATGGCCTGATCGGCCAGGCTTTTTCGCGAGAACCAGGACCGGGCCGCCTTCTTCGAGAATCGTCTCGCCTCGCGCAGCGCAGCCACGGCCTGCGGCGAGAGCCCTCCGCCGGTTAGCACGCGGATACCGTCGTCGATCTCCTCGACGGCGCGCCTAATCGAGCGTTTTGCTTTGTCTCGACCGCTGAACTCTCTCTTGGCCGCATGCTCGAGCAGCGCCGTGCTCTCGCGAATGTTCTCGAGGGCATTAATCACACGCAGAAATGCTGCCACCTCGACGACCTGTGTGGCCTCGAGCTGAATGCTGATGCCGTTGGGATCGAGTCCCGCCAGAAAGCGGCCCGAGGGCGAGGCGTCGAATGCGTCGCTATTGTAAAACGCGACGGCGCCTTCGATGGTTTCGATGGAGTTGTCGTGGAAGAACGGACCGGTATCGGCGGCTTCAACGAGCGACGGCGTATTGAACGTGCCATCTCCGGGAATTCCGAACCCGTCGTCGACCGGTACTTTCTCTCCGGTAAGCGTCGCGGGACGATCGACCTGGTCTTCGACTCCGGTGTCGAAGTTGGCGTTGCCGAGGCTCTGTCCACCCAGGCTTGCATTGGCGCCGGCGTTCTGATGGCAGATGTTGCATTTACCCAGATTGTTGTCGAGGAATATCTCCTGTCCGCGAATGGCCACAGTGCCCTTGAGAGGCAACGGCAGCGACAGCTCGTTCTGCCGGCCGAGAGAAAGCTGAAAGGCTTCGAGCGCGTCGAGCTCGTCCGGCGTCGGCAGTCTGAAGTCGACGCCCGCTACGCGCTCGAGCGTCAACGTAAAGTGCTGGATGACGGCGCCGGTGGCGAAGGCGCGCAACGAGCCGTCGCCGGGCGCGCCGTCACCGGACCAGCCGGTGCGCGGACCAGCCGGACTGTCAATCGATACTCGCATCCCGAGAACGTGGGGAACGCCGCGCTGAACGAAGGTGTTGTCGAGATCACCGAATCCATCCAAATTCTCGATAATCAGCCCGAACTCCCGCATCAATCGCGGGTTTTCGAAATTTTTCATCAGGTCCGGATTCGTTTCCGCCACAAACAAGGGATCGTCGTCGGGCAGCGTCGCGATGAAAGCCGGATCGATTGTGAAGTTGTTCTCTTCCCTGTGGCAGGTGCCGCAGGTCCTTCCGTTACCTTCGAAAGTCTCGTTGAAAAAAATGTCGCGGCCGCGCTCGACCAGCTGTTGCTGTGGATCCGGCGGCTCTCGTGTCGTCTCGCATGCAAACAGTAACGGTAAAAAAGCGCACAGTGCCAGCAGTGACCGTAGATTCTCCATGAATTGGTCCTCCGTTCGCTTTCAGTTCGTACCGATAGGTGGTTCCCCTCGGTTGGCAGCACCACGCGGTTTATAAACGAAATAGGTCATCATTGCGACCCGATTTTTTGAAATAACGGGCTACTTGGGCGAAGGCTCGTCGTAACTCCACCAGCCAGTGATGATGTACTTGTCTTCGTTGGGCGCAACCTCACCGCAATGCACATGGGTGTACCCGGCAGGCCATAGGACGGTTTTACCCTTTTCCGGCTTTGCGATGTAGTCCTGGTAGACGAAGCGCGTACCGCCACCTTCCTGGATGTCGTTCAAGAAGCTCTGAAAAGTCAAAACACGTTTCGCTACCAGCGGTCCCGCGTTCTCGTAGTGTTCTTCGAAAAATCCTCCCGCCGGCGGGTAGTGTTGAATATTGGGAGGCTCGTTGATGCTGCAGGAGCGTGTGTGCGATCTCAAATGTGGAAATCGATCCATGTAGTCGGATGCGAAGTCACCCAGGGCAGTGAAGTACGCATCGAAAACGTCTCCGTAAGTGTCACGAACTTCGGCGGGTACATTGGACAGGCTGAGGTCATAGGAGTCTTTCAGCTCCAACCGCACCTTGTTCATGCCGAGACGTCCACGGTGCACGCGGTCGAGTTTCCGGCACTCCTCGAAACATCGAACCAGGGCATCACAGATATCCCGGTCTGCAATCTGATACTCTCGTATAAACTGCATCAGCCTATAATCGCGGTCTGCCTACGGGCTTTGCTCGGAAAGTGAGTGACCACACTGTGTTACACTTTTCGCGGCACGGTAAGCGAGCGTTAAAAGTACTCCCATGACCATTGACGATGCAATCCGGCGTTGCGATGCCGGGCTGGCCCTTTGGTCAGAGCGACGCATCGATACACGCTGGAACCTTGCAACCATTGCGGTGTCGATGAAATAAATAACACCGCACCCGATGAGAGCAACGATGAAATTCGTTCGCCGCTATTCTTCGCGTATGCGACGCCGGAGCTTCCTCGGCGCGACGGCTGCTGGCGCGGCGATGCTGTCTTTCAGCCGCTTCAGCCGGGCGGCGGGTGAGGCCGCCGGCGCGGGCAACCGGTTTGGAATACTGGACCACATGGCGCCGGAGCTGGACGTCGCTTACTGGCTGGATCGGAACGGAGCACCGACCTCCTATTCCATCGCCGAGTCACGTGGCAAATGGATTTACCTGAAGTGCTTCCAGAACTGGTGCCCCGGCTGCCACAAGTACGGTTTCCCCACGTTGAAGAAAGTCGCCGACGCGTTCGACGGGGATGACCGCGTATCGGTGGCGGCGGTTCAGACGGTGTTCGAGGGTTTCGAGGTCAATACCCGGGAAGCGGTTCGCGAGCTGCAGCTGCGTTACGCCCTACCTATCCCCATGGGCCACGACCCCGGCTCTGCCGATGGCGAGCGCCTGCCAAGCACGATGCTCGACTATCGCACGGGTGGAACCCCCTGGGTCATCATCATCGAGCCCGGCGGCCGGGTCGCCTACAACGACTACCACATCGACGGCGATAGGTTCATCGAGCTGTTGAAATCGGAGCTCGGCTGAAGATCCCGCTCAACTGACGTCGAGGGCGGTAAACGGATCTCTGCGAGGACGCTTGCGCAGCGCAACCCAGTGGCAGTTGCCCGGCGTGTAATCACCGTACGGGTCCAGCCGCTCGAGCATGTGCGCCGGAGGCCTGTCGCCGACGTCCTGGGCAAACGCCTCGAATGACGTCAACCAGCGTCGGCAGACTTTGATGCCCCGCGCCCCATACCATTCGTATCCCGGGCTGCCGTCGTCGTGACAGCGCCTGACCATGTTCAGCCAGGTCGCGTACAGTGGATGATTTAGATTCCCCATGATGGCAGGCCGTGCATATGTTCTCGAGACGCAGGATGTAAAGCAAGCGGCATGCCAGTCGCAAAACGTTCCTGGATTACAAGCGCTTACAACGGTGCGACACGGTAACTGCGTTGGAAGTGTAAAGTATTCCGACGTCCGCGGGGCCCGCGCGCAGCGTCGGCGACGAATCCGGATACTGAAGCCCGCCCCCTCGCGGTTCCTATGCGTCTCTCCTTATCTTTCCTTATAAAAGCGTGCCGAAGATGCGCGCCAGATTCAATATCGGCACCGGGCGCCCGCCGTAATCGAAGCAGGCACTGGCGAGCGTGCGCCAGGAGTCCGGGGCCTCGGGCAGATTGCATGCCTGGGAATCATTGACCAGCACCTGTCGTGGTGCGCCCGCGATGATGAGGCTGCCGTAGTGCAGGGATGCTCCGGGTTCGGGACGGTAACGAAACACGCCCACGTGTGCGTCGTTTCCTTCATCGGCATCCTCGCCGAGCCACAGTGCCAGATCGAACACGGGCAGCACGCGGCCCTGCCACAGGAAAACCTGCCGGCAGTGTCGAGGCGCTTTCACGACCGGATTCAGCGCCGGGGCATCCGGCAGCACGTGTACGAGCTCGAACTCGCCGACGGCGGCCCTGTGATCGCCTCTGAGCCCGATCATCCAGGCATTGCTGTCGGACATCATCGCTCTCCGGCGGCGTGTGAGGCTGCGGGCGCCGCGTCCACGGTCGTTTGCGAGCGCAACATGAGCGACAACCGTTCTGCGCTCAGCACGCACGTGACCTTGCCGTTCATGACGGCGAGGGAATCCATGAGGCCGTCTTCTCCGCCCATGCAGCCCGGGACCGGGACCATGGTGAGCGTCTCGTTGTTGATCACGCGGACCTCGTCACATAGTAAGGCGATGCCTCCGTGTTCGGACTTCAGCTGCACGCAGGCGCGCCGAGTCGCCGGTACGCTCGCGAGAATATTGAGATCCCCGTCGATGGCGAACACCGGCCACTGCTCTTCACCGAGCTCGATCGTGCCGATGGCCCGTCCATGCTCGGAGGACATGCGCACATCCAGGATCGGCTCGACCGAGTGAATGTGGATGTGCCCGATGAGGAGGCTCTGTCCGTCCACCACGATCTCGGCCGAACGCGCGCTAAGATCCGCTTCGCGGATTTCATTGAGCGCCTCAAATTCCATCGTCCGCCTCGTCGACCGGATCCGCCGTCTTAGAATATTTCTCCATGATTATTTTTTCGTGCATACGGAGTACACGTGCTCCATCAGCTCGTCTTCGACATAAGGCTTGGTCACGTAGTGAGTCACACCGGCGGCTTCGGCCTGCTTGCGGTGCTTCTGGGTCGAGCGTGATGTGATCATGATGACGGGTACGTCGCTCGTCTCCTCGTTTGCCCGCACGTGATGAGTGAGCTCGAGGCCGTTCATGCGCGGCATTTCCAGGTCTACGAGCAGCACATCCGGGTGTCGCGATTGCATGATCTTGACCGCCTCGATACCGTCGCGCGCGGTGCGCACCTGGAATCCGGAATCCGTCATGAATTGCGCGAGCGAGCGGCGCGCGCTCAAGGAATCATCGACCACAAGCGCGTAGGGCATGTTCACGTCGATACCGGTGATATCGCCAGGTTTCTCGGGGCGCTCCCAGCTGCGCCGAGCCGGCTCACGAAGGAGCTCCGGGAGGTCCAGCACCGGGGTCACGCTGCCGTCACCGAGAATGGTGGCGCCGGCGATGCCGCGGATTTTCGGGAGGTGCCGACCCATGCTCTTGATGACGAGCTCCCGGCTGTCGACCACACCGTCCACAAGCACCACAGTGAGGCCGTTGTCGGCCTGAACCATCAGAGCTGGACAGTGCTCCCGATCCTCAGTGCGCCTCTCGCCGGGCAGGCCCAGGAGGCGCGTGAGCGAGGTGCATGGATAGACGGCGTCGACCATCCGGTAAGTGGTCTGGTCGCCGAAATGACTCAGTTCCCCGGCATCCGGATGCAGAATCTGCTCCACGCCGCGGGTTGCGACGGCCAGCACGTGGCTGGT
>JBFICP010000178.1:0-6734 GCA_041581935.1 Gammaproteobacteria bacterium | reverse complement strand
TCACGAAAGAATATGACCAGGAACTGTTCCAGTGCCGCGTGCACCTCTGCGACCAGCGCCGGAGACATCGGACGCGATGCATCGACGCCGAAGATCTCGGCGCCGAGAGCGCCTGAGACGGGCCGCACATCGATTTGCTCGAAGTTCATTCGAATCCTCAATGCGGATCGGAAAGACTGTCCAATCGCTCGGCGATGTCTGCGGCTGTATCCTGCTGTGCCGTGGGCTTCACGCCCCGGCTGTGCAGGTAACTTCCGAGCTGATCGCGTATCTCGTCGGCTTCCATGCGCAGGCGCTTTCGCGCCTCCTTGGTGCGATCGAGCGACTCTCGCGACCGGTCGGCGCGGGCGACGAGGCGCAGCCAGTGACCGATCTCTCCTTCGGTGTCCTCGTCCGTCAAACCCGCAGCTGCCAGGCCGGATGCAATTTGACGGTCCTCATTGGCCAGGCGCGCGGCCAGTGCCGCGGCATCGAGCAGCTCACCGCCGGAAGCGTCACCACCCGTTTGCGGGTGGCTGCGCCCGGAACGGGCGAGCAGCGACTCGAGCTCGGCGATGCGGGCGCGCACCGTGTGTTCGTTCCATTCGGCGAGTTCGGCAAGCCCCGATGCCTCGAAACGCCGTCGTGCACCGACACGCTGCCACTTGTCGTCCTGACCGCGGGCCATCGCGAAAGACACCGGACCGACAACCACCACCAGTAAAAGTAGAAAGGCCGGATGGATGGCGATGGCGGCCCAAACGCAGGCAATCGTCGCGGCGAGCATCACGAGCTTGGCGGCGCCCGCTAGCCGGCCGGGTTCGCGCGGCTCGGACGCCTCGAGCCACGCGAGCAACGCGGCATGTCCGGCGCGCAGCTGATCGCGCTCGCGCCGCGGTTCAAGCCCCGCGGTTCCGTGACCCTCTTTTGCGACCCGCAGCCGTTCCTCGAGCTCGCTGCGGTTTTCCAGAGAATGCCCGATGGATGATGCGAGCGCGGGATCGATTTTCGGCGCAAGCCGGTTGGTGGCACTGTGCAGCGCGGCTTGCGCCGCCATGTGCTCGACCTCCAGGTCGCATTCGCGGTCGCGAAGCGTACGAATCTGCTCCTCACACGATGCCAGTGATGCGAGGCGCTGCCGCTGCTCGGCGAGCCCTTCTGTTGTCCCGTTGTCGGCGTTACTCATGAGCGTGGCTCCAGATCCCGGGCCACGACTTCAGCTCTGTGAGGATTGCGCAGTTCCGAATCTCGGCGGATCTGATAGAAGTTGAAACTGACACTGATGCGCTCACCCTCCTCACCTTCTTGAGTGGAAAGATTCGGATGCACCGCGTGCACGAGCCAGGCGGGAAACACAATCAAGCGGCCCTCCCGAGGTTGGTAGAAAACTTCGTTCCAGGTATCAGGATGACGCCTGCGTGGATCGAAGTAAGGTGTGAGCACCTGGGTCTGTGGCCTGGGATCGGTAAAGTAGAGCAGTCCGCAATCATCGGGAGCCTGCACGTAGTACACCCCGCTCCACAGCGCGTGGGGATGAGTGTGGTGGCGATTGTATGCGTACCTGGAATTGATATTGGCCCACATGGAATCACAAACCGGCTCGTAGTCACGATCGTAGCCGAGCTCATCGTATATTCCCTGGACCATTTCGAATATCTCGAGAGTCAGCGGATTGAACTCCGCACGCGTATGCATGTCCGTTGCGCTGTGCCACGCGCCGGCCTGAGCGACATTGGAACGGACTGTTCCGCGGGGATCCTCCTGCCGCCACGCACGTATATCCTTTTTCAGTCGTGCGTTCAGCACTTCCGAATCGGCCAGATCCGTAAAATAGATGGGCGTGGCGAAAAACCCGTCCCGGCTCATTCGCTTTTCCCGCCGCTCGGATTCGGATTCGGACATGATGCTCTCGACTCGCGGCTAGGGAGCGGCGTCCCAAGCGAGCGGTTCCTCCTGCATGAGCGCGGCCTGCTCGCGCAAGGCGAGCACATGCTCGTCCCAATATCGCGGCGTGTCGAACCATGGGAACGTGACCTGGAATTCCGGGTCCTGCCAGCGCCGCGCCAGCCACGCCGCATAGTGCATGATACGTAGCGTGCGCAGAGCTTCGATCAAATGCAACTCCCTGGCGTCGAAATGGCGAAACTCCGTGTAGCCGGCCAGCAGGTCGTCGAGCTGCGGTGTCTGCTCTGCTCGATCGCCGGATAGGAACATCCACAGATCCTGCACGGCCGGACCCATGCGGGTATCGTCGAAATCGACGATGTGCAGCTGCTCATCATGGACGAGAACGTTGCTCGGATGAAAGTCACCGTGTATGCGTAGATACCGTGAGTCGCCTGCACGCGCATAACAGGCGTGAATCGATTCGAACAGGTGCTCGCACAAGCTCGAATAGGCGGATTTCAGATCTTCGGGGATAAAATTCGCTTCTATCAGGTAATCGCGCGACATCTCGCCGTAGCTGGCGATATCGAGTCGCGGCCTGTAGACGTAGTCCTTTATCTCTCCTACGAGATGGATGCGTGCAACAAAACGACCAACTTGGCGCAGTAACGCCCTGTCGTCCAGCTCCGGCGCGCGACCGCCGCGGCAGGGATATACGGCAAAGCGAAAATTGCCGTGCTCATGCAGCGTGCGACCATCATGAGCGAGTGGCGCGATCACGGGGATCTCCTCCTCGGCCAGGTCGATGCAGATCGCATGCTCCTCGAGGATCGCTTCATCACTCCAGCGTCCCGGACGGTAGAACTTCGCAACCAGCGGCGCCTCACCCTCGAGTCCGATGCGGTAGACACGATTCTCGTAGCTGTTCAAGGCGAGCAATCGGCCGTCGGTCCGGTAACCGAGACCCTCTACCGCAGACAGTATGAGATCCGGGTGCAGCGCCTGGAAGGCAACGTTGAAGTCGTGCGACGTGGGCATACCGGGTGAATTGGACAAAGGAGCGGGAGTTTAGCATTCCATGCCCGAGAATTGGCCCAATCGCGGGGCCTACGGGTCGTCGGCGTCAAACTGCCCTCGCCATACGTGAGTCGTGCTCATCAACGGGGCTCTTCCCCACTCATTCATCATCGCGCGCGTCCAGAAGACGTGCGATTTCATCCTCACCCAGTGGTGCGTCGTGCTTGACGCGCAAACTCTCCGACCATTCTCTTGCGAAGTCCTTGTCCAGAAGGATATTGAGGGCCGCGGTGATGCTCATGGCAATCAGCGCGCCCAACGTTGCCAGCCACATGTCCTTCTGAGCGTCCCAGACATCCCCCTGTGCACCGACGAACGCCAAACCGAGCCCGCCGCCGAAAACTTCAGCGGCCGCCCACTCGACCAGCTCGTAGAACATCGATGCCGACATCGTCAAGACCACCGGGAAGAAGTATCCCCAGAAGCCTTTCGTCTCGGCAATGCGCAGGAACAGCTCACGAATCGGATAGGCGAGAAACAGGCCGTAGGCGAAATGCACAATTCGGTCATAGTGATTGCGATCCCATCCCATTAGCGCGTTAATCGTGTGACCGGTGATGGCGTTGAAAGCTTCATCGTACGGCACCAGGGAGTATGTCCAGTGAGCGCCGATGGCATGCAGAGACAGGAATATGAAAATCAACGTATAAGAAATGCGCGACAGAAGGAGGCGTCTATAGCTGAAGAAGAGAACGACCGCGGCTGCCACCACCAGCACGTTCTCCAGTGCCCAATCCGACCGGCTATGCGGATCGATGCCCAGTCCGGCCCACAGGACAAGGTACAGCGCACTCGCGATTAGAAAATAGCGGCGGTGGGAAATCATGATTTTCCTTGTCAGCGTCCGTAGACAGGGCTCTCGCGCATGACGATGGCGCAAAGTATACCGACCATGCAACCGGCCACGAGCACGCTGAACGCGAGGTTGTACGTTTCCGGGTTGTATACCCGCGCGCCGTCCACCAGTAAGCCGTCCCAACCGATATCCAGCAGCCAGCCGACCATTGGTTGAAACAGCGCACCCGCGCCGGTCACGAGCGCGTTGACCGTTCCGATTGCGGTGCCGCTCAACTGCGAGGGGTTGTGCTCTCGTACCAGCGCGAAACACACGATCTGCGCCGAGCCACCGAATCCGATCCCGAAGCAGAGCACACCGACGACCCAGAGCGGTATCCCCGGCACGTACAAAATTGCGAACAACGAAATGGCACTCAATGTCAGCCCTATAATCAACGGCCGTCGCCGATTGCCGATGTGATCGGAGAACCATCCAATCAGGGGGGCACCGACGCCCCAGCCGATGAACGTCACCGATGTCACGCTGCCCGCGGTGACGCGATCAATTTCGTGAACCGATTGCAGATACGGCACTCCCCAAAGACCCGCGAACGCGAGCAGCGGACCGGTGGAACCGAGGCCCGCAACCGCGTTCAACCAGGTTTCCCGATTGGAAGTGACCCGGCGCAGCCCTTGCAAAACGGCGGCAACGCCGCCACTTCCACGATGCCGGTCGCGGACCAGCATCCAGGCCGCCAGTGCCAGCGCGAAGCCGATGACCGCCACCGAAGCCATTGTTGTGCGCCAATCCGACGCATCCACCGCCATGCGCAGCGGTGCCTGCCCGAATACGCCACCCATCATCCCGAACATCATGGCGAGTCCGGCCAAAAAGGCGAATCGCTCACGTGCGAACCACTGGCCTGCAACCGCCATGGCGCCAACCAGGCTGAAAGCGCAGCCTGCGCCGATGAGAAACCGGGCCAGCGAGGCACCGGCTAGACCCTGACTGAACGAGAACGACAGGCACGCGATGGCGACCAGAGTCGCCGCCGCGGTCATCAGGCGCCGGGGTCCGAAGCGATCCAGCAGCAGCCCAACGGGTATTTGCATACCCGCGTACCCGTAGAAATACAACGCGGAAAGATTACCGAGGACAGCGCCACCGACGGCAAAGTCGCGCATGAGCTCCTCGACCATGACGCTCGGTGATACGCGAAGGATCCAGGCGTAGAAAAAGAACAAAGATCCCACGAGCCAGCCGAGCAACGGCAGGAGGGAAGGCGGTTCGGCCGTATCGGAGGTTGGAGCGATTTCAGAGTTCGACACGTCGATAATCGCATAATAACCGGCGCTCGCCCGCGGCTGGGACCTCGGCTACTCTAGCGAATATCAGGCGGCCACGCCCGACAAGTATCAACGGTGCCCGTCGTTGATGCAACGCTCGGTGCTGGTGCCAAACAGGTTCCGGGAGAAAGTCATGTCCAACAGTCGTGTGGGTGTTCTCGTTTTCTTTACAGGACTCGCTGTGATGGGCTTGTCGGCCGCCATGGGCAAGGTGCTCCAGCCTCAGCTCTACGATTTGGGCATAGTCGGTTACCAGCAGACTCACGGCATGACGGGTATGGTTCCGGCAATGGTTTTCTTCTTCAGCTTCCCGGTCGGACTGGTCATTTGCTTGATGGGTGCCGTGACGATGCGGCGGAGTTTGACCGGGCGCCTCTGGGTGTATGCCCTTCTGGCGATACCCGGGGTTGCCATTGTCGTGCTCGTACCAATCATCTTCGGAAGGCAGATGAGCGCAAACTACTTCGGCACCGGCGGCGTGATCATTTTGATTCTGGCGGCCGCGACGATCTACTACTGGGGAAGCTATCGCGCACGCCAACCGGCAAGCCGCCATGGGGCTCTCGATCTACAGGCTATTGGTTATTTGTGCTTTGCGCTGGCGGCCTGGAACAGCTGTGGTTTCGGTAGCGTACCTTCTTTTGCCTTGTTTCCCGAGAAGATGATCGCGCTCGAGGCGCATGGCTTCGCGGTCGGTCAGCTGAAGTCGATTATGGCGTTCCTCGTGCTCGGTTGGCTGTTCTCGATGCTGGGGTTCGCTAAAGCCGCGAGAGCCGCGCGCCGCGGCGAATAACCGTCACGTCGAAACTTACCGTGGTCGCCGCGGTCAACGGCTCGGACTGATTGCGCATGCCAATGGCCCGCGCCTCCTCGCGGCGGGCATTATCCGGCAACAAACACCCTTTCCCGGCAACGACTCTTCAAACACCGTCGATGGCACCGAGGGGCGCGAGCCCCGACCGGCGATGCCGGGCTCAGCCCTCCTCGTGCTCGAAGCCCACGTCCCAATGCGATCCGTCGCAGAACGGCTTGTTTTTCGACGCACCGCAGCGACACAACGTGAAGTGCTCTCGGGATACGCCGTCGCCGAACTCCACGCCCTCGAGCGCGATACCACCGGTTACGCGGTAGGGCCCGTTCTTGGAGAGGTGAATCGCGGGCACGTCCTCCCGGTCACGGTGCTCCACCCCGTCGATACTGTAGCTCAGCGCACCGGACGGGCAGGCGTTGACGGTCTCGATAATCGCATCGGCGCTGGCGCCCTCGGGGTCGATCCACGGTTTCTCGCCCGTTCGCCATACCGACGACAGGCGATGCGTGCATTCGCCGGCGTGGGCGCACACCCCGCGGTTATCGTGGATGGTGATCGACCCACCGACATAGTCACGCCGCTCGTCCCTGACGCGATCGGGCTTCTTGCCATCCTCGAAGCCGTTGCTCTTGTGGCTTCCGTCGCAGAAAGGCTTGTTACCCGATCCTCCGCAGCGGCACAACGCCATGGTCTCCTCGGTGGCGATTGCTTCGCCCCGGGAATCGATGAACGTGGTCAAACCTTTGACCAGATACGGTCCGTTCGGCCTGCAGCTAATCGCGGGCTTTCGGCTGGAATCAGTCAACGCCATTCGTGTTTCCTCCTCACGCGCTTCGTTTTGTCCTTCTCGCATCCC
>JBFICP010000177.1:0-6774 GCA_041581935.1 Gammaproteobacteria bacterium | reverse complement strand
GGGTGGCTGCACGACCAGCTCCGGTCCGGGTCGCACTCCGACGCCTGGGTCTCGGCGATTGCGCCCAGTCGTGAGTCCCTGGGCGAAGCTCTACGTGCGATTCAGCGCATCCGGAGCCTCAAACGATCGGCGGGGCGCGATGGTGACGACAGCCGGCAGCAGCAGGCGCTGATCAACATGCGCCGCACGCTCAAAGGTTCACAATCTGAAACCCGGCTCGCTCAGCTCGGGGCGCGCATGCGTGCTGGCATCGAAACCACGCAGCCATTTCGCGAGCGCCTCGTGCACTTCTGGTCGAATCATTTCACCGTTTCCACGGGCGCTGGCAAACGACTGATTGCGGCGAGCTGCGTCGCCTACGAGGCGGAGGCCATTCGTGAGCACCTGGACGGCACGTTCGCCGACATGCTTGTCGCGGTCGAGCAGCATCCGGTGATGCTTGCGTACCTCGACAATCTGCAGTCGCTCGGTCCCAACTCGACGGCCGGGCGACGGCGGGCCGGGCGCGGGCTGAACGAAAATCTCGCTCGGGAAATCCTCGAGCTTCACACCCTGGGCGTCGACGGCGGATATACCCAGTCCGATGTCGCGTCGCTGGCCCGCATCATTACCGGTTGGACCGTCGCGAACGGTCACCGCATAGACGGCGAACCCGGTACCTTTGCCTATGTCGACGCAATGCACGAGCCCGGCGGCCACCGGTTACTGGGAAAGGACTATGCCGAGGACGGCGTTCATCAGGGTGAGATCGCGCTGCGGGACCTCGCTGCTCATCCGTCCACGTCGCGCTTCATCGCCACAAAGCTCGTGCGTCACTTCGTCGCCGACGATCCGCCGGCGGCCGCTGTTCAGCGAATCGCCAGGGTCTTTCGTGACACCGACGGTCACCTACCGTCCCTGCACGCGTCCCTGGTGGGGCTGGAAACGGCCTGGCACCCGCAAGGTCGAAAATTCAAGACACCCGGCGAGCTCGTGGTGTCGGCGCTGCGCGGGCTCGACCTTTTGCATCTGCCCGACAAAGTCCTGCTCGGCTCGCTCAGGCTGCTCAATCAGTTTCCGTTCACCGCGCCGTCACCGGCGGGCTGGCCCGATAGCAGCGAGCACTGGGGCAGCCCCAATGCACTGCTGCAGCGCATCGACTGGTCGAGCCAGGTGGCCGAGCGGGTCGGTAGCGCGCGTGAACCGGCGATGGTGCTCGATCACATGAGTCGCCCCGGCGGCGACACGGACCTCAGGCGCAGCGTCACGAACGCCGCGAGCGCATCCCAGGGGATTGCGCTGTTGCTGGCGGGCCCGAGTTTTCAATGGCGCTGAAGTGCGGACCAGGAGGCTCACAGCCATGATTTCGCGACGCTCCTTTCTCAACACGCTGGCGGTCGGCGGGCTTGCCGGCGCCCTTCCCCGCCTCGCCGTCGCAGCATCCACGTCCGGCCGACAGCGTCTGGTGCTGGTCATCCTGCGCGGCGGGCTCGACGGACTGGCGGCGGTGGCGCCATACGGCGACCCCGACTACCAAAACGCCCGGGGCGGCCTTGCCATCGAGCCGCCCGGCGCAGCCGACGGCGTGCTGGATTTGGACGGCTTTTTTGCTCTGCACCCGGCCCTCAGCACGCTGCACGGGCACTACCGACGCGGCGAGCTGACGGTGGTGCACGCGGTGGCTTCCCCTTACCGGAAACGATCCCACTTCGACGCCCAGAACGTGCTCGAGCTGGGCCTCGCTGCACCCCACGCCTCGCGGCAGGGTTGGCTCAATCGCTCGCTGCCGCTGCTCCGAGGGGCTGGACCGGCCCATTCCGAAGACTATGCCATGGCCATCGGCCAGTCCCTGCCGCTGGTTCTGCGCGGACCGGAGGGCGCAGGCTCGTGGGCGCCGTCGCGGTTGCCGGGGCCCGACGACGATCTCCTGGACCGGCTCGTCGCGCTCTACGATGGCGACGCGTTCCTGGGCCCGAGACTCGAAGCGGCGCTACAAGCCGAGCGCATGGCGGGCGGCACCGATGGCGGACTCAAACGCGGCGGCGACGCCTTCGCCACGCTCTGCGAGGCGGCGGCGCGCATGCTGGCCGATCGGGCCGGTCCGCGGATTGCGGTCATGGAGGCCGGCGGCTGGGATACCCACGCCAATCAGGGCCTCGCGGGCGGCGCGCTCGCGCAGCGTTTGCGTCGCCTGGACGACGGCTTGGGCAGGCTGGCCGTGGGGCTCGGGCCTGCGTGGCGGCACACCGTGGTGCTGGTGGTCACGGAATTCGGCCGCACGGTGGCCATGAACGGGACCCGGGGCACCGATCACGGCACCGCGAGTGTCGCACTGCTGCTCGGTGGTGCGCTCAACGGTGGCCGCGTGCTCGGCGACTGGCCGGGGCTCGCACCGCAGCGGCTGCGAGACCGCCGCGACCTCACGCCGGTGACGGATGTGCGCGCGGTGTACAAGGGTGTGCTGCGCGATCACTTCGGCGTATCGACGGCAGACCTGGAATCTCGGATCTTTCCATCGAGCCGCGAGGCTCCCGCCATGGGCGGGCTCATCCGGGCCTGAATTCGCTTACTTGAACTCCACCTCGAGAAAAACGTACTCGAAGTCGTTGACATTGGTGACGTCATGCTCGACACCCACGTGACGAAAATAGGGCACGCCTGCCGAAAGCTCGGCAATATTCGATTTGTCCTCCCCGACAGAGAGCTCGAGCTTACCGTCGAGCAACGGCACGACAACGTAATCATACTCGTGACGATGCCAGCCGGTTGAAGCCCCGGGTGCAAATCGCCATTCGGTGACGCGCGTGCGCTCGTTGTCGATGAATATCGTTGCTTTCGCCTGCATTGTTATTCCTCGTTGGCGGCTAGTTCTGTTCGGCCCTGCTCGCGCATTCGATGCACAACATCGCCCCCGGATTCACCTCCAGACGATTCGCTGATATGGGCTGGTCACACGCCGCGCAGTACCCGTAATCACCATCCTCAATCCGTTTGAGCGCGCTGTCGATTCGTTGAAGGGCAAGCGCCCGGCGGCGATTCGACTCCTTTGCCATAGCCTGCGCTTGCATGGCATCCATTCTCGAGACGCGACCCACGCGCGTCTGATCGAGCTCCACCGTCTCCGCCGCCTCCTTTGAGCTGCCGGCCACCTCGAGAAGCGCTTCGCGCTGCTCGAGGAGTCGCGCCTTGAGCATATCCAAATCGACTTTCGGCTCATTCATGCGCTTGACTCACTCTGATTCGGCAGACGTTTCGCCATCATCGGTAAACAGCGAATTCAACTGCTTGGCGATTTCGTCGATGTCGACATCGTATTCGACAAGATACCGGTCCACCAGAGATTCGACGATTTCGTCGGCTTTCCTGAGCAGGTTTTGTATTCGCTTGATGTCCGCGAGCAGTTCTGCGCGGCCTTCCGGCGTTAGAAGTAACTCTCCTTTGTCCATCAGGTAGGTGTGGACGAGAACGTTTCTCTCCTTGATGGCCTTTCGAATCTGCTTTTGTTCGGCGCGCGTCACATATTCGCTTTTCTTGACGGCGTGCCAAAGCTCGCCAAGCGTCTTCTCCGCATCCCTGGTCGAGAGTCGATCGACTGTCGACTTTTCGATGCTGGCCTTGTCGAACTTGACTGCGAATGCCAAAAGCAGCGTAAGTCCGAACTCCAGCCTCTGGGCAGTGTGAACTGCGCCGCCAAACTCGGCGAAAACAGGAGCGACGTTCTCATGCATCGTTTCGGCGTCTCCGGATCGGGACAGGTTCGTCGACTCGCATCAAATCAAGTCGTATGAAATCGAGTGACGCACTCCATTGCGGCCGAATGCACGCACGCCATGCCAATAGTAAGATGGAAAAAGAACCATACTGCCAACCTGTGGGGGGATGACTCGCCGCGTGGTATTTCGTTCCGAAGCATACATCGTGCTCGGCTCTCCGAACTGGATGCAACCTTCGTGCCCGCTCATCTGGTTTGCATCGAAATCAGGAACCTTGGCGTAGTACGTACCACTCATCCACCCTTCATTGTGCAGGTGGCTGCAATCGAACCCGCTTTCCTTGAGAATCGTCGACCAGACGCCCGTGAAGACAAAGTCGCGGTTGATGAACCGGAGAAACGGATGCTCCGGATCGGGTTCCAGATCGTCGATGAATCTTTCTACCGCCCGGGTGATTTGCTCTTTCAGAACACGTACCAGTCCGGTCGGATTCTGGAACAAGTTGTTCGGCGTCTGGGTGCCTCCGCGCATGGTCTGGTCCATTGGATGATAGGGATTGCGGTGTTGTTTCTCGAGCTCGACGTGGAGATCCGCATTGAATGCCTCGAGACTATCGTATCCTTCTGGAACGTCGATCTTCGTGACCCTCACGAAGCGCTCGTAGTCGACGAGGTCCCGAACCGAAGGATCTCCGAGCTCATTGAGCGCGATGGTCAGGAAGCCCAGAATAGAGCTTCGCCTGGGATGCAGCGCGTGCCCTGTACGAAGCTCGTCGGCGGCTTGTTCGTAGCGGCCCGCGAGGATAAGTGACGCGCCGAACTCTTCCCGGAAAAGAGCGTTCACAGGCGAGCAGCTCACGGCCTTTGCGTGCGCTGCCAGGGCGTGCTCGAAGCGGCCAAGGTAACGATGGACCTGTCCCAGCGCGTGGTAAGGCTCGCCGAGCCCGGGTTCCAGCCGCGTCGCTCTTACGAGCGCGCGCTCAGCGTCAGCAAACTCTTGTGACGCGAGAAGCGCCGCACCGAGGTTGGTGAACGCACGGGCCGAATCGGGCATGCGCTCACAGGCGGCGCGAAAGGAGTCGTCCAGCCGATCGTGCTCGCCGCGAAACCAGCGGATTTTCTTTAAATTCTCGTGTGCCTCCAGGTAGAGAGGATCGAGGTCGATCGCCTTGAGAAGTGATGCGATCGCTTTTTCTGAGTCACCGGATTCATATAGGGTCACGCCAAGAGAGGCATGACCGGCCGCAAGCCCGGGGGCAATTCGAATCACCTGCCGAAACGCGTCGGCGGAGGCTTCAAGCCGGCAGAACTCCCGGTGCAGATTGCCGAGATTCAGCAGTACCTCGACATCGTCGGGTACGAGCGCGAGCGCGCGCTCGTAGGCTGCATGCGCCTCGTCGTAGCGATGCAGCTTCTGCAGTGCCAAACCGAGGTTGTTGTTTGCCGCCACATCTTTGGGATTGAGTCGCAGCGCCTTTTCGAATGCGTTGATGGCCTGAACGTTTCGGTCGAATGCCCGATAGGCTTCACCGAGATTGTTGTAATAGCCCGCATTTTCGCCATTGATTCTGATCGCCTGTTCTATTCGCCGGATCGCAGTTTCCTGATCGCCGGTCTGATGAGCGATCACGCCCGACAGGTTCAAGGCGTCCGAATGATTCGGATTAGACGCGAGAATGCGATCATAAATCGCATTTGCCGCTTCGAGCCGTCCCGCTTGATGAAGCTGGATTGCGCGACTCAGCTCGTTTGCGAATGTCGTCGTTTGCTGCGGCATTGGACTGGTACCACGAATCACCGACTATCCTAACATGCGGCGTTCAATGTCGTGCTCAATCTCCGCGTCGGGCACGGTAGATTTTCCAAGCTCCGATGACCAACAAGATGGCGCCTGCGCCGGCATAGCCGAGAACATAGGCGCCGGTGCCTACGGTCATACCGAACAGCACGAATCGATCGTCGGCTGCCTTAGGTGCGAGAACGTCGGCAAACACGTAAAACTCGATAGCGGCGACCGCGATGACCAGCAACCCGAGCACCGCCGTCACTACGCCGGTGACCATGATCCGACCGCGCTGGCCTCGTGCCTCGACGCGCGTGTTCCTCATCCGGCCAACCATCTCTCCATTGAAAACTGCGCGAGCACCACTCCGCGTCGGGCTACGAGTTTTTCTCTAACCACGGCAAAGCCTCGTTTCGAAAAAAATGGTCTCGCAGTGATGCTTACTTCCGCATACAGTCGCTTGATCTGTTTTCTCTCGGCCCTCGAAATGAGGCGCTCCATCAAGCGCGATCCAACGCCCCGCCGTTGCCATTGATGATGCACGAAAAAGCAATCTATGTGGCCGTGTGCATCCAGCTCAGCAAAGCCGACAACGCGCTTGTCCTCCTCGGCCACGTATACATCGTACTTTTTGAAACGGCTTTTCCAGAAAGAGACCTCCGGTACCGTGGGCGCCCAGGCGTCGATTTGCTCGCGCGTGTAATCGTTACAATTGACGAAATGAATCGTATCGTAGTAGAGACGGGAAATATCCGGGATGTCGCCGTTCCTGTGGGTGCGAACCAACATCCGCTGCGCCGTCGTCACGTATGGAGATTACTGAATTTCAGACTACCCGGATCGGCGACCTGCCTCGTGCTCATGCTTCGAAGTGGTCGTATCGCTCCTCAGGCCTCGGGCGGCGCTGTTGGCGTCGGCGCAGTTTCTCCAGATGCTGGGGGGTGACATCGAAAAGATTGCATAGAAACAAGGTATACCTGACGAGAAGTCGTTCGAAAGCGCGCATACGCCTGATCCCAGCTCTGTCTCCGTATGGCTAGTATGCTACTAATTGGCTCATGCGAAAAGACGTGGTTCGCACACTCCCATGGACTAGCTCGACTCCTGTGAAATCGGCTCATGCGCGTGAGTTCGCCCGTAGAAGGTCCTGCGCGTATGCGCGCTCAACGCCGTTCCGGGCTTTACGTCATAGCTCAGCACGGCGACCAGACGCGGCGTATCCCCGTATACCTCGGTGACGCGGTGCAGAGTATAACGGCCCTGGAACACCACCAGATCGCCGGCGCGCTGCGTCAGGGTG
>JBFICP010000176.1:0-6799 GCA_041581935.1 Gammaproteobacteria bacterium | reverse complement strand
TCTCCCTTGATGCTCGCGTGCGCATGATTACTCATCCAGGGCGATCTCCATCCGGGCACCCGGTTTGCCCCGGCACTTGAGCACGTGCACCGCGAGCCCCCGCGGACCGGGGGTAACGCACAGCCGCAGCGACGCGGGCGACCCGTCACCGCGCGCTGCCTCGGCGCGAAACAGCAGCGCCCAGGCACCGGCGTTTTCCGCCGCCAGCTGCAGGCGGCGCAGACGTCGCGGATGCACCCGGGACAGCCACGCGAGCACCGCGCCGCACGCCCCCGAGCGCAACGCCTGCTCCGCGCTCCACAGCTGCTGCGCGGTATGCCGGCTTCGCACCCACAGGAGCCGCGGCAGCACGATACCCCGGGCTACGAGCGCCGGCGCATAGGGCACGTAGGGTGGTGCCACCCACGCGAGCCAGCGGCCTCTGGCAGCCAGCTCGGCGAGCGCGGGCATCACCAGGCGCAGCTCTCCCGTGCCCTCGCGGGATACCAGGATCTCGGTGAGCGCACCCAGAGGCCAGCCGGCATCGGGCAACACCGCGTCCAGAGCCGGAAAACCCGTGGACAGGGTATTCGCCGGCGGCGCCCGCCGGCGCCAGATGGCGGGGTGACGTCGCAGCTGCTCGAGCACTGCGCTCACAGCTTGCGGCGGCTGCGGATCACGCCCACACCGATGCCTTCGATGACCAGGGATTCGCGGCGCAGATCCACGACCACGGTCGGGAAATCTTGGTTCTCCGGCATCAGACGCACCGTGTTGCCGCGCCGCCGGAAACGCTTCACGGTCACCTCGTCGTCGATGCGGGCCACGACGATAGCGCCGTTGTCCGCGGTGGGCTGTCGGTGCACGGCCAGCAAATCGCCGTCGAGAATCCCGGCGTCGCGCATGCTCAGGCCCTTCACACGCAGCAGATAGTGGGCGCGGGGGCGGAAAAGACGGCTGTCGACCTGATAGTGCCGCTCGATGTGCTGCTCGGCGAGAATCGGCTTCCCCGCCGCCACCCGGCCGACCACCGGCAAGCCGCTCTCGGCGGCCTCTCCCAGCAGGCGGATCCCCCGCGAGGTGCCGGGCAGGATCTCGATGGCTTGCTTGCGCACCAGCGCCTTGAGATGGTCCTCGGCGGCGTTGACCGAGCGAAAACCGAGCCCTTCGGCGATCTCGGCACGGGTCGGCGGGAACCCTTCCTCCTGCATGAATTCCTGGACGAAGAGGAGAACCTGAAGTTGGCGCTGGGTGAGTGGCAACATCGAGTCGGTCCCGCTCCACGGGTTTTGGTCTGCATCTGCAGAGGCTGTCAATATATACAGTACACGCCGCCGCGTCTACATCCGTACCACCATCGGACCCATGGGGCGCCCGCCCATGAGATGCAGATGCAGATGATCCACGACCTGGCCGCCGTCGCGGTTGCAGTTGATGATCAACCGATAGCCACTCTCGTCGATACCCGCCTCCCGGGCGAGACGTTTGGCCGTCAACAGCATGTAGCCCGCAAGCGCCTCGTCTTCCTCGCCGAGATCGTTCACGGTGGCGATCTCCTTGTTGGGGATGATCAGAATGTGCACCGGGGCGGCCGGGTTGATGTCGCGAAAGCAGGTCACTCGCTCATCCTGATAAACGATATCCGCCTGCGCCTCGCCGCGCACGATCTTGGAGAAAATGGTCGACATGATTGAACTCCCTGCTGCATGGGCGCTCGCATCTTCGGCGAGACGCGCGGCAAACACCATACATCCTGCGCTCACAAACGCGCCCGTCCGGGTGCCCAGCGGCCACCCATTGGGAATGTAAGTACCTCCAAAACTCGACCATTTACGGTATGCTAGGCTCTTCGCCGCAACCGCCCCAGGAGCCTAGCGGGCGGCACGCCTCAGGGAGCACAGGAAGGAGGAATTCATGGCCAAGGTCATGCAGTCCGGCCAATCGGCGAGCGATAGCGCGGCGACGCATCTCTACCACTTCATCGACGGCGAACGGGTTCCCGGCGAGAGCAACCGCTTCGGTGACGTGTTCAATCCCGCCACCGGTCAGGTGATTGCCCACGCCCCCTATGCCAGCGCCCACGAGGTGCGCAGGGCGGTGTCTGCTGCAAAGGCGGCATTCCCCGCATGGTCGGCGACGCCCGCCGCCCAGCGCGCACGTATCCTCTTCCGCTTCCGCGATCTCGTCGAGGCCCACGGCGACGAGCTCGCCGAGATCGTTTCCCGCGAGCACGGCAAGACCCTCGACGATGCCCGCGGCTCGGTGCAGCGCGGCGCCGAAATCGTCGAATTCGCCTGCGGGATTCCACAGCTGCTCAAGGGCGAAGTCAACGAGAACGTCGCGCGGGATGTGGACAGCTACAGCATTCGCCAGCCGCTGGGCGTGTGCGCCGGCATCACACCCTTCAACTTTCCGGCCATGGTCCCCATGTGGATGTTCCCGATTGCCATCGCATGCGGCAACACGTTCGTGCTCAAGCCCTCGGAGCGCGATCCGTCCTGCGGGCTGCGTCTCGGCGAGCTCGCCATCGAGGCGGGACTTCCGAAGGGCGTACTCAACGTCGTCATTGGTGACAAGGAGGCGGTGGACGCGCTCCTGACGGATCCGGACGTGGACGCGGTCAGCTTCGTCGGCTCGACCCCCATCGCCGAGTACGTACACAAGACCGCGAGTGATCACGGCAAACGGGTGCAGGCGCTCGGCGGCGCGAAAAATCATCTCGTGGTCATGCCCGATGCCGACATGAATCAGACGGTGGATGCGCTCATCGGCTCCGCCTACGGATCGGCCGGCGAACGCTGCATGGCGATTTCCGTTGCCGTGGCAGTGGGTGACGAGACCGCCGACGATCTCGTCGCTCGCCTCAAGCCACGGGTCGAGTCCCTGAAGATCGGCGCCTACGATCAGAACGGTGTCGAGATGGGACCTCTGGTAACCGGTGCCCATCGCGACAAGGTCAAAGGCTATGTGGACCTGGGCGTCGAGGAAGGCGCGGAGCTGGTGGTCGACGGCCGCAACGAAGCCGTCCCCAATCACGATGAGGGCTTTTTTCTCGGTGGCTGCCTGTTCGACAAGGTGACGCCGAATATGCGAATTTACAAAGAAGAGATCTTCGGCCCGGTATTGAGCGTCGTGCGCGCGAAGGATTACGAAGAAGCGCTGCAGATGGTCAACGACCACGAGTATGGTAACGGAGCCGCAATCTTCACGCGCGATGGTGATGCAGCCAGAAACTTCACCAGTCGCGTGAAAATAGGCATGGTTGGCGTGAACGTGCCGATCCCAGTGCCGACCGCCTACTACAGCTTTGGAGGATGGAAGCGATCGCTGTTCGGTGACCACCACATGCACGGTCCCGAAGGCGTACGCTTTTTCACGCGTCAGAAAACAATCACCTCGCGATGGCCGTCAGGCATTCGTGAGGGCGCGGATTTTTCGATTCCGCGCACGCGCTAAAACGGATCGCCTTGGGGAGGAGCGCCGGCGATGCGCATGGGTGAGAGGATGGCCGTCCTTTTGGGCGGCCGTTGCAGCGATTCTGGTGGTCATGCACCGGCAGGTGCGGATCGCTCGTTTCGCATGCGAGAGGCAGTTCGACTATGCATGAACTCCGCGCTCCCAAGGCAAGCAGCAGACATACGGGTATTACCGCTCTTGCGATAGTTGTCGGCATCGCATTGGGCGTGGCTACCTGGGATTTGTCGCCCTCCTCCGATCGGTCGCTCGCAGATCAGACTGCTTCTGATATCACGAGAAGCCGCAGCGCGGGCGGGCAGGCAATCGCCGATCTCAAGCAAATCCGCTGGCGGCGCGAGCTTCGCGTGCTTTTGCCCAACGTGCGTACCGCGCTCAGTTATCCGCCGGATGTCGCTTCCTCACATGAATACGAGATTGAGCTCGTCAAGCGCTTTGCAGAAAAGCACTACCTGGAGCTCGACTGGATACATGTCGACCGTTGGGAAGACTTGATTCCGAGTCTGCGTTCGGGCAAGGCAGATCTCATCGCTGCCAACTTGACAATCACTGATAGCCGCAAAGACAAGGTTGCGTTCACGGTTCCCATCGACACGGTGCGTGAAAAACTCGTGGTGCGCGTCGGCGACGAGATTCATAGTCCGGCAGATCTGGTCGGGCGCGAGGTGGCGGTGCGCGAGCGCTCGTCGTTCTCGAACTTACTGATAGAAATCCGCAATCAGCACGCGGGCATCGAGCTGCGCCTGCTCCCCGAGCATATTCCCGCTTACGCGATATTGAGCGGCGTTTCCAGCGGCGAGTACGACATCGCGGCGGTGGACATCAGCCAGCTCGACGCCACGTCGGATCAGTGGCCGGATCTCAAGGTGGTCGACGGACTCACCCGCGACAGCACGATTGCCTGGGGTGTGAATCCGGAGGCGGCCGATCTACTCGCGGCACTGAACAGTTTTCTCGGCCGAGAGCAACTGAAGAAACAGAGTCAGGCCATATATAAGGACGATTTGTCGGGCATCAAGAATAGACAGGTGCTTCGCGTTCTCACACGCAACAATGCTGCGACCTATTTTGTCTGGCGTGGGCAGTTCCTCGGGTTCGAATACGAGCTCATGAAACGATTTGCCGATCGTCACGGTTTACAGCTTGAAATGGTAGTGCCGAATCGCTGGAGCGATCTCATACCGACATTGAAGGCAGGTGGCGGCGACCTCATTGCGGCGTCGATGGCGATCACCGACGAACACGCGCAGCAGGACATCGCTTTCTCGAATCCGTATAACCTTGTCACCGAGGAGCTGGTGGCACGTGCCGATGAACCGGCGATTTCCGGACCCGAAGATCTCACCGGTCGCACCGTCGTAATCAGACGTTCGAGCTCGTCGTGGTCGACGATGCAGAAGCTGCGCGACGAGGGCATCGATTTCAATCTGGTGCCGGCACCCGATACCATGGAGACGGAGGAGATCATTGCACGAGTGGCATCCGGAGAATACGACCTCACCGTCTCCGACAGCCACATCCTGAGCGTCGAGCTCATCTGGCGCAACGATATCAAGCCGGCATTGACTTTGAACGGTCCCGTCGCCCACGGGTGGGCGGTCCGGAAAGAAGACAAGGAGCTCCTTGCGGCACTCAACAAGTTCCTGGAAAAGGAGTACAAGGGCCGTTTTTTCAACTTCGTGTACAACAAGTATTTCGAGAACTCGCGCCGCATTCGCGATCATGTAGCCGCGCATCAGGAGTACTCAGCGAAGGGAAATATCTCGCCCTACGATGAGCAGGTACAGAAGTACGCCGAGGAGTATGGATTCGACTGGGCGCTCATTGTCGCGCAGATGTACCAGGAAAGCCGATTCGACCCGATGGCGGAATCCTGGGCCGGCGCGCGGGGCCTTATGCAAATTCTACCAACTACGGGGGAACTGTTCGGCGTCGAAGATCTGCACGGCGTCGATACGAGCATCGAGACCGGCGTACGTTATCTCGCGTGGCTGCACGAACGCTTCGAATCGGAGCTTACGGTGCAGGATCGAATGTGGTTCACACTCGCCGCCTACAACGCGGGACTCGGTCACGTGCGCGACGCGAGGGACCTCGCGCGAAAGATGGGTTGGAATCCTGACCGATGGTTCAACAACGTCGAGCGCGCGATGCTGCTTCTGTCGCGCCGCAGCTTTTACCAGCTGGCCACGCACGGCTACGCGCGAGGAAGCGAGACCGTCGACTACGTGCGCAAGATCCGAAATCGATACAACGCCTACGTGCGCCTCGCAAGCGCGCAGTAATCCGATTCGACGACTTTCATGAGAGCGCGCACGCCCGCCTCGACGCCCTTCCTCGTGCGCGTCGACTAGAGTGCCAGCTCGATCTCGTATCCGCCGTATTTCCGCACGTTGAGCACGCCGGTATCGAAGATGAGGTACTGACCCTTTATACCGAGCAGGGTGCCCCGCACCTGTGGTGTCTTGTCCAGATTGATGGCCTTCACGCGCTCGGGATACTCGAGCACCGGATAGAGGAATGCGCGACATTCGGCATCCGGGATAATCTCGGGTGCCGCGCTGTCGTGACAATCGGTGAGGCTCGACAGCCGGTCCCCGCAGCGGGCCAGCAGAGCGTCCCGGTGCGCGGTCAGATCCTCGACCTCGGGCTCGCCCTTCAGCATGCGTCGCCAGTCGGTGCGATCCGAGACGTGGTCCTTGAATTCCACCTCCATGAGTCCCGACAATCGGCGACTCGCAGCGCGGGCGATGGGCAGAGCCTGGGCGGCGCCCTGATCGATCCAACGGGTCGGCAGCTGTGACTCCCGGGTGATTCCCACCTTGACCCCCGAGGAGTTGGCCAGGTAGACCACATGGGGTCGCATGCAGTGTGCCTCACCCCACTCGGGCTGGCGGCAGGTTCCCAGATGGTAATGGCAACGCTCGGGGCGCACGATGCAGCCGTCGCAGCTCGCGAGATCGCGAAAGCACGGGAAACAGTGACCCTGATTGAAGCTCTTGGTGGTGCTGCGGCCGCAGGCGATGCAGTGAATGTTGCCCGTATGACGAATGCCGATGGACGCTCCGAGTAGCGGATTGAGCGGCACCGACTCCTCGCCGACAGGCATCGTATAAAGAATCGGCTCTGCGGCCTCGACGCGCATCTTGCGCAAATTGCCGACCAGGGCTGATAAGGGCATCGGCGTCGGCGACACAAGTCAGCGGCGGGGTTGAAATCGGGCCGTGCCGTCGCGCTCGAGCTGCTCCACCAGTCCCACCTCCCAGGTGAGATACTCGCGCATGGAGTCTTCCACGCCCCAGTCCTTCTCGTAAGGCCTCAGCCAGACGTCGTCGGCTGTATCCGC
>JBFICP010000175.1:0-6812 GCA_041581935.1 Gammaproteobacteria bacterium | reverse complement strand
GGGTAACCATCCCAGCGTTCGTTGCAAGCTCAGTAACTGGTACATGGCGCCCGCAGTCAAGACCCTGACCCAATCGTTGTTCGGAAGCTCGGAGGGCAGCCACGCGACACCCTCAGAGGTATCGCTCACCTACTTCGCGTATCCGAACGCCGTAAAATCTGCGCCGCAGAGCCCTCGCATCGCTCCGACGGGCCCGATTCTGGACGCCGACGATTACCGCCGACGATTCCCCGACGGGCGCATCGGCGCCGACTCGTCGCTCGCCAGCGTCGAGGCCGGCGAGAAGCTCTACCAGGCGGCAGTCAGCGATATCGCGAGGGATTACCAGGACTTCGTTGATACCTGAAGGTTACGCACCATGCCGTGACGGGACGGGATGACCATGTCGATGACTGTGACCACGGCGTCGGTGCGAAGTATCCTCACGCGCAGCTCCGGGTACCTCAAAACCGTCAGCTCGCATTCCCTGCAACCGTACCGCGGCTGCTCGTTCGGTAACAGCCTGTGCGGCGTCGGCTGCTATGTCAGGCACAATCCGTTTGTTACTCGCGGCGCCGAATGGGGCAGCTTTCTCGAAGCGCGCGAAAATGCAGCCAGCGCTTATCTTGCCCAATACGACCGTGAGTGTCGCTGGGCGCGTGCAAACCGCGGGCGTTTCAGCATATTCATGTCGAGCGCGACCGACCCCTTCGTGCCTCACGAGCGGCGTTTCGGAATTACTCGTGCGGTGCTCGGAGCCATGCTAGAGAAACCACCCGACGAGCTCATTATTCAAACGCATACCCATCGGGTCACGCACAGCGTCGGCGTCTGTCGTGCACTCGCGGGGCGCTGCGACCTCAGGATTCATATTTCGATCGAAAGCGATCGCGACCGCCTGCCGGGCCTGCCGCCGCCGGCAAGCTCCGTGTCGAAACGGCTCGAGGCCGCCGCACTTTTGCGCGAGGCCGGCCTGCACGTGGTAATCACGGTGGCGCCGCTGCTGCCCATCGTGGATCCACAAGGCTTCTTCGCGCGCATTTCGCGCTGTGCCGACGCCGTCGTCATCGATCACTTCATCGGCGGTGACGGTACCGCCGACGGCTCGCGCACGGCGCGCACAGCGCTGCCCGAAGCCATGGCTGCGGTGGATCCGCGCTCGGTCGAGCTCGTCTACCGGGATGCCATGGTGGCATCTGCCATCGAACGAATGCCGGGACGCGTCGGCGTCGGCATCGACGGTTTTGCCGGTCGACTGCTGGCCCGTTGATGGCCCGTTGATGTCCGATTGATGGGCCGATATGCGGGGAAATCCGGTTTCACCGCCGGGCGTTGCGAGTGCTGCCTCGCCCGGCGATTGTTGATATTCTGCCTTCTCATTGACCGATGCCAGGGAGTTTCGAGAATGCATCAACGATTTGTGCGACTCGTCGTGTTGCTTGCGAGCGCTGCACTGCCGTTGGCCGGAAACGCCTCGAACATGCGTTTTCTCGAATTTTCACCGAGCGCGCATTTCACCGACAAGGACTGGGAGCTGCTGCGTTCCACCGCAAAAAGCCTTCTCGACGACGGCGAAAAAGGTAAAAGCGCGACCTGGAAGAACGACGAGAACGGCCACAACGGGAAGCTTACCGTTCTCGATAGCTTCTCTGATTTCGGCACCACCTGCCGGCGCATGAAGGTGTTCAACGACGCCGGGGAGGTCAGCGCCACGCGCGTCGTGACGATGTGCAGAAACAAGGAAGGATTGTGGAAAGTTCTCAATTGAGCGCGATGGCGAACCGGCCATGGCATTGCGTGGCGATCGCGCTGATGATCCTCATCGCCGGCTGCTCGACGATGCAGATCAGCTACGACTACGATCCGAAGGCCAATTTCACCGGATTGAAAACCTACGATTGGCTCAAAGAGCCGCAGAAACCTACCGGCGATCCGCGCATCGACGGCAATACGATTCTCGAGAACCGTATTCATGAAGCCGTCGACTCGGCGCTCGAGGCCCGCGGATTCACGAAGGTCCCGAACAACCCGGACTTTCTGGTTGCCTACCATGTGTCGCTCGACCGACGGCGCAGCGTACAGACGCTCAACAGCTATTACGGATACGGTCCCGGTTGGGGATATGGATATGGCGCCGCCTACCGGCCCGGCTACTGGGCCGGTGCACCCGAGACTTACGTGTACGAGTACGAGGAAGGCACCCTTATCCTGGATATCGTCAATCCAGAGAACAAAGAGCTCATGTGGCGTGGATCGGCACAGGACGAAGTGAGCTTCAAGTCGACTCCCGAGAAAGATCGGGCGCAGCTCAACGAAGCCGTGCACAAGATGCTCGAGAAGTTTCCACCAACGTAGCTCGAGTGCTGGCGCCAGGCCGGTCATGAGCTATCTCGACCGAATTCGCACCGCGAATATTCACGATTTCGGCAATTTTCTGCCTTTCTCCGTGAGCGGCATCCGCGTCGGCTGCATCAAACATCGGTTTGTCGAAATGCTCGCCCAATGGCCGGAGGTTTTCCGGGTCAGTCGGGAACGTGTCACGCTTGCGGCGGATCTCGATACCGACCGAGTGCCAGCCAGTGAGCGCACCCAGGCCGTCGGCGAGGTGCTGCAGAGCTTGCGCGAGCAGGGTTACATTGCAGGCTGGCGCGACGAGCTTTATCCGGTGAATCGACGCTGGTCCGAACCCGCATTCATGCTCATCGAACGCGCCGCCGTACCGTGGTTCGGCGTGCGCGGCTATGGTGTTCACCTGAACGGTTACGTGCGCGGTGCCGACGGCGTGAAAATGTGGATTGCCCGGCGATCGCTCACCAAGCCCACGGGTCCGGGTAAGCTCGATCAAATTGTCGCGGGCGGGCAGCCGGCGGACATCGGGCTACACGACAATATGATGAAGGAGTGTGCTGAGGAAGCCGGCATCCCGCCCGACATCGCCGGGCATCTACGGGCCGTCGGTGCCATCAGCTACGCGTTGGAAACCGACGTCGGGTTCCGGCCCGACCTGATCTTTAATTTCGATTTGGAGCTTCCCGAAGCATTCACGCCGCAGAATACAGACGGCGAGGTAGACGAGTTCTATCTATGGTCGATCGAGAAGGTCATGGAAACGGTGCGGGATACCGACGCGTTCAAATTCAACTGTGCGCTCGTGGTAGTCGACTTTCTGGTGAGACACGGCTATATCGCCGCTGACGATCCGGACTACTCCGATATCGTCGAAGGACTTGTGGCCAGACCCGACGCGCCGCCGGGCTGGTGAACCCCGAGAACGGGGCTGTCAATCGAAGGTAGTTGGCACCAGGTCCGACAAGTCATCGAGACCCCAGGCTTCCATTTCCTCCGGGACCTCGAACTCCGGAACGTCCTGTTGCTTTTCGTAAAGCTCTTCGCTTTCCGCCTGCTTCTTCTTCGCGTCCATTCCGACCTCCTTTGGTGCACCCACACGGGTGACGCTCGATCTCGGTGTTGGACTTCGCCTCCTTGCAACTGCAAGGAAGCTAGACGGCTCAGAAGCCGAGCCGCACATATCGAAATATATAGCCTAATTTGTGGCAATTCTGCATATGAAACATGTGCGTTAAGTCACATTAAAAACGCCTTTTCGCACCTTCCACGTGGTGAATTTCGGACTTGTGACGAACGCCAAAAGTCCACCCGATGTCACCCCCCGGCAACAGTGCGGCGCGGAGTGTGATTCGGGTCGCATTCATTCGTCGCTCGAACCCACTAAGTGCATGAGTATTCTCAAGAAAGGGCGGCCCGCGGCCGATAGATCTTTGAATACTCCGGGCACTCGCCGTAGCCGGCGTCAAGGGCCGGCCAGCTACGCGGCGTGGTCCCTCCCGGACGTATGTCCGGTTGCCCGCTTCGGGCACGGGCATCGTGGGTCCTCCGTCACTCTCAGTGGGCAGACCATGAACCAGGAAAAAGTCGTCAAGATGGCCGATCACGAGGCGTCTCGCCAGCATCGACGCAAGCGGGATTCACGCGCCATTCTCGACGAGTGCCAGAAGCTCGCCATCGAGCATCTGGTGCGCGCATTTCCGGCCATGATGGACAAGGTCGACGATGCCCTGTTCGACCGCGTCAATCAGTCTGAGAACGCATCGGATCACAGCGTGTATTTCGACACCATGCGCGAGATGCGACTCAAGCGCTCGGACATCGGCGCGGCATTCGAAAAGCGCTTCGTGGAGCTTTCCGAGGAGGCCGTCAAACGCGCTCGGGGGGGCGCTTCCAACAACGGTGAAGACGACGCGCAGGCGCAGGGTGTCCCCGAGCTCAAGCTCGAAATGCTCGATGAGACCGCTCTCGAGGAGTCCCTGGCGGTAACCAACATGGTCTCCAAGGTCCGCGGAGCCTGTCACGAAGAGCTGTTTTCCCTCGACAAGCGCATGGCAGCGATTCTCGGTCTGAAGGAGATTGGAGAGGACGGCAACCCGCTCGGGCCCCAGATCATCTGCCAGGCCTTTCGTGACTCCTGCGGAATCGTGCAAACGAGTGTCGAGGTCAAGCTCATCATTCTAAAGCTGTTCGACATTCACGTGATCGGCGAAACCCACGCGCTCTATGAGCAAATCAATGACCATCTTATCGCCAAGGGCGTGCTGCCAACGATCAAGCGTGGCGTGGTCAAAGGCGCCGCCGGCAAGCGAGGCGAAGCACCCCAGGCCCATGGCGCGGACGCGGCGACTTCGCCGGGGCAAGCCGCCGAAGCGCCGGCCGACGACGATGCCGCCTCTGCCGGTTTGATGCATGCGCTGCAAAAGGTAATCAACGCCAGTGCCGGCGCCGCGGGCGGAGTGAGCGAAGCCCAGGCGAAAACCCGGCAGGCGGAAGTGCTCGGTAGCCTGACAGCGCTGCAGCATGGAACCGCGCCGGTAGGGGCCGGCGGCGCGCCGATCATCGATCCCGCCCTGGTCGGCGTCGGCAATACCAACGTATTGCGAGAACTCAAAGCCGCCAACGTTACCGAAGGCATGGGCCAGGTCGACGTCGTCATGTTCGACGTCGTATCGATGATGTTCGACTTCATCCTCGACGACCATAACGTGCCCGACCCGATGAAAGCCCTCATCGGTCGGCTGCAGATTCCAATGCTCAAGGTGGCGTTAATCGATAAGAACTTTTTCTCCAAGAAGTCCCACCCGGCGCGCAAGCTCTTGAACAAGCTCGCCGAGGCCGCGGTCGGCTGGGACGAGAAACACGACGACGGCGGCGCTTACTACAACCAGGTCGAAGGCTACGTGCGCAAGGTGCTGGAGGAATTCGAGGACAGCATCGACGTATTCAATGTGGTGCACGAGCAGCTAACGGAATTCCTCGCCGATCAGGAGCAGGTGGCCGAAGAAACCATCAAAGGGTCGGCCAGTGCGCTCGAGGGTCGTGAACGGCTGGAACAGGCGAGACATCAGGCACAGGAGACCATGGCCAAGAGTTTTCATGGCAAGCCCGTCCCGGATGTCGTGCGCAAGTTCTTCCTGAATCGTTGGAAAGAGCTTCTCGTATTCTGCTACTTCGACGAAGGCGAAGGTGGCGAAGGCTGGCGTTCCGCCGTGGAGACCATGGACCAGGTGATCTGGAGCCTGACACCCATTCACTCTCCGGAGGACCGGAAAAAGCTGGTCGAGCTGTTACCCGGATTGTTGAACCGGGTCAAGGAAGGCATGAAGCAGATATCCCTGCCGGCGGACGAGCGCAAGCAGTTTCTCGCCGCGCTGGCGAGCCATCACTTGGCCGCGGTACGTGCCAGCGGCACCGATTCCGATACAAAGGCGCCGGCGCCCGAGCCGCCCGTCGATACCCAACAGGAAACCATCAACGAGTTTGAAATCGCGCTCAAGCAGGCCGTCGAACGCGCCAACGCGGCCATTCACCGCGCCGCCGAATCCAAGCCGGAGTGCGCCGGCATGGGGACGACCCTGGTAGCCGCGCGCTTTCACGACAACCGCGTCACGGTGGCCCACGTCGGCGATTCGCGCCTTTATCGACTCAAGAACGGCGAGCTGCGGCAGGTGACCCTGGATCATTCGCTGGTTCAGGACCTCGTCAACAAAGGCTTCTATACCCCCGAGGAGGCGAAAAAGAACGTCAAGAGCAACGTCATCACCCGTGCCGTGGGCGTCGAGGAATCGGTGGCCCCCGACGTGCAGGAGGTCGATGCGGAGCCCGGCGACATATTTCTCCTGTGCTCGGACGGGTTGACCGACATGGTCGAGGACGGCGATATCCAGACCAACCTGCAGAAACACGCGGATGATCTCGCCACGGCGAGCGAGACGCTGGTCGAGCTGGCGAACAAGAACGGCGGTCGCGACAACATCTCCGTGGTGCTCGCACGGGTCGTGGAACCATTCCCCGCCGACGACCAAATCGGAACCGTGGCTGAACTCGAGAACAAAGTCGAGTTCACCGGGAAGACCGATGTCGGCCGGCGGCGATCCCACAACGAGGATGGCATCGCCATCGACAACAATGCGGGCATCGCCATGGTTGCCGACGGCATGGGAGGCTGTAACGCGGGCGAAGTCGCCAGCACCATGGCCGTGCAGATCATAATGAAAGCCCTGCGCGAAGAGCTCGAGAGCACGACGAGCGAGGGACAGGTCGATAGCGAGGACGAGCTCGACTGGCTGTCCGGGGCCGAAAGCGTCGATCTGGACGACCTCGCGGCCGAGCAGCCCGACGAAGGCGTGCAGCCGGAGTCTCTCGACTTTGTCACCGCGCTCGCAATCGGCAACTGGCTCGAGTTCTCCAACGCCGACGGCTCGAAAACACGCGGGCGTCTCGCCTGGACGAGCGCCGACAACGGCCGCTATCTGTTCACGGAT
>JBFICP010000174.1:0-6816 GCA_041581935.1 Gammaproteobacteria bacterium | reverse complement strand
TTATCGCCATCGGCATCGGAGAAGATTGCGATTTCTCCGTCGAAGACGTCAGTCAGGCCCGGGAGGTGGCGGACCGCACCGCGGTTGCACTGTCAAACATCGCCTGGGAGGAGAAGCTCTACCACCAAGCCCATTACGATGCGCTCACCGACCTGCCGAACCGCGTCCTTCTGAGGGATCGACTCGAGCAGGCAATGGGCCGTGCGAGCCGGGAAGGCACGAGCGTTGCAGTGCTGTTTCTCGATTTGGATCGGTTCAAATCGATTAATGACTCGCTTGGACACGTCGCCGGGGATCAGTTTCTCAAAGAGATGGCCACTCGACTCACCCGTCATCTACGAGAGGGAGATACCGTTGTGCGTTTTGGTGGAGACGAGTTCATTATCGTTGTGCCGGACATCGTCAGTGACATAAACATCGTTACTACCATCAGCACGGTATGCGAGAACATTCTCGCCGCAACGATCGAACCCTTCTCGCTCGAGGGCCACGAGATCAAGATTACCAGCAGTGTCGGCGTGTCGATTTATCCCCAGGACGCCGACAATTTCGACGATCTGCTCAAGAACGCAGATACCGCGATGTACCACGCCAAAGCCCAGGGCAGAGACAACTACCAGTTCTACGCTCAGGATCTCAACGCCGCTGCAATGCAACGATTCAGCATGCAGAACGACCTGCACGACGCTCTCGAAAATGACGAGCTCGAGTTGTTCTACCAACCGCAGATTGATCTGCAAAGCGGTACTCTGGTGGGCGCGGAGTGTCTCATCCGCTGGCAGCACCCGGAGCACGGTTTCGTATCACCGAGCCGGTTCATCCCGATTGCCGAGGACACCGGTCTCATCAACACAATCGGCGAGTGGGTCCTGCGCACGGCCTGTGCGCAAAGCAGACTGTGGCATGAACAAGGCCTTGCCGCGGTGCGGATGGCCGTCAATCTGTCGCCCCGGCAATTTCATAGCCGCACTCTGGTTGCGGTGGTCGACCAGGTGCTGAAGGAAACTCGGCTTGCGCCGGAGCTGCTCGAGCTCGAGGTGACCGAGGGCGCCATCATGACCGATATCGACCAAACCATTACGACCCTTCGCGCGCTCAGCGAAATGGGTGTGCGCCTCGCCGTCGATGATTTCGGTACCGGCTACTCGTCGTTGGCCTATCTGGCCCAATTCCCGCTCGACGTGCTCAAGATCGATCAGTCCTTCGTGCGCGACGTGGTCGATCGCTCGGACGTTGCCTGCGTCGTCGCAGCGATTGTCGGTCTGGCCCACAGCCTCGACCTCACTGTCGTCGCCGAAGGCGTGGAAAGCAAGGAGCAGATGGAATTTCTACGCGCGCTCGACTGCGAAGAAATTCAGGGATTCCTATACGGTCGCCCACTGTCGGCCGACGATTTCGAAACGCTGCTGAAGCGCGGCGATGAAGGGCCATTCCTCGTGCCCGAGGATGCCATCGATGCGCCATCGTGGACTTCCTGGCTGCAAGCGGCCAGCGGTAACGGAGACTGAAGCTCGTGTCGAGACCTGAAATCCGCGCGCTGAAATCCGTGAGGACAGTTCTGTTGGCAGAGCAGGATATTTCCATAAGAAAAATGCTTGAAGACATTCTTCGGGCGCAGGGTTTCAAGACTCTGGTAGCCGACACTTTCGAACGGTGCGTTTTCATTGCCTTGCAAAAAGAAATCGATGCGTTTCTCGTGGATCTGGAGCTGCCGGGAGGTGAGCCGGTCGAGCTTTGCGCTCGATTGCGCGACATCGATCGCTACAAGCGTACACCGATCATATTCACGACCGCGTCGTCGACTTCGGAACAATTACTCAACGCTTTCGAAGCTGGCGCAGACGATATTCTCGAAAAGCCCATAAACCCTGTCATCGCAGCCGCACGACTTCGTGGTCATCTGCAGAGAATGGACTATCTCAGGGAGATGGAACGGGTACGGGCGAGCTTGAGTCGCTACATCTCGACGCGAACCCAACAGATGGTGGAACATCAAGCCTCTTTCGGCGCGTCGACGGAACCGGAAGAGCGCGTCGTGTGTGTGTTGTTCTCCGACGTCCGTGGTTTCACCGCACTCAGTCGGGATATGGCGCCTAACGCACTGTTTCGTATGCTGAGCCGGCATCTCGCCATGCAGGTGGACTGTGTATATCGTCGCGGCGGATACGTGGACAAGTTCGGCGGGGACGGGATCATGGCGATATTCGATTCCCATGGCGGCGCCGTGGAAGCCTGTCATTGTGCGCTCGAGATCATGGAGACCACCAGATTCGGCGGCAGCCACGACGGGCCACCGATTCTCCCGCTCGGTATCGGCTTGAATTTGGGCCCGGTGCTCATCGGAAATATCGGCTCCGAGGAGCATCTCGATTACTCCGCCATCGGCGAGACCGTCAATCTGGCGGCGCGGCTGTGCGGATCGGCACCGCCCATGTCCGTCGTCGCTTCCGAGACGATCGTCAGCGCGGCCAGCGCCGACGACGGGCTCGATTTCGTCGACCGGCGCTCGGTCAGCGTGCGCGGAATCCGCGATCCCATCACGGTATGCTCCGTGGCGCGCGGCGCGGCACCACGCGCCCGCACCGCGCGACCCGGTTACGCCACGGGCAAGTTCGACCGGCGCAGCATGTAGACAATCCGTCCGTCGATTTCGCCGGCTGCCCCCGTTCGAAGCACGGGCCGACCGGGGGCCGGCTTGCCTCTCATCACGCCGGTCGGTACAAGGACGTCATGGGCGAAACGGCAGACGTCGTGGTGGTCGGCGGTGGCATATTGGGCACGTCCGTTGCCCACGCCCTCGCCCAGGCCGGTGTCAGCGTAACATTGCTGGAAGCACACGCCATCGGCAGCGGGACGTCGAGCCACACATTCGCTTGGCTGAACGCCACTTCGAAATTTACCGACGAGCACTACCACCGGCTCAACGCCGCCGGGATGGCCCGGCATCGCGAGATGGCACGGCATTGGGGCGAAGACCGCCTCGGTATGGGCGGCTGCGGAATGCTCACCTGGACGGGCGACGGGGACACGCAAGGGCTCGATGCGTTGAAGTCGCAATATGAGCGCCTCGAGAGCTTTCACTACCCTGTGCGCTGGCTCGACGCGACGGAGCTCGCCGCTATCGAACCACACATGGCCTTCCCCGATGATGCACGCGGGCTGATTGCGCTCGCCGACGGCTGGGTAGACGGTTTGCAATTGACGCGCTTTCTGGCGCATCGCCTGCGCGCCCTCGGCGGCGAGATCCGAGAGGGATGCGCGCTGCGCGAGCTGACTCGTGATGCACGCGATCGTGTGAGTGGCATTGTCTGCGACAACGGCACGATTGAAACGCGCTCCGTCGTGCTCGCAACCGGCGCCGCGACGCCGAGTGTGATCGACGCGATCTGTGCCGGCGTCGAAGGCGCGGGTGCATATCCCATGCGACGCGTGAAGGGACTGCTGCTCGAGACGCCGAGCCTCGAACCGTGGCGCTGGCTGCGCTATGTCCACTACGTGACCTGTCACGGCGAGCTGCACATGCGCCCCGCGAAAGGTAACGCAATCCTGATGGGGGCCGAAGATCTCGACGCCAGCGTCGCGGAGGATGAATCGGAGCCCGTGTTGAAGGCCGGCGCCGTAACGATGCTGGAGCGGCTGCGGCGCTATCTGCCGGCACTACCACCCGATTTGAGCGCCGAGCGCTGCACGCCGTTCGTCGGCGTGAGGCCGATGCCCGTCGACGGGCTGCCGATCGTCGGGCCCCTGCCCTTCGCGCGAGGCCTCTATGTAATGACCTCGCACAGCGCCATGACCCTGGGGCTGCTGCTGGGCGATCTGCTTGCCGAGGAGATCGTCCGTGGAACCACGCCCGCCATGCTCGCGCCGTATCGCTTCGAGCGCTTCCAGGCGGGTTGAGAGGCCGGACCGATTGACCGAATGCCGACACATCGTATATAGGAACCATCATGCCCGAGCTGGATATCGTCATCAGAAACGGCACCGTAGCCACTGCCGCCGACGTGATGCGCTGCGACGTCGGCATCCGCGGTGAACAAGTCGTGGCTCTAGCGGACAATCTTCCGGCCGCGGCCAGAGAATTCGACGCCGGCGGCAAGCTCGTGCTCCCCGGCGGTATCGACAGCCACTGTCACATCGAGCAGCTCTCGTCGTCCGGCGTCGTATGCGCCGACGATTTCTACTCGGGAAGCGTGTCGGCGGCCTTCGGGGGCACGACCACCATTATTCCCTTTGCCGCCCAGCATCGTGGGCAGTCCCTGAGACAGGTGGTCAAGGACTATCATGCCTGCGCCGATCCGAAAGCCGTCATCGATTATGCTTTTCACCTGATCATCTCCGATCCCGACGAGCAGGTGCTGGGCCAGGAGCTGCCGGCGCTCATCGAGGACGGCTACTCGTCGTTCAAGGTCTACATGACCTATGACATGCTGCGCCTCGACGATCATCAGATGCTGCAGGTGCTCGAAGTCGCGCGACGCCACGGCGCCATGGTCATGGTGCACGCGGAGAACCACGACATGATTCGCTGGTTGACCGATCGGCTTCTCAGCGGCGGTTACCGGCAGCCCAAATATCATGCCGTCAGTCATCCGCGCGTCGGAGAGGGTGAGGCGACGCATCGCGCTATCTGTCTCGCGGAGCTCGTCGACGTGCCGATGCTGATCGTGCATGTCTCGGCGGGCGAGGCCATCGACGCGATAAGAAACGCGCAGAACCGTGGATTGAAAGTGTATGGAGAAACCTGCCCGCAGTATCTCTTCCTGACCGCCGACGATCTGGACCTCCCCGGCGCCGACGGAGCGATGATGTGTTGCAGTCCTCCGCCGCGCGACGAGGCCGCGCACGAGGACGTGTGGCGGGGCCTTGCCAACGGCACCTTTCAGGTATTCTCTTCCGATCACGCGCCGTACCGTTACGACGAGACGGGCAAGCTGGCCGCGGGCCCGGATCCGGGCTTCAACCAGATTGCCAACGGTGTCCCCGGCATCGAGCTGCGTCTGCCGCTGCTGTTTTCCGCCGGCGTGCAGGGCGGGCGCATCGATCTGAATCAGTTCGTGGCGCTTTCGGCCACGAACGCGGCCAAGCTCTACGGGCTGTATCCGCGCAAAGGGACGATCGCCGTCGGCTCCGACGCCGATATCGCCATCTGGGATCCCGATAAGGCGTTCACTGTCGAGTACGCGATGCTGCACGACCAGGTGGGCTACACCCCGTATACGGGGCAGGCAATCAAAGGCTGGCCCGAGACGGTGCTGAGCCGTGGCCGCGTGGTCATTCACGACGGCGAGCTCCAGGTGGAGCGCGGCAGCGGCGAGTTTCTTCCCTGTGACAAGCCCAAAGCCGCGCAGCCGCTCGGTAAGCTCGTGCCCGAAATGCACCCGGACAAGAACTTCGGCGCACACCTGTGAACGAGTCAAGCACCTTGCCCTGTAGAAGCGGGCTAGCGCGCGATGACCGCCTCGCTCGCGAGCAAGCTCGCTCCTACAGAAAAGCATGAACAGACGAGCACGAACAGGAGCCCACCAATGCCGCGTTATGTGAATATCGCCGCCGCCCAGCTGGGACCGGTGCATCTCTCGGATGATCGCAAGAGCGTCGTCAAACGCCTCGTCGAGATGCTGCGCGAAGCCGACTCGCGGGGATGCAAGCTCGTTGTGTTCACCGAGCTCGCGCTCACGACCTTCTTTCCCCGCTACTGGATGGAGGACGCCGAGCAGATCGATGCGTACTTCGAGGAAGAAATGCCGAACGAGGCCACGCGGCCACTATTCGACGAGGCCAAGCGCCTCGGTATCGGCTTCTACCTGGGATACGCCGAGCTCGCGCGGGACAACGGCAAGACCCATCATTACAACACTTCGATTCTCGTCGGGCCCGACGGCAACATCGTCGGCAAGTACCGCAAGGTGCACCTGCCGGGACATGCCGACAACCGACCCAACGCTTCCTATCAGCATCTGGAGAAAAAGTACTTCGAGGTCGGCAATCTCGGCTTTCCGGTCTGGCGGATGTTCGACCATATCGTCGGCATGTGCATCTGTAACGATCGCCGCTGGCCTGAAACCTATCGCGTGATGGGCTTGAAGGGGGTCGATCTGGTGATGCTCGGCTACAACACTCCCGACAGCAACGCCTATCATCCGGAGCCGGTGCATCTGAAGATGTTTCACAACCTGCTGTCGATGCAGGCGGGCGCTTATCAAAACGGCACCTGGGTGGTGGCCGCCGCCAAGGCAGGTCACGAGGATGGCTACGGCTTAATCGGCGGGTCGTGCATCATTGCGCCCACCGGCGAGATCGTCGCCCAGGCGCTCACCGAGGACGACGAGGTGGTGAGCTATAATTGCGATCTCGACCTGGGTCAGTACATCAAGAACACGATCTTTGATTTCGATGCGCACCGGCGCATTGAGCACTACGGTCTGATCACCCAGCAGACGGGCATCATTCCTCAGCCCGAGGAGTGAGCCCCTCGAAGTCGAACAGCGCCCTGTCGGCGAGGTGCGATGGGCGCACGCGCTTGAGTCCGCGCATGATCTGCTCGACGCGCCCCGGCGTTGCTTCCTCCCAATCACGAAGCATGCGCTTGATCCGAATCCGTTCGAGGTTTTCCTGAGAGCCGCACAGATCGCAGGGGATGATAGGGAAGTCTCGCGCGCGCGCATACGCAGCAATATCGGCTTCGGCACAGTAGGCCATGGGACGGATGACCACGTGGCGGGCATCGTCGCTCAGAAGCTTCGGCGGCATCGCCTTGACCTTTCCAGCGTGAAACAGATTCAGAAAAAAGGTCTCGACGATGTCCTCGCGATGATG
>JBFICP010000173.1:0-6885 GCA_041581935.1 Gammaproteobacteria bacterium | reverse complement strand
CTCGCGGATGGGCCCCACTCGCGAGCAGGCTCGCTCCTCAAGGAAAAGGGACTAACCCTCCTTCTTCAATTCCGCTTCGAGCTCGGGAAGGGCCTTGAACAGGTCGGCAACCAGTCCGTAGTCAGCGACCTGAAAAATCGGCGCTTCCTCGTCCTTGTTGATGGCGACGATGACTTTGCTTTCCTTCATGCCGGCGAGATGCTGGATGGCGCCAGAGATCCCCACGGCGACGTAGAGATCCGGGGCCACCACCTTCCCTGTCTGACCGACTTGATAGTCGTTGGGCACATAACCTGCATCCACCGCGGCGCGGGACGCGCCGATTGCGGCGTTCAGCTGATCGGCGATGGCTTCCAGCATCTTGAAGTTTTCGCCGCTCTGCATGCCCCGGCCGCCAGACACGACGACCCGCGCAGACGTCAGCTCGGGGCGTTCCGACACGGTCAGGTCCTGACCGACGAAGCTCGAAAGTCCCGGATCCTCCGCCGCCGCCACTTTCTCCACGCTTGCGTTGCCGCCTTCGGCCGGAGCGTCCTCGAAGGCGGTCATTCGAATGGAGATGAGCTTCACCGCGTCGCTCGATTTGACCGTGGCGATGGCGTTCCCGGCATAAATGGGACGCACGAATGTATCGGCATCCTTGATCTCGACGATATCGGTGATGGACGACACGTCCAGAAGAGCAGCCGCCCGCGGCAGGAAGTTCTTGCCGAACTTGTCGGCGGGAGTCAGAACGTGGCTGTACTCGCCGGCGAGAGCGACAACGAGCGCGGCCAACGGTTCGGCAACGCCGTGGTCATAGCGCGGGTCGTCGGCACACCGCACCTTGGTGACGCCGGCGACCTTGGCAGCGGCTTGCGCCGCGCCGGCGCAGTTCGCGCCCGCGACCAGCACATGCACATCGTCGTCGAGCCGGGTAGCGGCGGTAATGGTATTGAGAGTCGCGGCGCCGAGGCTCTCATTATTGTGTTCGGCTACGACCAGTACGCTCATTCAGATCACCTTGGCTTCGTTGCGGAGCTTTTCCACGAGCTCGGAAACGCTCTCTACCCGGATTCCGGCTTCGCGTTTGGGTGGCTCGACGACTTCGAGAACCGTCACGTGCGGCGTGATGTCGACACCGAGCTCCTCCGGCGTCAGGGTGTCCATGGGCTTTTTCTTGGCCTTCATGATATTCGGCAGCGACGCAAAACGCGGCTCGTTCAAGCGCAGGTCGGTGGTGATGATCGCCGGCAGCACGAGCTTCAGAATCTCCAGGCCGCCATCGACTTCGCGGGTCACTTTCAACCCGCCGTCTTCGAACTCGAGCTTCGAGGCAAACGTTCCCTGGGGCCAGCCGAGAATAGCGGCCAGCATCTGACCGGTCTCGGAATGATCGCCGTCGATGGCCTGCTTGCCCACGATGACGAGCCCGGGTGATTCGCGCTCCACCAGTGCCTTGAGCAGCTTGGCGACCGCGAGCGGCTCGAGCTCCTCGTCGGTGTGCACGAAAATGCCACGATCGGCACCCATTGCGAGTGCCGTGCGAATGGTTTCCTGACACCTTTCGATGCCCATGGAGACGGCGATGACTTCCTCGGCGGTGCCCGCTTCCCTGAGGCGCAGCGCTTCTTCCACGGCGATCTCGTCAAAGGGATTCATGGACATCTTGACGTTGCCGGTCTCGACGCCGCTGCCGTCCGCCTTCACGCGCACCTTGACGTTGTAGTCGATGACCCTCTTGACCGCGACCAGAATCTTCATGACCGTTGCTCTACCCGAGGAAATTGACCCATCCCGAAAGAACGCGAAGGTTAGTACGTTTGCCGGGCGGGGCGCAATCGCGTTTGCAGGGAAAATACAGGGATTTCTGCGTTTTTTCCGCCACCCTTGCCCGCGTCAGGGCGGGCAGGGAGAATGTGAGCGGTTGGCCGGCCGCGGGCGCGCTGGAGGTGCATGGTGGAACGGGAGTCCATGGAGTTTGACGTCGTGATCGTGGGTGCCGGGCCCTCCGGCCTCGCGACCGCCATTCGCCTGCGTCAGCTCTGCGAGGAGCATGGCACCGACCTCAGCGTCTGCATCGTCGAGAAGGGATCGGAGGTCGGCGCGCACATTCTTTCCGGCGCCGTGCTCGAGCCCCGCACCCTGGACGAGCTGCTGCCGGACTGGCGGGAACGGGGCGCGCCGCTCAACACGCCGGTCACCGAGGATCGCTTTCTGTTCTTGACCCGCTCCGGTGCCGTGCGTCTGCCGACACCGCCGCAGATGCACAATCAGGGTAATTACATCATCAGCCTCGGTAATCTGTGCCGCTGGCTCGGCGCTCAGGCGGAGAATCTCGGGGTCGAAATTTTCCCGGGCTTCGCCGCCGCGGAGGTGCTCTACGACGAGTCGGGCGGCGTGCGCGGCGTGGCCACCGGCGACATGGGCATTGGCATCGACGGAAATCCGAAGGCCAACTTCGAGCCCGGGGTCGAGCTCATCGGCCGGCAGACGGTCTTCGCCGAGGGGTGCCGCGGATCGCTTACCAAGACGCTGTTCGACAAGTTCCGACTGCGCGAAGGCGTCGATCCCCAGACGTACGGCATCGGCATCAAGGAGCTCTGGGAGATCGATTCCGCCAAGCACAAGCAGGGTCGGGTCATCCACACGGTGGGATGGCCCATGGACCGTTCCACCTACGGCGGATCCTTCATCTACCATCTGGAGGACAATCAGCTCGCCATCGGCTTCGTCATCGGCCTCGACTACGAGAACCCCCACTTGAGCCCTTTCGACGAGATGCAGCGTTTCAAGACCCACCCTCGCATCCGGCCGATGCTCGAGGGCGGGCGCCGGATCGCATACGGCGCCCGGGCGCTCAACGAGGGCGGATTCCAGTCGATTCCCAAGCTCACCGTCCCCGGCGGCTTGCTGGTCGGCGATACCGCCGGTTTTCTCAACGTGCCGAAGATCAAGGGCACGCATACCGCAATGAAATCCGGCATGGTGGCGGCGGAGACGATCCATGCGGCGCTCAGCGGGGATCCCGACGGCGCGCGCGAGCTCGAGCAGTATCCGCACCGCTTGCGCGAAACGTGGCTGTGGGAAGAGCTGCGACGGGTGCGCAACATTCGTCCGGCATTTCGGTGGGGCCTGTGGGGCGGCATGGCTTACGCAGGCATCGATACCTACATTCTGCGCGGGCGCGCGCCCTGGACCCTTCACCACCACGCCGATCACGCATGTATGAAGAAGGCCGACGAGTGTCCGGGCATCGAGTATCCGAAACCGGACGGCGAGATTACCTTCGACAAGGCCTCATCGGTTTATCTGGCAAACACGGTTCACGACGAAGATCAGCCTGTCCATCTTCAGCTGAAGGATGCGAATGTTCCCCTGCAAATAAACTTTGCAGAATACAACGCGCCTGAAGAACGCTTCTGCCCCGCGGGCGTCTACGAGTACGTTGACGATGAGCAGGGCAAACGACTGCAAATCAACGCCCAGAACTGCGTGCACTGCAAAACCTGCGATATCAAGGATGTCACCCAGAACATCAACTGGGTAACGCCGGAAGGTGGCAGCGGACCGAACTATCCTAATATGTAGAATAAGGAATCGATTCATGGCCACATATAAGGCGCCGATTCGGGACATGCAGTTCGTGCTTCACGAGCTGCTCGACGTCGAACGCTGCTTCGCCGACCTCGATGGATTCGAGGAAGCGAGCGCCGATATCATCGACACGGTGCTCGAAGAAGGCGCAAAGCTGTGCGAAAGCGTCGTTTTCCCCACCAACCGTACGGGCGACATCGAAGGATGTCGTCTCGACAACGGCCAGGTGCGTACGCCGAGCGGATTCAAGAAAGCCTACGAGGCGCTGGCCGCGGGCGGCTGGCTTGCGCTTGCGTCCGACCCGGAATACGGGGGGCAGGGGCTTCCGCACACACTCAGCGTCTTCTTCGAGGAGATTCTTCAGTCCTGCAACATGTCGCTCGCGCTCTACCCGGGGCTGACCCGCGGTGCTTACGTTGCGATTCGCGCTCACGGCACCGACGCCCTAAAGCGCACATATCTGCCGAAACTTGCGGACGGCACGTGGACAGGCGTGATGTGCTTGACGGAATCCCACGCCGGCACCGACTTGGGATTACTACGTACCCGCGCGACACCGCATGACGACGGCAGCTATCGTGTGAGCGGTACCAAGATTTTTATCACCGGCGGTGACCAGGACATTACCGAGAACATCATTCACCTGGTGCTCGCGCGCCTCCCGGACGCGCCCGAGGGGGTCAAGGGCATAAGCATGTTCCTGGTACCCAAGTATCTCGTCGGCGAGGACGGTTCGCTGGGAGCTCGCAATTCGGTCTCGTGTGGCTCCATCGAGCACAAGATGGGTATCAAGGGTGCGTCGACGTGCGTCATGAATTACGAAGACGCGGTCGGATATCTCGTGGGCGAGCCGCACAAGGGATTGCGCGCCATGTTCTCGATGATGAATCACGAGCGATTGATGGTCGGACAGGAAGGACTCGCGCAGGCAGAGGTCGCGTATCAAAGTGCCGCCGAATACGCGCGCGACCGAATTCAGGGGCGCTCGTTGAGTGGCCCGAAGGCACCGGATCAACCCGCCGATCCGATTGTGGTGCACCCCGACGTGCGCCGGATGCTGCTCACCGGCAAGGCTTACAACGAAGCGGCGCGCGCGCTGCTCGGCTGGGTGTCGTTGCAGGTTGACATCTCGGAACGCCATCCCGACCCGCAGGCCCGCGAATGCGCCGAAGATCTGGTGGCGCTGCTCACACCGGTAGTTAAGGCGTATTTCACGGACTACGGCAACGAAGTCTGCAATCTTTCATTGCAGGTTTTCGGCGGACACGGGTACATCAGCGAGTGGGGCATGGAGCAGCTCGTTCGCGATTCACGCATCGCACAGATCTACGAGGGAGCGAATGGCATTCATGCGCTGGATCTCACCGGCCGCAAGCTCGGCATGTACAATGGACGGTTGATAAAACGCTACCTGAAAATATTGAACGACTTCCTGGCGGAACATGCCGAGGACGCAGAGCTGAAAGACTTTATCTCTCCGCTTTCGAGTGCTGTTTCGAGTCTCGAAAGCTCGACACGCTGGATCAGCGAAGCGAGCCGTAAAGATCCCGAAGAAATCGGTGCCGCTTCCTACGATTATCTCAAGCTAATGGCGCTGGTTTCATTCGGTTACATGTGGTCCCGCGCAGCGGCTGTCGCGCAGTCGAAAGTTGGCGGTGACAATTCGGGCTTCTACCAGGCGAAGCTCACCACGGCACGATTCTATATGAAACGCCTGCTGCCGCTCGCGACCGCGCTTTCGGAAACGCTTCAGGCGGGTAGTGACACCTTGATGGATCTCCCGGCGGAATCCTTCTGAATGCGTGCTCCTGCGGTGAGATCATGAGTGATCCCCGCGACGAGATTTCCGTGGCAAGGCGACGGGAGCTGCTCGATGTCGCCCTCGAGCTTGCGGATTTGTGCGCGCAGACCACTTCATCCATCTTGAGCGCCGGGTTCGAGGTTTCCAAGAAGGCTGACGCGAGCCTTGTCACTACGGCGGATGTCGAGACGGAGCGCGCATTTCGAAAGCGCATCGAGGAACGCTATCCCGACATGGGTGTGCTCGGCGAGGAGTTGGGTGACAGCTCCCGGGAGCACGAATATTGCTGGGTCATCGATCCCATAGACGGAACGGCCGAGTTTGCCCGGCAGGTGCCGCTTTACGGTTGCATCATCGGATTGCACTACAAGGCGCACCCGCTGCTCGGCGTCATCGATCACCGTGCCATGGATCTGCGCTGTCACGCGGCCTGGGGACTTGGCGCCTTCGCCAACGCCGAGCGCCTGCATCTCGACGATTGCACACGCGCCGAGGCCGGGGCGGTGGCGCGAATCGGACTTCCGTCGCGGGCTAGCTTCCTCAGGCCGGTTGATTCGAGCGGCGTGTTCCAGGCCATCGTCGAGGCGTATCCGAATTTCCGCGCCTACCATACCTGCTACGCGCACACGCTCGTCACCATGGGCGCGCTGGATGCCGCCATGGAATGGGATACACCACTTTGGGATCTGTGCGCTACACAAATACTCGTCGAGGAGGCCGGTGGTCAGTATCGTTGCGTGAGGGAGACCGAGATTCCGGGCAAGGGGCGATTTTTTTCCGCCGTGTTCGGCAAGCCGTCGGTGGTGGAACGACTGGCCGGAATCATCGAAGACGCTTTGCGTGCCACCGGATAGCAGGACCGTTCTCTCGTCGGCCCGGTCATCAGCCGCCGAGCTCGGCACGCAGCCGGGCAGCGGCTTCGGCCATCGCCTGAATCTTGCCGAAAGCCGTGTCCCGGGGCAGATACTTCATGCCGCAGTCCGGCGCAAGAATGACATTTTCCTTTTTCACGTAGGCTAGCGCGCGCTTCACGCGCGCAACGATCACGTCCGGGGTCTCGACGGATGTATCCGAAAGATCGATGCAGCCCACCATGATCTTTTTTCCCGACAGCTCGGCGAGCACGGCGCAGTCGAGATTCGACTGAGCGGTCTCCACCGAGATCTGCGCGCAGTGGCAGGCGGCGAGCTCGGGCAGAAATGAATAGCCGGAAGGTCGCTCGTGGATGATGGCGGCGTAACCGAAGCAGATGTGAACGGCCGTGGTGCCGCTGATGCCGTCGAGCGCGCGATTCAACGCATCGAGGCCGTACTGGCGAGCCTTTTCCGGGCGGGCCTGCATGTACGGTTCATCGATCTGTACGATATCCGCACCGGCCGCGAACAAATCGCGGATCTCCTCGTTGACCGCGGCCGCGTAATCGATGGCGGCTTCTTGCTCGGAGGCGTAGAAGTCGTTCTGCGCCTGTTGACTCATGGTGAAGGGGCCGGGCACGGTCATCTTGATCG
>JBFICP010000172.1:0-6934 GCA_041581935.1 Gammaproteobacteria bacterium | reverse complement strand
GCGAAAACCCTCGGAACCCAGGGCGCTTTCGTCATAGGTACCGCGACCACCGAGGCGGGCGCGGAGCGCATCAGCGAGGCGCTGGCCGGGACAGGTATCGAGGGGTTCGGTGCGGCTCTCGATGTCGCTGACAGTCATTCGGTGAACGCGCTGTTCGAGCGTCTGAGCAGCGATACACACAATCCGACCATCCTGGTCAACAATGCCGGGATCACACGCGACAACTTGCTCGCGCGAATGAGCGAGGAGGAGTGGGAGTCGGTGCTCAACACCGATCTCACGTCGCTGTTTCGCGTGTGCAGGGCAAGCGTGCGCCACCTCATGAAGGCACGACACGGACGCATTATTAATATCACGTCCGTTGTCGGCGCGACCGGAAACGCGGGTCAGTCGAATTACGCGGCTGCCAAGGCCGGCATCATTGGCTTCACGAGGGCGCTGGCGCGTGAGCTGGCGGGCCGTGGAGTCACCGTCAACGCGGTCGCTCCGGGTTTCATAGATACCGACATGACGGCGAATTTGTCGCAGAAGCAGCGCGAGCAGTTGCTCGATGGAATTCCGATGAATCGCTTGGGAACGCCGGAGGATATCGCCGCCGCGGTGGCCTTCTTGGCGTCTCCCGCGGCCGCCTACATCACGGGCGAAACGTTGCACGTCAACGGCGGAATGTACATGGGAGGTTAGCTCCGAAACCACGCCCTGCACGGTCGCGATTCAGGGAATTGCCCATCGTTCAGGGACTTATCAATATCAGTGGCTAACGGTCTGAAACGCCTGCGAAATCGATGTGGTCATGGCTTTGGTCCAAAGTCTCCTTGCATGTTGGTGCCTTTTAACTAAACTAGGCGCGGAACGAGCATCGCTCCATCGTCTGGGGAGGATAGATCCGATATGAGTACCGTTGAAGAACGCGTCAAGCAGATCGTCGTGGAGCAGCTTGGCGTCAAGGAGGAAGAGGTCTCGGGGGAATCTTCCTTCGTCGATGATCTCGGTGCCGATTCACTGGACACCGTCGAACTGGTCATGGCTCTCGAGGAGGAGTTCAACTGCGAGATTCCTGATGAGGAGGCGGAAAAAATTACCACTGTTCAACAGGCGATGGACTACATCAACGCCCATGTCAAGTAGCACCTAACGGGAATCTCGCATCGAAAAGGCCGACCATCGACTCATGTGATGGCGGCCTTTTCTTTTTCGCAAGAGGTGAGTAGCGGATGCGACGCATAGTTATTACCGGCCTCGGCGCGGTAACACCCGTCGGTCATACCGTAAAGGAAGCCTGGCAGAACATACTGGATGGCAAGAGCGGAATCGAAACGATCGATCATTTCGATACATCCGCCTTCTCGAGCCGCATCGGTGGTTCGATACGTAATTTCGATTTGTCTCCTTATATGACGCCGAAGGAGGCGCGCAAAACCGATCCATTCATTCACTACGGTATCGCAGCGGCCATGCAGGCGATCCAGGACTCGGGGATCGAGGTTACCGAGGAGAACTCCGAACGCATCGGAATCGCGATAGGCTCGGGGATTGGCGGGCTTCCCGGAATCGAAAAGGGATACGAGAGCTTCATCAAGGGAGGACCTCGGAAGATCTCGCCGTTTTTCGTTCCGAGCAACATCATCAATATGATCGCCGGCAATCTGTCGATCCAATATGGCATCAAGGGACCCAACTACGGAATCGTGACCGCCTGCTCTACGGGGACGCACAATATCGGCGATGCGGCGCGCATGATCGAGCGCGGTGACGTCGAGGTCATGATCGCGGGTGGTGCGGAGATGGCCACCTCGCCGACGGGACTCGGCGGCTTCGCCTCGGCACGCGCGTTGTCAACGCGCAACGACGAGCCTCAGCGCGCGAGCCGACCGTGGGACAAGCAGCGTGACGGATTCGTGCTTGGAGACGGTGCCGGCGTGATGGTGCTCGAGGAGTACGCTTACGCGAAGTCGCGTGGCGCGAAAATTTACGCCGAGCTGATCGGATTCGGCATGAGCAGCGACGCCTATCACATTACGCTGCCACCGGATGACGGCGATGGCGCGCGCCGCTGCATGGTGCTGGCCATGAACGATGCGAAGATCAATCCGCAAGACATCGACTACATCAATGCCCACGGCACATCTACCCCAGCCGGCGACGTGGTCGAAACCCGTGCGGTCAAGGCGGCTCTCGGTGAGCATGCGCACAAGGTTGCAGTGAGCTCGACAAAGTCCATGATTGGCCATCTCCTGGGCGCCGCCGGAGGTGTCGAAGCGGTATTCAGCGTGCTTGCCATCCATGACAATGTCGCACCGCCGACCATCAATCTGGAGGAGCCGGACGACGAGTGCGATCTGGACTATGTCCCCAACCAGGCCCGGGAAATGCCCATCAACATCAGCATGTCCAATTCCTTCGGATTCGGAGGCACAAACGGCACGCTCGTGTTCAAGCGAGCAGACTGACCGGATTGGCGTTCGGAAATCCCGCTTCGCCGGGAGTCCGTCTGAAAGTGAATAACTCGTCCTCCGCGGATTGTGGTTGGCGCCGCCTTCCGGTTCGTCCGGATCTGCTCGCAGTGCATCGCACCAATCCCGAGCGCTATCCCTTTCTGCTCGAAAGCGTCGAGCACGGCAACGAGCGGGCACGCTACGACATCCTTTTCGCGTTTCCAGGCGGGCGCCTGGCACTTTTCCCCAAAGGGGAGCTCGAGTCCGACGCGGTGAGCGTAAGCGGTGACGATTTTCTCACCCATCTTGATCGCTGGATGACGACCACCGGCCCACTGCTCGAAGCGCCGCCGCCGCTGCCGTTTTTCGGCGGCTGGTTCCTGTACCTGGGCTATGAGCTGGTGGCGCAGACCGAGCCCAGCGTCAAGCTGCCGCCCGATGACAGTCACTGCGCGGTGGCCGAGGCGCATCGAATCCCGGCCGCTATCGTTCGCGATCACCTGCGCGGCGACACCGTGCTGGTGGCGGAGGCCCCGCTATTGACCCGCCTCGATCAGATGGAGCGCGATGTGCTCGAGGCCCGCAGCGTCGAGCTGGTCGCCAATGCCGCGCCATCGGATCTGCCTCGCGTTATCGACGAGGATCCGCCAGAGCAGTTTCTCGACGGCGTCGCGCGGGTCAAACGCTACATTCGCGACGGCGACGTGTTTCAAGTGAACCTGTCGCGCGGCTGGCGCGGAAGACTTGCCGACGGAGTCGATCCGGGCAGCGTGTATGCGCGGCTGCGCACGGCGAATCCGGCACCGTTCGCGGGGCTCGCGGTGCTTGGCGACCGGGTGGTGGCGAGCTCGTCTCCGGAACGCCTGGTCAGAATCTCCGGCGATCGCGTCGAAACCCGCCCTATCGCCGGAACCTATCCGAGAAATGCCGACAGTCGGGAAGACCGGGCCCTGTCACGGGCGTTGCTCGCGCATCCAAAGGAACGCGCCGAGCACATCATGCTCATCGATCTCGAGCGCAACGATCTCGGCCGCGTCTGTCGAATCGGAAGTGTCGAGGTGAACGAGCTGATGGTATTGGAATCCTATACTCACGTGCACCACATCGTCTCCAACGTGCGCGGCAGGCTTCGCGACGGGATAACACCAGCGCAGGTCATCCGTGCGGTTTTTCCCGGCGGCACCATCACCGGTTGTCCGAAGGTGCGATGCATGCAGATTATCTCCGAGCTCGAGGGAGTGGCGCGCGGCCCCTACACGGGCGCGTTCGCATACTTCAACCGTGACGGCAGCGGCGATTCGAATATCCTCATCCGCACCATCGACATGCAGGGTGAGCGGGTCGAGATCCGCGCCGGCGCGGGCATCGTCGCTGACTCACAGGCGCAGCGCGAGCTCGACGAGACCCGACAGAAGGCGCGCGGCCCGCTGGCAGCGCTAGCCGGCTTGCTGAAATGATACTCATCGATGGTACCGAGCGGGACCACGTCAGCGTCTCGGACCGTGGGCTACACTTCGGTGACGGACTGTTCGAGACCATGGCACTCGAGGATGGCCGTGCCCTGTGTCTCGAGCGGCATCTCGAGCGCCTCGCCGATGGTTGTCGCCGGCTGGCCATTCCGGTTCCCGAGCTATCCACGCTCGCGGAGGAGTGCGTCCGGGTCTGCGATGGCGTCCCGCGGGGAGTCGTGAAGGTCGTGGTGACACGCGGCAAGGGTGGGCGCGGTTATGCGCCCGAAACGGGCGTCTCGCCGACGCGCATCGTCGCGCGATACCCCTGGCCTGCGTACCCGCCTACGGCACGGCGCGACGGCATCGCGGTGCGGGTGTGCGCAACGCGCCTCGGGCGCAACCCTCGACTTGCCGGAATCAAGCACCTCAATCGACTCGAGCAGGTGCTTGCACGAACCGAGGACGACCCGGCCGACTGCACGGAGGGACTGATGCTCGACGACAGAGAACGCGTAATCGAGGGGATCATGAGCAACTTATTTGTTCGCCATGGCGAACGCCTGTCGACACCGGACCTCCGCGAATGCGGCGTGGCGGGTATCATGCGTTCACTGGTGCTGGAAACGGCGAGTAACCTGCACGGACTCGAACCGGCGATTGCGCAGGTGCGCATCGACGATTTGCTGTCGGCCGACGAGTGCTTCGTTACCAACAGCCTCATCGGAGTTTGGCCGATAAAAACCCTGCAGGGACAAGCGCTGCGTGTCGGGCCGGTTGCACACGAGCTGCAGATGTTACTAGTTGAGCGTGGGGCCATGACCCGTGACTGATCCCGATGCACCCAAGCCGACATTGAAGCGCGGCGCGCGGCGCGCGCTTGTCGCTGGCGTCGCGGCACTGCTTGCCGTGATCGCGGGTGCGGGACTGTATATTGCCGGAGAGCGTCGCGCCCTCGACGAGCCTCTGGCGGTGCCCGAGACCGGCATCGAGTACATGGTGCCCGTCGGCGCCAGCCTCGCCAAGGTGGCCCGGGAGCTCTCCGACAACGGTGTGCTCGCGAATCCCCGGGCGCTCGAGATTTACGCACGCTGGCACGGGCGCGCGGGCGCCATCAAGGCCGGTGAGTACCACATCGAGGCGGGAACCACGCCCATCTCGCTGCTCGATCAGCTGACCGCCGGGCGCGTCGTGCAGCATGCGCTGACCATCGTCGAGGGCTGGACGTTCGCTCAACTGATGGCCGCCATCGACTCCGACGATCGACTCGAGCATACGCTCACCGAACTCACGGCGGATGAGGTCATGGCACGTCTCGGGCATGCCGGCGTGCACCCGGAGGGACGGTTCTTTCCGGACACCTACTATTTCACCCGCGGCACCCGTGATGTCGATTTCTTACGCCGCGCCCACGATGCCATGAGCAGCTACCTGAAACGCGCCTGGGCCGGTCGCGCGCAGGGGCTGCCGCTCGAGACAGCAGAAGAAGCGCTGATTCTCGCGTCCATTGTCGAAAAGGAAACGGGGGTCGCCGGAGAGCGGCCGCGCATCGCCGGGGTTTTCGTGGAGCGTCTGCGCAAGGGCATGCGCCTGGCGACCGACCCGACGGTGATCTACGGCATGGGCGATGCCTTCGACGGCAATTTGCGCCGCCGCGATCTGCGCACCGACACCCCGTACAACACCTACCTACGCAAGGGCCTGCCGCCGACCCCCATAGCCATACCGAGCGCGGCCGCGATACAGGCAACGCTGCATCCGCATGTCGACGGCACACTGTATTTCGTTGCCAAGGGGGACGGCAGCCACCACTTTTCCGCGACCTACGAGGAGCATCAGCAGGCGGTCAACCGTTATCAGAAACGTCGCCGGAGCTCCGGTGGCTGAGCGTGGTCGCTTCATCACCGTGGAAGGCATCGAGGGAGCCGGGAAGTCGACTCAGATGGCGGCAATCCGCGAATACCTGAGCGCACAGGGCGTACGCGTTGTCGTAACCCGTGAGCCGGGAGGCACCCGCCTCGGCGAGGCGGTGCGCGCACTGCTGCTCGATCCCGGCAATCGAGGCATGTCGAGCGACACGGAGCTGCTGCTGGTGTTCGCGGCACGCGCAGAGCATCTTCACAAGGTTATCGTACCGGCCCTCGAGGCCGGCGACTGGGTGCTCTCGGATCGATTCACCGACGCCACCTTCGCCTATCAGGGCGGCGGGCGAGGCGTCGACGGCGCGCGCATTGCGGCTCTCGAACAATGGGTGCAGGGCGAGTTGCGACCGGACTTGACCTTGCTGCTCGATCTTCCGGTAGCGACCGGTATGGCGCGCATCAACGCACGCGGACGGCCGGATCGCTTCGAGCGCGAGGACCCGGCGTTTTTCGAGCGGATCCGTTCATGCTATCTGCAGCGCGCCGACGCCGAGCCGGGACGCTTTCGGCGCATCGACGCATCCGCCCCGGTGGAGGCGGTGAGCGCGCAAGTATTGGATGCCGTAGGAGCGCTGCTGTGAGGGCGTCACACCTACCCTGGCAGGCGCCCCAATGGCAGCGCGTCGCTGCCATGCACGCCGGCGAGCGCCTGCCCCACGCGTTGCTGCTGCGCGGGCCGCAGGGTGTCGGAAAGCTCGACTTTGCCCGACACCTGCTGGCGGCGCTTTTGTGCGAAGCGGACACATTCGCCGACGGTGCCTGCGGCGCGTGTCGCGGTTGCCGCCTGGTAGCCGCGAACACGCACCCCGATCGTCACGAGCTCGTGCCGCTCGAGGGAAAGGCGCAGATTGGCATCGATCAGGTACGCGATCTCATCGCCCGCATTGCCCTCACTTCCCAGTACGGCGGCCGCAAGGTCATCGTGGTGGCACCGGCCGAGCATCTCACCCGGGCGGCTGCCAATACCCTTTTGAAAACGCTGGAGGAACCGCCGGGTGACGCGGTCTTCGTGCTGGTCACTCACCGGGCCGGCGCGTTGCCCGCCACCATCCGCAGCCGCTGTCAGATCTTGGACTTCCCCGCACCCGCATCCGAGGAGGCCAAGCGCTGGCTCGCGGCAGAGCTCGAT
>JBFICP010000171.1:0-6975 GCA_041581935.1 Gammaproteobacteria bacterium | reverse complement strand
CTTCTGAGAGTCAGGAGAATTTTCGCGTTCGGATAATGCGCGCTCAATTCCCGCCAGAAGAACGCGGACGGCCAGTCGACCGCGGCACGATAGCCGGCAAAGACCTCGTCCCAGCTCGGTTCGCCACCGGCTGCGATTGCACGCCATAGGCGCCGCTGCCCGGGTTTCGCGATGACTTCGTGCATATGGTGGCAGGGTCCAAAGCCCAGATGCTCCAGGGCTAGCTTCATCGATTCCGTGCCAGTGCGGCCAAATCCCGCCCCAATGACCGATATCGTCACCCGATGCCCTCCTCAGCCGCCGACATCGCGCTTGATGGGTGGCAGGGTCATGATGAACTCGGCCATCGCGTCGAGATCTTCCTCGGTGAGGTACTCGAGTCCGTCTTCGATAACCGCGACCATCGGACCGCTGGCAAAGTCACCGTCCGGCAGCATGCCTTTCGACAAATAATAGACCAGCTCCGAGCGACTCCATTTGCCGATGCCGGTTTCCGTGTCAGGTGTGATGTTGGGCGCGCCCTCATCGTTAGGACCGCCTTTGGCGCCGGCGAAGGCGAGATCCGAATCCAGCTTCCCGAATCGCGTGCGCGGCGTGTGGCATTCACCGCAGTGGGCCATGGCGGTTACGAGATAGGCGCCGCGATTCCATTGCTCGGATCGACTCTCGTCGGGCTGAAACACGCCTGGCACGAAGAACAAGAATTTCCAGGCGCGGATTGCGATACCGTAGCGCAGATACCAGGCCAGATCGTGGGGCGTGTTCTGGCGCGCGCTCTTGGGAACGGTAGCGAGATAGGCCCACAGTGCAAACATGTCCTCGCGGCGCATGCGCGTGTAGGTCGTGTAGGGAAACACTGGATAGTAGCTGCTGCCGTCGGGCGCGACCCCGTGGCTCAGGGCGCGAAAAAAATCCTGCGCCTGCCAGGCGCCGATGCCGTGCTCGCGATCAAACGTGATATTGGGGCTGTAGAAAGTACCGAAGGGCGTCTCGAGAGCACGGCCTCCGGCAAGAAACTCACCCTTATTCTCCTTGTCGGTGTGACAGGTCACGCAGCCGGCGGCGCGCAGCACGTAGGCGCCGCGCTGACGCAACTCCTCGATGCCGGTAGTGGCCTCCGCAACTACATGAAGCGGAACCGACAAAAGAAAAAAGGCGGCGAGCCACGCTCGCCGCCTTCGGCTCAATGCGCTCAGGATTTCTTTTCTCGGAATTTCTTGTGGCATCCTTTGCACGAGTCACCCACGGCTTCGAGCTTCTCAGCAGCGGCCGCCGGACCACCGGCCTTGGCCGCGGCGAGAAAGTCGGCTGTCGCCGTTTGCATGTCTTTTAACTGCTGGATGAACTCGTCGTGGTCCTTCCAGATCTCGGGCTTGGCCCGCGTCTCGCCGCCGGACGTTTCCTGCTTGAAGGCGTTCGACGCGGCTTTCGCCATGTCGTTGAGGCCGGTCGCGTGGGCAACGAGATCTTCGGTGTAGGGCACGTCACCCTTGATGATGGCGACGGCACCACCCATGTGGCCACCGACCGCGCTCATGACCGCCTGCCGGTACTTGATGTACGCCTTGTCATCCGCACTCACCGAAAGGGCCGTCCCTGCTGTCAGAGCAATCGCGCTCCCGATGGTCACTATCGTCTTGGTGAATGTCCTCATTCGCTACTCCTTGGATTGCTTATTGTCGAAAAACAGCACCGCAGAGAAGGGCGCGGTTCGCCTCCCCTTTCCCGCAACGCAGCCCTGAAAATATAGATGCCTGCGAACGGCGTTCAGTTCCATTCAAGGCGCTGGATTTTCGGCACATCCCGCGCGATCGTCTGCGCTGAATGCGGCGCCTGGAACAGCGCCACCAGGTGGCCGCGTGGATCGATGAGAAATACGGCCGCGGTGTGATCCACCAGGTAGTTGCCGTCCGCGTCCGCATCGGCGCGGATGTAGAGGACCCCCATCTGGCGCGCGAAATCTTTCAACTTCGCGTCGTTGCCGGTGACGCCGAGGAATGCCGGGTTGAAGTGGCTGACGTAGGCGCCCATATGCTCGAGCGTGTCGCGCTCCGGGTCCACCGACACGAACACCACCTGGGGCGGCTCGGGATCTGCGCCGGATTCAGCCATCAGCGCGATGGCGTTTTTCAATACCGACAGGGTGACCGGGCACACGTCCGGGCAGTGCGTATAGCCGAAAAACAGCAGCGTCCAGCGCCCGGTCATCCGCTCCAGCGTGAATGGCGCGCCGTGGTGGTCTTCGAGCGCCACCACTTTCAACGCCTTGGATTGTGGCCAGAGCAGGCCGTCGATCTCGGGCGCAACCGGGCGCGACGTCATGTACGAGGCGAGGACGCCGAGCGCCAGCGCCGCAACGGCGGCGAGCGCGATGAGAACCCTGGGATTACGCAAGCCTCTGGTTCGACTCAATCTTCGTCCGCCGCCGGCTTGAAATCCGAAGCGAGCTGCTTCTGAATCGCCGGCGGAACCGGATCGTAGTGGCTGAACGCCATGGAGTAGGAGCCGGCGCCGCCGGTGACGGATTTGAGCTGCGACTGGTAGCTGTCGAGCTCGCTCAACGGCACCTGACCGGTGACCGTGAGCATGCCACCGCTGCCGGTCGACGTGCCGCTGATACGCCCGCGCTTCGAGGAGAGATCACCGGTAATATCGCCCATGTTGTCCTGGGGCACGGTGACGTGAATATCCACGATCGGCTCGAGCACGATGGGATTGGCCTTGTTGATGGCGTCGAGAAAGGCCTTCTTGCCGGCGGCGACAAACGCCACCTCCTTGGAATCCACTGCGTGAAACTTGCCGTCGTGCACCGTTACGCGCACGTCCTGCATGGGATAGCCGGCAATCGCCCCGGTTTCGAGCACCTGGCGAACGCCCTTCTCGACCGCCGGAATGAATTGCTGCGGAATGACACCGCCGACAATCTTGTCGACGAATTCGAACCCGGCGCCGCGCTCCAGTGGTTCGACCCGCAGGTACACCTCACCGAACTGCCCTGCCCCCCCGGTCTGCTTCTTGTGTCGATGGTGTCCCTCGGCGGCCTTGCGGATGGTCTCGCGATAAGCGATTTTCGGCGGTCGCGTGTTGACCTCGACGTTGTAACGCTCAGCCATTTTCTCGAGCACCATGCGCAGGTGCAGGTCGCCGAGCCCGCGGATGACCGTTTCATTCATCGAAGCGTGGTGCTCGACGATGAAGCAGGGATCTTCGGCGCTCAGCTTGTGCAGGGCATCGGAAAGCTTCTGCTCGTCGCCACGGGTCTTGGTCTCGATGGCGAGGCCGAACATCGGTGCGGGCATTTTGACCGAGACGGGGCGGATTTCGTCCTCATCGTGGGAATCGTGCAGGACGCTGTTGAAATCGATCTCGTCGACCTTGGCGACCGCACAGATGTCACCGGGAATTCCCGCTTCGATCTCCTCGTGATCCTTACCCTGAATTCGGAACAGATGACCGACCTTGAACGGCTTCCTCCCATCACCGACAAACAGCTGACTCTCCTTGGTCACGGTCCCCTGGTGTATGCGGAATATGCCCATCTTGCCGACGAACGAATCGATGGTGACCTGGAAAACGTGCGCGAGTGCGTGCTTGGATGGGTCCGGCTCGATGACGACGCGCTCGCCCTTGGCGTCGGCGCCGCGTACGAACAGCGGTGGATTTCCTTCAGCCGGATTCGGCATCAACCGGGTGATGACCTCGAGCAGCTCTTCGACGCCCGTGCCTTTCTCGCCGGAAGCAAAACAGACCGGAACGAGGTGACCCTCGCGTAGCGCCTGCTCGAATGCATCATGCAGCTTTTCGGGCGCGAGCTCCTCGCCTTGCTCGAGGTAGAGCTCCATCAGCTCCTCGTCCACTTCTACGACCTGATCGATGATGTTCGTATTGGCTTCGGCCACCGACGAAAAATCGGTATCCCCATCGTAGGGGACGAAAAAGCAGTCGGCGACCGCCTTGCCACCCTTGGCGGGAAGATTGATGGGCAGACACTCCGATCCGAACTCCTCCTGGATCGAACCGAGAAGTACCTCGAGGTTCGTATCGTCGGCGTCGATCTTGTTAATGATGATCATCCGGCAAAGCCCGCGCTCGACGGCCGTTTCCATCATCTTGCGGGTGCTCATCTCGATACCTGAGCGCGCATCGATGACGACCGCGGCGGTCTCGACCGCCGGCAGCGCAATCAGCGCGCGGCCGAGAAAGTCCGGATAGCCCGGCGTATCCAGCAGATTGACGTGCTTGCCCTTGTAGTCGAGGCTCGCAATGGCGGTGACCAGTGAATGCTGGTGCTCTTTTTCCTGGGGATCAAAGTCACATACCGTGGTTCCGCGGGTTATCTCGCCCATGACGGCGATGGCGCCCCCCTTGTGGAGCAGGGCCTCGGCGAGCATGGTTTTTCCGGTGCCGCCGTGACCAACCAGGGCGACATTGCGAATGTCCTGCGTGGTGTAGTCGGGCATGGGTTCTCCTCCGTTTCCCAGTCTTGTTTTTCTGACGCCCGGGGCCAAACCCGGCGCACGATGCCAATTCAGGCCGCGGCGGTTTCCCGTGGGGATTCAGGATCTCGAAAATCCGTCCGGGGGGGTGGTTACGAGTTGCCGGCCACTCGGTTCGCGATCAAGTGCCCGCACACGGCTTGCCGGTACAGTATTAAAAATCGCGGACGCTGGCGCAAGGCAGGCCCCCTTTGGGGCCTTTTGCGCGGTTCTCGGACATGCTCGCGCCGGAGCGGCGACTCAGTCGTCGCCGTGACGTGCCAGGAGAGACAGTCCCCGGGGGGTCACGTAGCCCTCGGGGCTCACCAGCCCGAGCTGGACGGCCCTTTGAAGCGCCTGTTGCTCGGAGTCGCTGTTCAGGTACACGAGGCCGTCACCAAAACGGTGGCCCAGGAGCTTGAGTATTGCCTGGTCCACGTCGTCGGCCTGCCCTGCTCGTTCGTCGATCGCCATATCCTCGCTTTCCCTTCGATTCGTCACCGGGCCCTGGCGGGGAACCCGTGAGTAAATAAATGCGTGCGGTGCGTCGATTTTTCAAGCATTGACGCACTCATTCATGGCTTTAGCAGCGGCGAAAAATCCTGTCAACGAAGAGCGGAGATTCGGTGCAGATTTCGTCCGTAAATGAGTCCACATCGCCGAAGCGGTCACACAAACGGGCAAATCCGCAGATCACTCGGGCGGATACTCAGGGGAGATGCTTTGCCGCCAGATAGTCGTGAGATTGCATCTCCGCGAGACGGCTTCGGGCACGGTCGAAGCGCACCGTCAGATGCTCGCCCACGTAGAGATCGTCGGGCAGCGCGGCGGCAGAAAGAATCAAATTCACATTGTGCTCGTAGAGCTCATCAATCAGATGGATGAAGCGCACCACCCGGTCGCGCAGCTTGTCGTCCATGACGGGCACGTTGGAGAGCAGCACGGTGTGGTAGCGCCGGGCGACCTCGATGTAGTCCGCGGCCGAGCGGGCGGTCTCGCAAATGGCCGGATAGTCGAACCAGACGATACCCTCGGCAACCGCTCGAGCGTCGATGCGCCGACCGGCGATTTCGATGAACCTCTCGGAGCTCATGTCTTCCCCGGCCAAAGCGCCGAAGCAGATCGACAGGGCCTCGTCGGCGGATGCGCCGAGGGGGCAGTAGTAGATGGCGCTTCGCTCGAGGACGCGCAGCCGGTAGTCGACACGGCTGTCGAGATGCACCACATCGGTATGCGTCTTGATGAGCGCGATGGCGGGCAAGAACTGCTCGCGCTGCAGCCCCCCGAGATACAGATCGTCAGGGGCGATATTGGACGTGGCCACCAGGGTTACGCCGCGGGCAAACAAGGCTCTCAACAGCCGCCCGAGCAACATGGCGTCGGTGATGTCTGAAACGTGGAACTCGTCGAAGCAGATGATTCGTGCCTCTCCGGCAAGATCCTCGGCAACGCCAGCCAAGGGATCCCGGCGCGCGCCGATCGCACGCAGCCTCTGATGCACGAGCTGCATGAAGCTATGAAAGTGCACGCGCATCTTCTCGGGAAAAGGCAACGCCGCGTACAGTGAATTGACGATGTGCGTCTTGCCGCGCCCGACTCCACCCCACAGATAGAGCCCGTGAACCGGAGCCGGCCGTGTCGGGCCGACGAAGGCGCGAAGACGCCGCAGCAGCCCGCTGTCGGATCGGTGTGTCGCGACGAGCTTCTCGTAGAGCTGCTGGGTGTACTCGACGGCGCGACGCTGGGCCGCATCGGGTTGGAGCTCACGGCGATCGAGCTCTGCCAGATAGCGCGCCATGGGCGTCATGCCGGGCGTATGCGGCGCCTGCCGGGACGATCCGGGAAAATTCAGTTGCGCGCGCTCACGGGTGGCGGCTCGCCAACTGCAGCCCGGTAGCCGGGGCGCGCACCCAGCGACCGGCATTTTTCTCGATGAGCTCCGGCCAGATTTCGTCGGAAGCGCGATCGAACACCATCGCCTCCTCGGCCGGCGTAATGTGCCAGTCGCCACGCGAAAGCTCGTCGTCGAGCTGTCCGGGCCCCCAGCCGGCGTAGCCGACGTAGGCGTGGAAGGTAACCTCCTCACGGCTGAGCGCGACCGCCTGCTTGAGGGTCTCCATGCTGGAACTGACATAAGTATCGGCGAACACGCGTCCGGAATCCGCGGGATGCTGCGCGGTACGCATGAGCAGCACGATGCGATTCTTCGACACCGGACCACCGAGGTAGACGACGTCGGTGCGCTCCTTGAGCTCTTCGACTTCGGGAAGCAGATCGGTCAGCTGCACCTCGGTTGGACGGTTGACGATCAGCCCCAGAGCACCTTGGGCATCGTACTCGAGCAACAGCACGACGCTTTCGGAGAAATTGGGATCCAAGAGGCCGCGGCTCGCGATCAGAAACATGCCTCGAGCGGGCCGGAAGCTCGGCGCTCGCGCGTCCGGCGCCATCTTGACGGGCAGTATCGTCAGCGCCGGCTGATCGGCCATGGTCTTCAGCG
>JBFICP010000170.1:0-7008 GCA_041581935.1 Gammaproteobacteria bacterium | reverse complement strand
CGGTCACGGCGCTGGCAAACGATTCCGTCGTCGCATCGCCGCCGAGATCGGGCGTATGGTTGCGAGCATCCGCAAGCGCCGTGTTCACCGCACCTTCGAGCAGATCTGCTGCGACGTTGAGTATCGGCTTGTCGTGCCTGGTGCCTAGCCAGTCGAGCAACATCGCCGCGGAGAGCATGAGCGCCGCCGGGTTGGCAATGCCGCGCCCGGCAATGTCGGGTGCCGAGCCGTGCACGGCTTGCGCGACAGCGTGCTCGTCACCGGCGTTCAATGCCGATGCGAGACCGAGACCTCCGCACAGCGCCGCCGCCTCGTCCGAGAGTATGTCGCCGTACATGTTGGTCGTGACGATGACATCGAACGCTTCAGGCTCGCGAATCAGACGCGCGGCCATGGCATCGATCAGCATCTCGTCGAGACGCACAGCGGGGAATTCCTCGGCGACCTTGACGACCTCGCGGACGAACAAACCATCCGTGACTTTTAGCACGTTGGCTTTGTGCACCATGGTGACGTGCTTATCGCGCCGCATCGCCAGCCCGAAAGCCGTTCTGGCAATGCGTTGACTCGCAGCCGCGCTCACCTTTCGCACCGCGAGCGCCAGATCCTCCGAGGGTTGAAACTCGCCGCTGCCACCGAGCATGTTCCGGTCGGCGTAGAAACCTTCGGTGTTCTCCCTTACGACGACGATATCCATATCGTCGGCAACGTTGTGCACCCCGGCGCGGGTGCGACTGGGACGAATGTTGGCGTAGAGATCGAGTGCGATGCGAATATGAGCCGACGGATTGATGCCGCCCTCATCCGCGGGTGGATAGCCATAAGTGGAGACGGGTGCGAGTATCACCCCGTCGGCGGCGCGTGCATCGTCGAGCACTGCGCGCGGCAGAGTGCTGGCATGACTGTCCAGCGTTGCGAGTCCCATGGCGCGTTCATCGAGGCGCAGTCCGAGGTCGAGCTTGGCGTCGAGCACGTCGAGGACCTTTCGAGTGGCGGCGGTGATTTCGGGTCCGATGTCGTCGCCGGGAAGGATGACTATTTGCATTGGCTCCTACTGGGTGCCGAGTTTCTTTTTCAGATGTGGAATCAGGCCGCCGTCACGAATCATATCCATGAGGTGATCCGGCAGGGTCTCGCAAGCCAATGTCTCGCCGGTGCTGAGGTTATGCACCACGCCTTCGCCGGCGTCGACCTCGAGGCGATCGCCCTTATGTATGCGATCCGCCTGCGGGCACACGAACGTGGGTATACCCAGGTTCAAAGCATTGCGATAAAAAATGCGGCCGAAGGATTTGGCAAGCACCGCGCGAATTCCCAATATGTGCAGTGCCTGGGGCGCTTGCTCCCGTGACGAGCCGATGCCGAGATTCCGGCCTGCGACGAACACGTCGCCTTCGCATACCGATGCGGCGAACGCCGCGTCGAGATCTTCGAGACAGTGACTGGCGAGCTCCTCCATGGAGCCTTTCAGATAGGCCGCTGGTGCAAGCAAATCGGTGTTGATGTCGTCGCCGTAGACCCAGGCGCGTCCGTTCGTCTTCACAGGTAATCCCTCGGATCGACGATGCGTCCGGCGAGCGCCGATGCGGCCACCGTATAGGGCGAGGACAGGTACGTTCTCGACGAAGCGTCGCCCATGCGTCCCTGAAAGTTTCTCGACGAGCTGGAGATGCCGACTTCCCCGGCCGCGAGACGGGCCGCACCCAGTCCGATGCAGGCGCCGCACGCGCTCGGCAGAAACGTCGCACCGGCCGCGCGCAGGGTGTCGCCGATGCCTTCACGCTCGGCCGCCTCGGCAATTCTGACCGATGCCGGCGCAATGAAGAATCGCACGCCGTCGGCGGCGTGCCGGCCCGCGACAACCCGCGCTACCATGCGCAGATCGTCGAGCTTCGCTCCCGTGCAGGCGCCGACATAGGCCTGGTCGATGGCGGTGCCGGCATGCACATCCACCGGCGCGCTGTTCTCCGGGCTGTGGGGCGCGGCCACCTGAGGGCCGAGATCGGCGGCATCGACGACCATCTCGCTGGCCACCGCGGCATCGTCGTCGCTCTGCCAGGCGTCCGCATCCGTCACGTCTACGCCGACGTTCGCAAGCCACGCGCGGGTGGTGCCATCCGGAGCAACGATGCCGCATTTGGCGCCGAGCTCCACCGCCATGTTGGCAAGCACCATGCGCTCGTCCATCGTCATGGCGCTGACCCCGCTGCCGGTATATTCGAGAGCCATGTAGTTCGCCCCGTTGATACCGATGGTGCGGCACAGCGCCAGAATCACGTCCTTGGCCGTAACCCCTTCGCCGAGCGCGCCGTCGAGGCGCACGCGCAGCGTCTCCGGAACGCGCATCCAGATGTTGCCGGTAGCGAGAACCCCCGCCATGTCGGTGGCGCCGATGCCGGTCATGAGACAGCCGAACGCACCGCCCGTGGTCGAGTGTGAATCGCCGCCGACCACGAACATTCCGGGCCTGAGATGTCCGCGCTCGGGCAGCACCACGTGGCAGATCCCCTGGGCCTCGTGATAGCCGCGCAAGCGACGTTTCGCGGCCCAATCCCGGGTGAGCGCCTGTATGGCGACGCTGTGGGAATCATTTTCACCGACGAAGTGATCGGTGATGAGCACCACTTTGCCGGTGTCCCAGACGTCGACTCCCAGCTCCTCGAGCTTCGGTGCCAGGCGTCGCGGCCCGCTGGAATCGTGCATCATCGCCAGATCCACATCACAGGTGACGATCTCGCCGGGCTGCACGCGATCGCGACGCGACGCGCGGGCGAGGATTTTCTCCGCAAGGGTCATTGACACGCAATCGGACATGGGCTCGGCCGTGTTCTGGTTGTTGCAAGGCATTATAACGGTATCGCCATCATGCTCTCGGCATGCGGAATATGACCAGCGCGCCGATGACGGCGAGGGCAGCCACCGTCGTGAACGATGCTGCAAAGCCTCCGGTGCTCAACACCAGATACCCGAACACGGGCGGAATGACGGTGATGCCACCGAACATCACCACCTGCATGCCGGCGGTCGCGTCCACCGCGAGACCTTCCGGGGCGTGGGTCGCCACCTCCGAGAGCATCACCCCGTTCCACCCGAGGCTGCTGGCACCGAGCAACGTCGCCAGTGCGATGATGCCGGCGAGTGGCCAGTCACCGCTCATGAACGGTGTCACCACGAGACAGGCTGCGGTGATGAGGCCGATGCACACCAGCACCGCGCGAGGCGAACCGAGACGCGAGGCGATGCCGCCCCACAGCAGTCGGCCCGCGAAGCCGCCGATCTGCAGACTCGCGAATACCGTGCCGGCCAGCACCAGGCTCATGCTCACGGCCCGGGTCAGGAAGACCACCATGAACGCCATGACGCTCAGCTGGCAGCCGGCATAGGCAAAGGCCGCCAGAGTGTAGCCGCGAAGCCGCGGCTCGGTGAGCGCCAGGCGCACCGGCTCCACCAGGTGCCGCATCTCGAGCTTCAACGGTCCCCGGCGATCGGAATCCATGCGGGCACGCAGCGGCTGCAGCAGCAGCATCATCGCCACCGCCACGGCGCCGACCGACAGTGCCGCGCTCTGCCAGTCCGACCACAGCACGATTGCCGGGATCAACGCCCCTGTGAGCGCGCCCCCGAGCGGCACGCCGGTCTGCTTGAGCGAGAACACGAACGGTCGCCAGCGCGGCGTCGACAGGCGCCACAGCACGTGAGCGCTGGCCGGGTTGAAAGGGCCGTAGGCGCAGCCCAGCACGATGGCACTCACGAGCGCCCACGCGAGTGTCGCGCGCGTGAAGCAGAGCATCGCCAGGGCCGCGAGTCCCATGGTCGCCTGGCACACGCGAATCGCACCGAAGCGATCCACCATCGGCCCGGTGATCGCGCCCGACAGGGTGGCGAACACGTACACGATGGCCGTGTAGGATCCGATGCGGGTCGCGTCGACACCGATCGCCGGAGCCGCCTCGGGCGCCAGCACCGCCACCACCGTGACCGCCATGCTGGAGGTGGTGAGCACCGCCAGCATGGCGGTCAGTGGAAACAGAATTGATCTCAGCATTCCGGGAATGGCGTTCTCGCTGGGCGGCGAATTGTGCGCCTCCCGGTTCGGGCCGGCGTTGTCCCCGGCCCCCGATCTGGCCTAATCTACACTACCGATACGCGCGCCAAGCTACCAGATCGGGCGGCGGGCGCGACGCCTTTCCAGTCTGACTGGATGCACGAGAATACCGAGGCCCGTTATGTTGCCCGATTTGAGCCTGACGCCGGTCAGTCGCAGCCGGATCGCCGACGTCGACTTCGACGACCTGGGATTCGGAAACGTGTTTTCCGATCACATGTTCAGCATGAAATGCCGGGACGGCCGCTGGCAGCAGCCGGAGGTGCTGCCCTACGGGCCGGTCCGTGTGGATCCCGCCAATGCCACGCTTCATTACGGGCAGGCGGTGTTCGAAGGTCTCAAGGCATTCATGGGTAAGGACGGCAAGGTGCGCATCTTTCGCCCGGACATGAACTACAAGCGCCTGTGCGATTCCTGCGAGCGTTTGTGCATTCCTGCGCCCGACGCGGATCATTTCTATGGCGCGCTGGAGTCGCTGATTGAGCTGGATCACGCATGGATTCCGCGCAAGCGGGGTCAGGCGCTGTACATCCGACCGCTCATTTTCAGCGACGAGTCCCATCTCGAGGTTCGGCCGTCGCGGTCGTTTCGATTCCTGGTCATGACCGCGCCGGTGCGTGCCTACTTCGACGAGGATGCCGCCGCCATCGATCTCAAGGTGGAAGAGCAGTACACGCGCTCGGCTCCCGGCGGCACGGGCGCCGCCAAGACCTCGGGTAACTACGCGGCGAGCTTGTTTCCCGGCGAACGGGGTCGCCAGCAGGGCTTTGCCCAGGTTTTGTGGCTCGACGGCGTCGAGCATCGGTACGTGGAAGAGGTGGGCGCCATGAACATCTTCTTCCGAATCGACGGTAAGGTGATCACGCCGTCCCTGGTGGGCACGATTCTTCCCGGTGTGACTCGCGACAGCGTGATTGCGCTGATGAAGGACCTGGGCGATCCCGTCGAGGAGCGCCGCATCGAGATCGACGAGGTGGTCGACGCAATTCGTGCCGGGCGCATGCAGGAATGCTTTGGTGCGGGCACCGCCGCCATCATCGCGCCGGTCGGCGGCATCTCGTACCGCGGCGAACACCTGACGGTCAACGACAGGGAGGCCGGTGAAGTGACGCGCCGGCTATACGACGAGCTGACCGGCATACAGCTCGGCGAGCGCCCGGACCGCCACGGCTGGAATCGATTGGTCAAGGTCGATGCGGCGCGGGGGGAGAAGCGCGTCGCTTTCAATCGGTAGCGGTCCCTTTTTTTGAGACTCCCTCACTAGTCCGGCCAGACAACGGCTTTTGCCAGATCCGGCCAGCCGATGGGCGCCCCGGACGCCTGCGCCGCCTCCGCATCGGTTTTCGAGACATCCCAGTTGGCGGCCACGAAGCGCCGGCCCGTCACGCCGTCCGATGCGCTCGACGCGAGCCAGCGGATTGGCGGGCCCATAATCGCGGGTTTCAGCATCTTGTCGCGGGCAATCCCGGAGTCGTCGCCGACGAACGGCGTGTCGGTCGGACCACCGGGCACCAGCACGTTCACGGTGATTCCGCTGCTCTCGAGCTCCTTGGCCCAGATGGCAGACATGGATTCGAGCGCCGCCTTCGATGCGCCGTAGGGCAGCACGCGCAACATGGTGAAAAAGCTCGTGGTGTTGTTGATCACGCGTCCCCAGCCCTTCTTGCGCATATGGGGCACCGCTGCACGCATCATGAGCAACGGACCGGTGGCGTTCACGGCGAAAAATCTGTCCCACAGCACCCGATCGATCTCCTCGATGCTCGGGTGATTGCGCTCTGCATCCGGTCGAATCGAGCTGACGCCGATGCCGGCGTTGTTCACCAGCACGTCGATGCTTCCGAATCGATCGATGCACTCGGCAACTGCTTTGTTACAGGCGCTTTCGTCGGAAACGTCTCCATGGATGAAAATCACGCGTTCACTGTCACAGTGATCGTTCAGCTCCACGGCGCGAGTGGGTCCGGCTCGCGCGTCGATGTCGAAAATCGCGGTGTTGATTCCGTCCTTCGCCAGGGACTCGGCCATCGCCCGGCCGAGACCACCGGCGCCGCCGGTGATGAGTGCTGTTCTCGATGCATCGCTCATGAAATGACTCCCGAAGCGCGTAGCTTCTTTAAATGTTGCGTGTCATACCCGAGTTCGGCGAGCAGTGCGTCGGTGTGCTGACCGCGCGCCGGCGCCGGGCGCGCAGGCGGGTCTTCGGAAGAGCGAATCGGCGGCGCCACCAAGCGGTACTCCCCGGCGCTCGGGTGCACGAGCGACTGCAGGCGCCCGTGCTCGGTAACGAAGGGATTGTCCAGCGCCTGGGCAATATCGTTCACGGGTGCCGCGGGAACGCGTCCGGCGAAGCGGGAAAGCCAGTCGCCGGTGGGGCGCGTTCGGAGCACGTCATCGAGCAAATCGGTCAGCGCCTCGCGGTTGGCAAGTCGGTCGGCGAAGGTTGCGAAACGCGGATCCGATGCCCACTGCGGTCGTTCGACGAGCTCGCACAGCGCCGGCCAGAACTTCTGCTTGTTACACATGATAAATATCCAGCCATCGCCGGTGGGGTAGAGCTGGCAAGGGGTCAGCGAGGGATGCGCCGAGCGCGGCAGGCGTTCCTGGCGATGTCCCTCGTTCAGATACCAGGCGGCCAGATAGTTGGTGTTGGCGAGCGCCATGTCGAACAGGCTCACGTCCATGTCGCGCCCCTTGCCGGTCGCGCGTGCCGCGGTGAGCGCCGACAGCACGGCGTAAGCGAGGCCGAGCCCGGTCATGAAATCGACGATGGAGAGGCCGAAGCGTGCCGGCGGCGCGTCCGGCTCACCGGTGAGCGAGAGAAACCCGGCTTCAGCCTGCATGAGATAGTCGAAACCCGGCCAGCTCGCGCGGGGTCCGCTGCGCCCGTAGGCGCTCAAGTG